>DATJUS010000061.1:0-48942 GCA_035502175.1 Rhizomicrobium sp.
AAAGCCTTGTTTGCTCACCACGCGATGCATTGCCGCGAGCAAAAGCGGCAATTCTCGCAAAGTGAATTCACCGGTCACAAACACGGTGTTTTGGGTATTGAATATCGCCAAAGGCAATGCCTGTCTAAAATGTGGCCGCGAACAACGCTGCCGCTCATTGCAATCTATGGTAAGGTTTTTCGCGGAGAAAAGTATAGAGACCTTGCCATCGGTCAGTGCGTGGTTTTCAGCTTCGCCGTTTCGGCCCCTCAATACAGCTCGATTTGGTTCTGAACTTGATACGATAGGACTAGATGATCAGGCTGGCGCGTATTTCGTAGGCCACGTCGCTGCGGCGCCGCCGAAGAATGCGGCGCCGTCTTTGAGTTCTTCCGCGTAACGCTCGGCCAGAACGGTTCTGGCCATCGCGCTCATCTCAAGCTTTCGTTCCTCGCTCTTGCGATTGTAGTCGGCCGCGAGGCCTGCGCCTTTCCTTTCCGGATCGGCGCCCAGGAATGTGAGGATGTCGCGCCGCACGGTCTCCGGCCGCTCCGCGATGTCGTCGAACAGGAACCATTGAAAGGGGTTTTTCGGCGCGAGCTTGCGCCAGCGCTGCACCACTTCGGTCGCTCTTATGCTGCCGATCTTTTTGTTCTTCTCCACATAACGCCGGAACCGATCCGGATCGTTGAGAACCGCGGTATTCAGAACGCCGTCGCGATCCTCCATCGATATCCGCGACCATGCGCGCGCCACGGGATCGCGCACCAGGAGAATGATCTTCGTGTTCGGGTAGCGCGCGGCAAACGCTTCGATGATGTCGTCGGGCAGTGCGCAATAAGGCGGCGAGATATCGCCGGACATGAGGTCGCCTTTGAAGCGGAAGAACTCCGCATAACGATCGAGGTCTCGCGGCTGCCCCGCGCTTGCTGCAGCCAGTTGCAGGAACCCGCGATCGCGTTCGTCGAGATCCGTGCGGTGCGGGCGCCGTTCTGCGCCGCTCTTGTTTTGGCGCGGCTCGCCTTCCGGCGTGACGAAGCGCATCTTCATGACGGGCTTCTTCAGGTAGAGGAACTCCTTGACCGGCGGCATCCAGAACTCGGGATGATCGTTCAACTGGTCGAACAGCCAGCCGGTGCCCGCTTTCGGCAATCCCACGCAAATGAAGTCGGGGCCATCCACGCTGCTCAAAGTCCGCTCCGTGCGCGCAACGTGGTTACGCTTCTGAAAATATTGGGTTTTACGCGGGGCATTATTGCCGTTAGATTGCCCACATCAACAAAAATCCGCCGTTGTGTAGAGTACGGGAATGATCGGAAAGAGCGTCAAGCTCGTCATCTGGGATCTGGACGAGACCTTTTGGAAGGGAACGCTGAGCGAGGGCGGCATCTCTCCCATCGCGCGCAACCACGACATGGTGGTGACGCTGTGCAAGCGCGGCATCATCAGCTCGATCTGCTCCAAGAACGATTTCGAACAGACCAAAGCCAAGCTGATCGAACTGGGCATGTGGGACTATTTCGTGTTTCCGCATATCAGCTTCAGCCCCAAGGGCAAGGCAATCGCCGAAATGATCGAGGGCGCCGCCCTGCGCGCCGAGAACGTGCTGTTCATCGACGATAACCCCTCGAACCTCGAAGAGGTGAAGTTCTTCAATCCCGAGATCATGACCGCGCATCCCGATGATGTGCTGGAGGGGCTGCTCGACGATCCGCATCTCAAGGGCAAGAACGACCCGGAGATGACGCGGCTCAAGCAATACCGTTTCCTTCAGCAGAAGGTGGAGGAACGCAGCGCCAGCACCTTGTCGAACGAGGAATTTCTGCGCGCCAGCAACATCCGCGTCCGCATCGATTACGACATCGATGCGAATTTCGACCGCGTGGTCGAACTGATCAACCGCACCAACCAGCTCAACTACACGAAGAAGCGGCTGGAGACGCCGGAAGACATCGCCGAATTCCGCAAGGAGCTGACGATGTACGCCCATGTCGCGGGGTGCGTGTTCGCGCAGGACAATTACGGCGACTACGGGCTGATCGGCTTCTTCCTGATGAAGAAGAAGGCGGCCTATCGCCGGCTGATCCACTTCGCGTTCTCCTGCCGCACGATGCACATGGGCGTGGAGCAGTACGTCTATGAGATGCTGGAGCGTCCCGATCTCGAGATCGCGCAGCCGGTGTCTTACGGACTTTCCGAGCACACCGGCATCGACTGGATCAACACCGGCGGTGGGGAAGACGCGGCTTCGGCGAAGAAGGTCGGCAAGCTCCTGCTTCTCGGCGGCTGCGATCTCCTGCAGCTCGCGAGCTATTGCAGCGCCAATCGCGTCGAGTTCGTCAATCGCATGGATGGCGAGCTGAAGGTCCGCTACGACGATCCGTTCTTCATCGTCGGCGATCGCAAGGCGATCGAGAAGCATGCCGATGTGCTTCCGCTCTGGTCGCTGAAGGACGTGCGCGAGTTCGACGACGCGGTGGCGACCTCCGACCTCATCATCCTGTGCATGTGGAGCGGCATGCAGGCGCGCTTCTTCGATATCGGCGGCGAGATCCAGGTGCGTCTCACCACGCGCTGGGCGCGCTATCTCAAGCGCACCAATCTGCGCGGGTTCTCCGACAACGCCGAGGAGATCGAGCTCAGCGAGGAGGAGCGCTGGGCGTTGATGGAGCGCAGCTTCGACACCGTCGACAAGAAAAGCCGCGGCAGCGCGCGCATCATCCTGATCGGCGCCACCGGCGAATCCGGCCGCGGCCGCCGCGAAGCCTTCAACCAGGCGTGCGAGCAATATTGCGCCGTCCATCCCAAATTCCGCTTCGTCGACGTGAACACGCTTCTCTCCGACGACATGAAGGCGCACGGCCGCACCCGCCACTACTCGCCGGCCGGCTACTACCAGATGGCCCAGCACATCCTCGATATGTGTGCCGCGGCGGACGCGCCCTCCGATACGGCGGCGCAGGATGAGGTCGCGCACGACGCTGCGGCAAAGCCGCGCCTGAAGGCCACGGCGGTGTAGCGTCATGCGATCCGCCAGACCCGCTCGCGGCGTGTTTGTCCTGACTGCGATGCTGTCGCTGTTCTATGCGGATAGCGCACTGGCCGGCGATCCTGCCGCGAAGCTTGCCGACGCGGAGTACCTTCTCACCCATGAAGGCCGCGTGATGCAGGCGCGGCGGGAGATCGATGCGGTCATCGCCGATTGCCAGCCGAAGAACGACACCGCGTGCCTCGCCAACGCCTACCGGCTTTACGGAATTCTCGCGCGCTATGGCGGGTCGAAGGACAACCCGACAATCCTGAACCTGCATCCGGATGCGCCGCCACATCCCTCCGCGGAGGAGTTCGATATCTCCGACGGATATTTCGAGCAGGCGCTGACGCTCTACCGGCAGACCCAGCAGCTCGATCTCGTCGCGAACGTCAGCTTCATGCTGGCGATGAACCAGATGGCGCGCGGCGCGCCGCTCAAAGCCTGCCCCTATCTCGATCAGGCCGGCGTGGCTCTCGCCGATGCCCGAAAGCAGCATCCCGAAAAGAAAATCACCGACGTGCCGGGTCAGGCGTCGCCGGAAGAGGGGCTGGCCGCGGCGAAGAAAAGCGCGGGATGTCCTGCGGGCTGATGCGGCGGCCGGCGGTTCGCGAAGCGGGCACGTCGAAACAGAACGCTTTTCATCCCGGCAATCCCCGATATCCTCTTCGCAGTCCCAATCGGAGAATCCCCATGTCCAAAGTTATTCTCATCGCATCGATCGCCGCTTTGTGTGCGACGCCCGCGTTCGCCGGCGACGACGTCATGGCGAGCACCTATGGCAACACGGTCGTTTCGACGGGCGGGATGAGCGAGGTGCATACGCATTATCGCGCCGATCGCAGCTTCGACATGGTCGGCTCGATGATGGGCATGAGCAAGACGTTCAAAGGCACCTGGTTGCTGGACGGGAAGGGCAATCTCTGCCGGACCTTCGTCGGCGAGCTGCCGCCGAACACGACGAACCCGCTGTGCACGCCGATCGCCGCGCACAAGATCGGCGAGACCTGGACGGTTGACGCCAACGGCTCGACCCGCACCGTCACGCTGAAGGCCGGCATCCAATAAAAAAGTGTACTGCGCCCTTGTCGGGACTTGAATCCGTCCAAAATGTTCTTATTTTGTTCTCACGCCCTTCACGTGCAGAAACCGGTTCTGCGCGGCGGGAGAATTGTGTTCAGCGCGCGGTAACGCGAGGCGGAGAGGGAGACGGGATCGGCGCGCAAAAATTGTTGAGAACGCGATATTAAGTCTCACGATGTCGTGGTTTTTGCGGGACCTGCCACAAGGAGATGAGAGGGGGCTCCCCTGTGATTTTCGCGGAACAATTATATTGCTGAATGCAGCGCCTAGACGGCGACGACGGCCTTGCCGTTCTCCAGCCGCACGCGCTTTTCCGCCACGAGCTTGAGCGCAGTCGGATACAGAACATGTTCGGCTTCGAGCACCCGTGCGGCGAGCGTCTCCGGCGTGTCGCCGGGAAGAACAGGCACTTTCGCCTGCGCGACGATGGGGCCGCTGTCGAGTTCGGCGGTGAGGAAGTGGACGGTCGCGCCGCTCTCGCTTTCGCCGGCGGCGAGCACCTGCTCGTGCACTTTCACGCCGGGGAATTTCGGCAGCAGCGAAGGATGGATGTTGAGGATGCGGCCTTCCCATTCTTTCGCGAACCACGCGGAATGGATGCGCATGAAGCCGGCTTCGCAGACGAGCTCGACATGCGCCGCCTTCAGCGCTGCATCGATCTCGGCATCGAACGCCTCGCGCGATGGAAACGGCTTGTGCGGAATGGCCTTGGTTGCGATGCCCGCCTCGCGCGCGATGACAAGCCCGCCCGCGCTTTCGGCATTGGAGATCACCAGCACGATCTCCGCCGGAAAATGTGGCTCGGCACACGCCGCGATCAAACTCTTCAAATTGCTGCCGCGCCCGGAAAGGAGAACGGCGGTGCGGATACGGCTCACAGTTTCAGGGACCCGCGATAATGGACCTTCGCTTCGCCTTCGCCTTTCACCAGCGTGCCGATGCGCATCGCTTTGGTGCCGCTTTCCTGGAAAGCGTCGATGACATGGCCGGAGGAACGCATATCGGTGATCGCGATCAAGCCGATGCCGCAATTGAACGTGCGCAGCATCTCCAGCGGCGCGATACCGGCTTCACGCGACAGCCATCCGAACACCGCGGGCGGCGTCCAGCATTCGAGGTCGATCTCCGCATCGAGGCCTTCGGGCAGGCAGCGTGGAAGGTTCTCCGTGATGCCGCCGCCGGTGATATGCGCGAGGCCGTGCACGTGACCGCTACGGATCGTGGCCAGCGCGCTCTTCACGTACAGCGTCGTCGGCGTCATCAGCGCTTCGCCGAGCGTCTGGTCGGAGAACGGCGACGGGCCGGAATAGGGAATGCCGCTCTGCTCCGCGACTTTGCGCACCAGCGAGTAGCCGTTGGAATGCACGCCCGACGACGCGACGCCGATCACGACGTCGCCCGCGCGCATTTCACTCGTGCGCGGCAGAACGTGCCCGCGCTCCACCGCGCCAACGGTGAAACCGGCGAGATCGAAATCGCCCTTGGCGTAGAGGCCTGGCATCTCCGCCGTCTCACCGCCGATCAGTGCGCAGCCTGACTCTTTGCACGCGCGCGCGATGCCTTCGACGACGGTCGCCGCCGCATCGACGTCGAGCTTTCCGGTCGCGTAATAGTCGAGAAAGAACAGCGGCTCCGCGCCCTGCACCACGATGTCGTTCACGCACATCGCGACAAGATCCTGCCCGATGCCATGGAACAGCCGTGTTTCGATGGCAATCTTCAGCTTGGTGCCGACGCCGTCGGTCGAGGCGACGATGATGGGATCCTTGAAGCCGGCGGCTTTGAGATCGAACAAGCCGCCGAAGCCGCCGAGGTCCGCATCCGCGCCGGGGCGTCGCGTCGCTTTCGCAGCGGGCCCGATCCGGGACACGAGTTCCTCGCCCGCGTCGATGTCGACGCCGGCGTCTTTGTAGGTGAGGCTGTTCTTGCCGGGATTTTCTGGCGTTGTCATGGCGCGACGGAGGTAGGTTCGGCACCCGTTTAAGCAGGCACAGGGACCCGCGCAACCATTGAATCGGAGTAACAATGTCGCTTGAAGGCGCAATCGCTGCGAATCGTTTTGGACTGGGCGCCCGTCCCGGTGAAATCGCGCGCGCCAGCGACAATCCCAAAGCCTGGCTGATGGCCCAGATGAGCGGTCCCGCGCCGCAGCTTGTGCCGCTCGACGGCGGTCCGTTCCCGAACGCCGGAAAGCTTGTGGGCGAGGAAGATGCCTACAAAGTCGCGAAGTTCATGGCCAAGGGCAACAAGGTCACGCGCAAGAAGGACGAAGAAAAAGCCAAGCTCAAAATGGCGGACAACGCGAAGCCGCCGGCGGATGATATGGACGCCGGCGACGCTGCCGATGCCAAGCACAAGGGCGGTGGCGGTGACGGCGTCGAGCGCATCCGCAAGATCGAATACGCCAGCGAGATGGCGTCGCGTTTCGCGCTCGGCTTCACCACCGACCGGCCGTTCGCCGAACGCCTGGTGCGGTTCTGGAGCAATCACTTCACGGTCTCCGCGAAGAAAAAGAAGGTCACGCTGTTCGCCGGCGATTTCGAGCGCGAAGCGATCCGTCCGAACATCAACGGCACGTTCGAGGACATGCTGTTCGCCGTCGTCATGCATCCCGCGATGCAGATCTATCTCGACAACTGGCGCTCCATCGGCCCGAATTCGAAGGCCGGCAAAAACAACGGCAAGGGCCTCAACGAGAATCTCGGCCGCGAGTTGATGGAGCTCTACACGCTCGGCGTCGATGGCGGCTATACGCAGGCCGACGTCATTGCGATGGCGAAGCTGTTGACGGGCTTCGGCCTCTATGACGAGCATGCCAATGGTTTCGGCTTCTATCCCGAGCGCCACGAACCCGGTCCCATCACGCTGCGCGGCAAGGTGTATCAGGCGGGTTGGGACGGCAGCGTCGCGGCGATCAAGGATCTCGCGCACGACCCCGCGACGGCCCGCAACATCGCGCGCAAGCTCGCGGCCCATTTCATCTCCGACAATCCGCCCAGGGAATCCGTCGCGCGTCTCGAAAAGACATTCAACGACACGCATGGCAATCTGCATGCGCTCGCGCAGGCGATCGTCAACGAGCCGGCGGCGTGGAGTGCCGAGCAGAAGAAGATGCGCACGCCGATCGAATATGTGACGGCGGCCATGCGGCTCAGCGGCTGGCCCCAGACGCGCGACATGGATCATCAGCGCAATCATCTGAAGCGGCTTCTCGCGTCGGTGCGCGTGATGGGCGAGGTGCCGTTCGGCGCGCCCTCGCCGAAGGGTTGGCCCGACGATGCGGATTCCTGGAACGGCGCCGATGCCATGCTTGGCCGCATCCAGTGGGCGAAGGATTTCGGCAGCGACCTGCCGGCCTCGATCAACGCAAGCGCGGCCGCCGAGATGGCGCTTGGCCCGCAACTGCGTCCCGCAACCAAATCGGCGATGGCGAGCGCGTCATCGCAGAACGAAGCCTTCGCGCTGCTTCTCGCCAGCCCGGAATTCCAGCGCCGGTAAAGGATGCCCGTCATGACCACGCGCCGCTCGATCCTCAAGACCATGACCGCCGCCAGCGCGCTGGCGCTGTGGGACGCACCGTTCCGCTTCGCCTTCGCAAATGTCCCGACGGACCGCCGCCTCGTCGTCGTCATTCTGCGCGGCGCGCTCGATGGGCTGGCCGCTCTGCCGCCCCATGGCGACAAGGACTACGCCTCGACGCGCGGCATTCTCGCGCTCGACGCGCATGACGGAACGAGCGTCCACGATCTCGACGGCTTCTGGGGACTGAACCCGGGACTGAGCAACCTGAAAGGGCTCTACGACGCCAAAGAGGCTGTGCTCTTTCAGAACATCTGTTCGCCCTATCACGACCGTTCGCATTTCGAAGGCCAGAACTGTCTGGAGACCGGCGGTTCGGGTCCGCATGTCATGAACGATGGCTGGCTCAACCGCGCGCTCACGCCGATGGGGCTGAACAATGGAACCGGCGCCGTCGCGATCGAGCAATCTCCACCGTTGTTGCTCACCGGCAAAGTTCGTGCGGCGAGCTGGATGCCTTCGGCCGCGCCGTCGGCGCAGGACGACGCCTTCCTCAAGAAGGTGCGCGCGATGTACGGCAGCGATCCCGCGCTGGCGTCCTCGCTCGATGGCGGTCTGTCGATGGAAGCGGACATGAAGGCCAATGCCGACGATCCCAATCTGAGGAATCCGAAATACAAGGCGTCCTATGGCAACCTCGTGCCGCTGTTTCGCGGCGCAGGACAATTGCTCGCCGCAGCCGACGGTCCGCGCGTCGCGGTCCTCGATGCCAGCGGTTGGGACACGCATATCACCCAGGGTGGCGGCGATGGCGTTCTGGCACGCCGTCTTCAGGCGCTCGACCAGTCGATCGCAGCGCTCAAGGCCGCGCTTGGGCCGGTGTGGAAAAAGACGGCGGTCGTGATGGCGACGGAGTTCGGGCGCACCGTTCGTCCCAACGGCGCGGGTGGCACGGATCATGGAACCGGCGCCGCGGCATTTCTGTTCGGCGGCGCGGTGAGCGGCGGCCACGTTCGCGCCGAGTGGGTGGGGCTAAAGCCGGCTGTCCTGAAGGACGGGCGCGATCTGCCTCCGCGCACCGACCTGCGCGCTTTGTTCAAAGGTGTGCTCGCGGAGCACATGGGCGTCAGCCAGGCGGCGCTGCAAACGACCGTTTTCCCCGACAGCGGCAGTGTCGCACCCATGAAGGGCCTGATCAGAGCCTAGCTTCCGCAGGCGTGTCGGGCCCTCTATAGTTGGCGGGCCCGATATCAGGTTTTCCATGCGCCGTTTTCATTTTTCCGTGGCGTTCGCACTCGCGCTCGCCGTGATTTCGCTTTTTCCAAGGTCCGCCTTTGCGGACGATATTTTCGCGGTCAGCGGCATTCATGTCGACGCGTCCGGCCCGTCGGCTTCCGTCGCGCAAGGAACGGCGATGGCGCAGGGCCGCCCGAAGGCCTGGGCGATTCTCTACAAGCGCGTGACCAAGCAGCAGGATTGGGGCCGTCAGCCCAATCTCGACGATGCCATGCTCCAGCGCATTATCCGTACCTTCACGGTGAAGAACGAGAAGCGCTCGACCACGCGCTATGTCGCCGATGTCACCTACACGTTCAGCCCGGAAGGTGTTGGTCGCGTGCTGCAAAGCGGCGGCATCGCATACACGCAGTTGCAAGTGAAACGCATCCTGTTGATCCCCATGGCGCCGAACTTTTCAAGCACGTCGCTCTGGACCGCCGCGTTTTCCGGAACCCGCTATAGCGGAAGCGCAGTGCCGTTCGCACTGCCGGGCGGAGGCGATCAGACGACGCTCGGCGCCCTTACATTCGATTCTGTGAACTGGATCGATGTCGAACCCATCGCCTCGCGCATTCATTCTGCGGAAGCCGTTGTCGTGCAGGTCGTGCCAAGCGCGGATCACCTGACGATCAATCTGAAGCGGTTGGGCGCCGGGCAGCTGCCCTCAAAGACCACGTTCGATGTCCCATTGCAGAAAGGCGGCGCGGCCGGCACCTACTCGATGGCGGCGGATGCGGCAGTGCACGGCGTCGAGGAGATGTGGAAAACGCCTGCGAGCTTTGGCACGCCCGGCAAGTTGATCGCGGACGTGCGCATCTCTTCGCTCGCACAGTTCGGTGCGCTTCAGGCGCAGTTGACGAGTGTCGCGAATGTCACCGGCATCAGCGTGGTTGCGATGGACATTGGCGAAGCGCGCATCTCCGTCGCCTATCTCGGCGGCCCCGATGCGTTGAAGGATGCGCTGGCGGCGAAGGGCGTCTACCTCACAAAGAGCGGCGGGGAGTGGGCGCTGTCCACCAGCGGAACGCCGTGACACCGCTTCTGCGTCATCTGCCGAATTTTCTGACAGCGCTGCGATTGTTCGCGGCTCCGCTGACGGCGTATTTCATCCTGAACGACAAGGATGTTGCCGCTCTGTGCGTGTTCGCATTCGCAGGACTGAGCGATGCGCTGGATGGCTACCTCGCGCGCCGCCTGTCTCCGGGTTCGCGTTTCGGCGTCTATCTCGACCCCGCCGCCGACAAGGTGCTGATGCTGGCGAGCTTTGTGACACTGACCGTGATCGGCGCTGTGCCCTTGTGGCTGACGGCGCTTGTGATCGGCCGCGACTTCGCGATCGTCATTGGGGTAGCCATCGCGTGGCTGTTCTCACTGCCGGTCCAGATCGCACCGCTCAACATCGGCAAGGCGAGCACCGTGGTGCAGGTCGCCTTCATCGGCGTCGTGCTTCTGCTTCTGGCGCTCGACATCGACCAGCCCAATGTGATTTTCGCGGCGGCAATCGCAACTGCCGCGGTGACGATCGCGTCCTGGCTCGCCTATGGACAATTGCTGCTTCGCGCGCTGGCGCTTGGCCGCCGCACGGCCTGAACCTCGTGAGTCAGCTTGTCCTGCCATTGGAGACCCGGCCCGCTTTGGGGCGTGAGGATTTCATCGTCGCGCCCGGCAACCGCGAGGCCGTGGCCTTCGTCGATGCGTACCCGGAGTGGCCGGCGCCCGCCGCGGCGCTGACCGGTCCCGCCGGTTCGGGCAAGTCGCACCTTGCAGCCGCATGGGCGAAACGCGCGAACGCCAGGGCTGTGGAAGCGCCGGCGTTGAACGCCGACTTTCTGAAGCAGGTGTTTGCGGCGGTCGTCGTTGAAAATATCGATGCCGTCGAACCCACTGCGGCTCGCGACGCAATTCTGTTTGCGCTTCTCGAAGGCGGTGGCGCGGTGCTGTTCACCGGACGCGAGCCGCCTTCGCGGTGGCGGGCGACGCTCCCCGATCTTCTGTCGCGCTATCGCGCGATGCTTTCGTTCCCGCTCTGGGAGCCGGATGACACATTGCTCGGCGCCCTGGCGCGCAAGCTGTTTGCGGACAGGCAGGTGAACGTTCCTGACGCGGTCATTGACCAGATGGTACGCTCGATCGAACGCTCGCCGGCGGCCATTCACGCGTTTGTCGCGCGCGCCGATGCCAAGGCGCTCTCGGAAAAGCGTCCGATTACGGTCGCACTGGTGCGGGAAATCCTGCCGGACTGAATCCAACACACCCGTGTTGGATCGGGGTAAGAATTCGGCAACTGCAACTCCATCAAGCAATTCTCGCGGAGTGCAACTGGTAGTAGTTTTGGTTGGAGCCGGGCGTTATTCCCCCGGATAGCCACCGGTGAATCCCCACCCCGCCGGCCGGCCAATGCCTCCATCTGTGAGGGCAGGCGGATTTGCTCCCCACGAATCCGCCTGCCCATTTTTTGGGGAAAAACGCTGTCAGAACCCGGATTTGGCCGAAACGATGTCATGACAGATTCACCCATTTCCTTTAGCCTTGCCGCGCAATTATCTAACCGTGGCCGGATGAACCCGCCGAAACCCAAAATCGTGACCGACGAAGGCCGGAAACAGGCGGACGAGGCGTCTTCCGAAACGATCGTCGAAATCTTCACGACCCAGGAAAGCGCGATCCGGCCCGCCATCGATCCGGCCTCGCCGGAGCGTTTCATCAATCGCGAATTGTCCTGGCTGGCCTTCAACAGGCGCGTGCTGGAAGAGGCGCAGAACGCGAAACACCCGGTGCTGGAGCGGTTGCGGTTTCTGTCGATCTCGGCGTCAAACCTCGACGAGTTCTACATGGTCCGCGTCGCGGGCCTCAAAGGCATGGTCAAGGCGAGCGTCACGACGCCGAGCGACGACGGTTTGTCCCCGGCGGAGCAACTTGCGCGCATCGAGGAAGCCGCCGTCAAGCTTATTTGCGATCAGCAGGTCGTCTGGAAGACGTTGCACACGGAACTGCGCGACGCGGGTATCGCGGTCATTGCACCCGATGAACTGACCGCATCCGAGCGCGAATGGCTGAGCAAGCGATTTCGCGACCAGATATTCCCGGTGCTGACGCCGCTGGCAATCGACCCGGCGCATCCGTTTCCGTTCATTCCCAATCTCGGCTTCACGCTTGCGCTCAAGCTGACGCGCAAGGACGGCAAGCATGTGATGGCGCTATTGCCTGTGCCGTCGCAGCTGCAGCGTTTCTGGCGCCTCCCGGGCGCCGACAAAGCCGCACGCTTTCTTCCGCTCGAAGACCTGATCGGTCTCCATCTCGACAAGCTGTTCCCCGGGCACACGGTGAACGGCAGCGGCCTGTTCCGGATCCTGCGCGACAGCGAAGTCGAGCTTGAGGAAGAAGCCGAAGATCTCGCGCGCCAGTTTGAGACGATGCTCAAGCGCCGCCGCCGCGGTGACGTCATTCACATGAAATGCAGCAAGTCGATGCCCGACGACCTGCGCGAATTCATCTGCGAGCATCTCAAACTCGAGGACAAGGAGCTCGTCCTTATCGAGCATCTGCTGGGTCTTTCGGACCTGCGCAAGCTGATCCTGGACGAGCGCGCCGATCTGCAGTTCAAACCCTACAACGCACGTTTCCCGGAACGAATCCGCGATCACGGCGGTGACTGTTTTGCCGCGATCCGTGCCAAGGACATCATCGTCCACCATCCTTTCGAGAGCTTCGACGTCGTGGTGCAGTTCCTGCGACAGGCGGCTGCCGATCCGGATGTGGTTGCGATCAAGCAGACGCTCTATCGCACCAGCCACGACAGCCCCATCGTCAGCGCGCTGATCGAAGCCGCGGATGCCGGAAAATCGGTGACCGCGCTGGTCGAGCTGAAGGCGCGCTTCGACGAAGCCGCCAACATCAAATGGGCCCGCGATCTGGAACGTGCCGGCGTGCAGGTCGTATATGGCTTCATCGAGCTCAAGACACACGCGAAAGTAAGTCTGGTCGTGCGCCGTGAAAGCAATCAACTGCACACCTACGTGCATTTCGGCACCGGCAATTACCACCCCAACACCGCGAAGGTTTACACCGACCTCTCGCTGTTCAGCGCCGATCCGGCGCTGGGCCGTGATGCGGCGCAGCTGTTCAACTACATCACCGGGTACGCGGAACCCGTAGCGCTTGAAAAGATCGCGATCTCGCCGCTGACGCTGCGTGGCCGCCTGATCGACTGTATCCAGGAAGAGATGATCCATGCGCGCGCGGGCAGGCCGGCGGCGATCTGGATCAAGCTCAATTCCCTGGTCGATCCCGGCATTATCGACGCGCTCTATCGCGCGAGTCAGGAAGGTGTGCAGATCGATCTTGTCGTCCGCGGCATCTGCTGCCTGCGGGCGGGCGTTCCGGGTCTGTCCGACAATATCCGGGTGAAGAGCATTGTCGGCCGGTTCCTGGAGCACGGCCGCATTGTCTGTTTCGGCAACGGGCATGGGCTCCCTTCTGCCAAGTCGCGCGTTTTCATCTCTTCGGCGGACTGGATGCCCCGCAATCTGGACCGCCGTGTCGAGGCGCTGGTGCCGATCGAAAACCCGACGGTGCATCAACAGGTTCAGGACCAGATCATGGTTGCGTTGCTCAAGGATCAGGCGCAGAGCTGGGTCATGAATCCCGAAGGCCAATATGACCGCGATCCGAACGCTTCCGCGCCGGATGCATTCTCGGCGCACACCTATTTCATGACCAATCCGTCGCTGTCTGGGCGCGGCAAGGCGCTGAAGATCGACCAGGCCCGCCCCGTCGCTATCGTCACGCGGCGCGACTGAGATGGCCAACGCACCATCCATACCGGCTGAGACAGGCCCGGGTGCTGCCGTGCGCCCGCGTAGGACCGCGAAGGGACCGGTCGCCATTCTCGACATCGGTTCGAATTCAGTTCGTCTCGTCGTCTACGAGTCACAGTCGCGCGCGCCGGCGACCGTGCACAATGAAAAGGCGATCTGCAGCATCGGCCGCGACATGGTCACGACCAAGCGGCTGAACGCCGATGGCATGAAGATGGCGCTGGAGGTTCTGGCGCGGTTCAAGCTTCTTGCCGACGGGCTGGGTGCCACGATCCGCGAGGCGGGCGCAACGGCGGCCGCGCGCGATGCCGAGAACGGCGAAGATTTCATTCGCAAAGCCGAAGCGGCATGGGGCGCGCCGATCCAGGTTCTGTCCGGAAAGGAAGAGGCGCGTCTTGCGGCCGAGGGCGTTCTTGCGGGAATTCCGGACGCTGACGGACTCGCCGCCGATCTCGGAGGCGGCAGCCTCGACATGGTCACCGTCAAAGGCGGCAAGATGACCGATCCCGTGACGTTGCCGTTCGGGCCGCTCCGCCTGATGGATCTCGCCAAGGGCAGCGCCAACAAGGCGCGCGATATCGTGGATGCCGGGCTCTCGGAAATCCCGAGCCTGAAGGCGCTGGAGAAGCGTTCGCTCTATGCAGTCGGCGGCATCTGGCGTTCGGTCGCGCGTGTCGACATGGAAGTCTGCGAATATCCGCTGCATGTCCTGCAGCACTACACGATCCCGCGGGCGCGCGCGTTGCGGCTGTGCGACGTGCTGTCGGTTCAATCTCGCAAATCGCTCAACATGATGAAATCGGTGTCGAAGCGCCGCGCGGAGCTGCTCCCCTATGGCGCCATTGTGCTCGAGCGCCTGCTGATGGCGACGAAGGTCGATCGAATCGTGGTGTCGGCCTACGGTCTGCGCGAAGGTCTGCTGCACGCGCAGCTTGGTCCCGAAGAACGCGACAAGGATCCGCTGATCGAATTCGCCGCAGCCGCAAACGAGCGCATGAGCCGCTCGCCCGCGCATGCGCAGGAGATGTTCCAATGGGCGTCGCCGCTGTTTCCCGATGAAACCGCCGAGCTGCGCCGCATCCGTCAGGCGGCGTTCCTGTTCTCCGACATCGGCTGGCGTCTGCACCCCGATGACCGCTCGGTCGGCTCCTACAATCAGGTGATACACGCGCCTTTCGCAGGCGCCGACCATCGCGCGCGCGCCTTGATCGCGTCGGCCGTGTTCCATCGCTATTCCGGCGACGAGGAAGTTCCCAAGGCGCTGGTCATCGAGGACCTGCTCAACCACGACGACGAGGCACTGGCGCTGCGGATCGGTCTGACCGCGCGGCTCGCCTTCGCCATGTCGGCTTCGGCCGTCGGCGAGCTCAGCCACACCAAGCTCCGCCTGACGCCGGGAAAGGTGCTTCTGGACGTGCCGCGCCGCCGCGAGGCGCTGGCTGGGGAGCCGGTGCTGAAGCGCCTCGGCGCGCTCGCTGCGGCCTTGGACCGCAAGGGCGAAATCCTGATCGGCTAGGCGTTAACCCCGAAAAAGCCTAAAGGGGGTACAAACTGCGTCGGCAATCGCCATATAAGGCGCTTGCAAAGGGAGAATTCCATGGGCGGCCTCAGCATCTGGCACATCCTGATTTTCGGGGGATTCGTGCTGCTGCTTTTCGGCAGCCGCTTCAAGATTTCCGACGTGATGGGCGATCTCGGCAAGGGCATATCGAGCTTCCGCAAGGGCCTCGCCAACCCGGACGACCATCCGGAACCGCCCAAGAAGGATACGCCCGCGAGCTAGCCGCGCGGAAAGGCGATGATCGACCTTTTTAGCTGGAGCCATATTCTCATCGTCCTGATCGTGGCGCTGGTCGTGATCGGGCCGAAGGATTTGCCGCGCTTCATGCACATGGCCGGCCGCTGGATGGGCAAGGCGCGCGGCATGGCGGACCAGTTCCGCAAAAGCTTCGACGAGATGGCGCGGCAGACCGAGCTCGACGAGCTGCGCAAGGAGATCAACGCACTGCGCGATACCCGCATCGACACGCCGGTGATGACGCCGCATTCAATCCTGCCGTCCGATATGACATCCGAGCCCGCCGGCGAACTGCCGGCGCCGGTAACGGGCCAGCCCGAACCGCCGGGGACGTCGTGACCGTGCGCCCGCAGGACGAAGAAGATGAGATCGAGGCGTCGAAAGCGCCGCTGCTGGATCACCTGATCGAGCTGCGCAAGCGGCTGATCTATTCTGTCCTCGCATTCGTCGTCTGCTTTCTGATCTGTTTTTTCTTCGCCAAGAATATCTACGCGTTCCTGACGTTGCCGCTCGCGCATGCGCTCGCCGGGCAGCCGAACGATCATCTGATCTACACCGCGCTGTACGAGACGTTTTTCACCTATGTGAAGGTCGGCATGTTCGCGGGTGTGTGCCTCGCATTCCCGATCATTGCGGCACAGGTCTGGTTGTTTGTGGCACCCGGGCTTTATCGCAACGAGCGCCGCGCGTTTTTGCCATTCCTGTTCGCGACACCGGTGCTATTCATCGCGGGGGGGGCATTCGTTCTCTATGTGATGTTGCCTTACGCGATCCATTTTTTCCTGAGCTATGAGACGCCCTCCAGCAATGGTGGGCTCGGCATCCAGCTTCAGGCAAAGGTGAGCGAATATCTCGATTTCGTGATGACGCTGATCTTCGCGTTCGGGCTCACGTTCCAGATGCCGGTGCTGCTCACCTTGCTCGGCCGAGTCGGCATCATCACGGCGAAACAGCTTCGCGACGTGCGCCGGTATGCGATCGTCGGCATCGTCGCGCTCGCCGGCATCCTGACGCCGCCGGACGCGTTCAGCATGATTAGTCTCGCTGTGCCGCTGATCGCGCTCTACGAGATTTCGATTGTTCTGGTGTGGATGATCGAACGCGGCCGCGCGAAAGAGGCGGCGGCTTAGGCCGTCAGACCTTCGTCATTTCCAATTGGCGCGGCTCGTCTTCGACATGGCGATAGACGAACGGGCTGCGGCCATATTTGCGGTTGGATGCATGCCACTGCACGCCGCCGCAGATCGGGCCGCAAAGCAACGCGACCATTCCGATAGCTATGAGAATCGCACAGTGCATGACGTTTCCTGACGCTCTGGTTGGAAACGGGCTTCGGCGCAAAGGGTTCCTTTATTGCGCGATTTCGCCGGTCGCCAGCCAGCGGGCACATTCCGGCCCCAATTCCTTCAGCGCGCGGGCCTCGTAGGCCGTGACGTCGTCCGGGGTCAGGAGATCGCGCCAGCGGCCGTTGGTTCCCTTGTTGATGAAGGTTTCCGCGCC
Source organism: Rhizomicrobium sp. (assembly GCA_035502175.1). Taxonomy (GTDB): domain Bacteria; phylum Pseudomonadota; class Alphaproteobacteria; order Micropepsales; family Micropepsaceae; genus Rhizomicrobium. Next base: position 17,006 of record DATJUS010000061.1, read on the forward strand.
GCCTTCCCAAAGGCCGCCGCCGAGCGGCGCGCTCTGCGCCGCATGGGCCTTCATGTAATCGAAGGTGCAGTGCTCGACGATCGCGGGAAATTTGCTCTCGTCGATCGGGATGTCGAGAAACTTGGCGATCCGGCGGATGCCGGCCGGCATGTCGGCCTTGAGCGTGTTGAAGTGCATCAGCATCACGTTCGGCTGGTCGCGGATCGCCCACCAGCTGCGGATGTTCTCCCACAGCGACCAGAACGGATAACCGTCGCGATCCAGCCATTGGCGGAAATACGGCACGACATCGAGCGTCGGGCGTTCGATCTTTTCGCCGACAAGGCCGGGTGTGTCGTTGAGCGCCGCGTACCAGGCGTCGTTCGCCTTCGCATGATGGTTGTAGAGACTCCACAGCGCATCGCGCCCGTCGCGGCCGATATAGATGTATTTCGCTTTCGGCGAGAACACGAGCGCATCGACGGGGAGATGTGTCTTCAGGAAACGGCGATGGGTCTGTGCCTCCACCATCGGAAGCTTCACCTCTTTCGGCGGCACGCGCAGATCGAGCCACGGCGACATGTCGCCGATATGCGTTTCGGCGGAGCCGTTGAACAGAAGCTGCCCGATGATCTGTTGCGTCCAGGTCGTGCCCGACTTGCCGTAAGTCGCGATAATGATGTCGTCGTCGCGGAACGGAAAGTCGTTCCAGACGGTCGAATCGAAATGGTTGGATTGCATCTCCCGCGTCTTGCGGGGGAGCGTGGCAGCAGACATTGGAAAACCCCTTCGTTCCCACTCGGATTACGCACAGATATGACCGGGCGGGCAAATTTCCAGTGGGATTGCGGAGAATTTGGCTCCGAACTTTACCCGTCCCGGCCCCCGTGCCATTAGGGGCGCGATACTAGGATTTCCGCCATGCACGACATCAAAGCCATTCGCGACGACAAGGATGCATTCATCGCAGGCCTGAAGCGCCGCAACATCGCCGACGCACAGACGATCGCCGAGGACATCCTCGACCGCGATCACGGATTGCGCGCACTGCAGACGCGTCTTCAGCAGGCGCAGGCGCGGCGCAACGAGGCTTCAAAGCTGATCGGGCAGGCGAAGGCGAAGAAAGACGAAGCGCAGGCGAGCGCGCTGATGGCAGAGGTCGCCGATCTCAAGGGCGAGATTCAGAAGGGCGAGGAAGAAGAGCGCGCACTGAAAGCCGATCTCGATTCCATTCTCGCCTCCTATCCGAATATTCCCGCGTCCGATGTGCCCGATGGCGCGGACGAGAACGACAATGTCGAGGTGTCCGCGCGCGCGTTCGGTGCGCGCCCGGCGATGAACGCGGCGAAAGAGCATTTCGACCTTGGCGAAGCGCTCGGCATGATGGACTTCGAACGCGCCGCGAAAGTCTCCGGCGCGCGCTTCGTGTATCTAAAAGCCGGTCTCGCGCGCCTCGAACGCGCGCTCGGCATGTTCATGCTTGATCTGCACACCGATACGTTCGGTTATTCCGAAGTCGTGACGCCATTGATGGTCAGAGAAAGCGCCGCGTTTGGAACCGGCCAGTTGCCAAAGTTCAGAGATGATCTATTCGTCACCAGTCGCGAAACCACATACGAAGAGCATTTTGTTCAGTTCGGACGAGCAAGACGCGAGGGTCGCGATCTAGATACATATCGCACGGACGACACACTTCTCTATCTTATCCCCACCGCTGAGGTTTCCCTCACCAACTACGTTCGCGAAGAAATTCTCGACGAGGCGCAGTTGCCTATGCGGCTGACAGCGTGGACACCTTGTTTCCGCGCGGAAGCCGGCGCCGCTGGCAGGGATACGCGAGGGATGATTCGGCAGCATCAGTTCTCCAAGGTCGAACTCGTTTCGATCGCGACGCCGGAGCAATCCGCTGCCGAACACGAACGCATGGTCGATTGCGCTCAGGAAGTTTTGAAGCGTCTCGGGTTGCATCATCGTGTCGTCACGCTTTGCACAGGTGACATGGGTTTCACCGCCAAGCGCACCTACGACATCGAGGTCTGGCTTCCGGGGCAGAACCGATTCCGCGAGATTTCGTCGTGCTCGAACTGCGGCGACTTCCAGGCGCGGCGCATGAATGCGCGTTATCGCCCGAAGGATTCCAAGCAGCCCCGCTTCGTGCACACACTGAACGGCTCCGGCCTCGCCGTCGGTCGCACGCTGATCGCGATCATGGAGAACTATCAGCAGCCGGATGGCTCGATCGCAGTCCCAGACGTGCTGCGTCCCTACATGGGCGGGATGGAGAAGATCGCGAAGCCGTGACGGACACGCTCACGACGGCGCGTCTCACGCTCCGCCGCATCACGATGGCTGATGTGCGGGCGATGCATGCGATCTTCGTCGACGCGGATGTAATGGCGTACTGGTCACGGCTGCCGCACACCGATATTGCGGAGACCGAGGAATGGGTCGCGAAGACCATCGCCGCCGTTGAATCCGGTGCAGCAGACGATTTTGTCGTTCTGAGAGAGGACGCGCTCGTCGGTCGCATCGGCATTTGGCAGGCCAATGAACTCGGCCTCCTCTTCGCGCGGTCCGTCTGGGGTACGGGCGTCGCGCGCGAGGCGACCGAGGCACTTATCGAACGGTCACGGGCGCGTGGTATGGTGTCGATCATGGCGGATATAGATCCGCGCAACGACCGGGTGCGGCGTTTTCTGGACAAGCTTGGCTTCAAGAAGACGGGTGCGGCGAAGAACACCTACAAAATCGGAGACAACTGGACGGACAGCGAGTATCTAACGCTCGATCTCTCCGGAGCTTCCTGAGTGCGCATCCTGATCACAAATGACGACGGCATCCACGCGCCGGGCCTTGTCGCGGCGGAGAAGATCGCCCGCGCGCTCACCGACGATGTCTGGATTGTTGCGCCCGAAACCGAACAATCCGGCGCCTCTCATTCGCTGACGTTGTCGATGCCACTGCGCCTGCGCGAGATCGACAAGAAGCGCTTCGCCGTCACCGGTACGCCGACCGATTGCGTGATGATGGCGTGCGCGCATGTCATGAAGGACGCGCAGCCGACGCTCATTCTCTCCGGCGTCAATCGCGGCTCCAACCTCGCCGACGACGTGACCTATTCCGGCACCATCGCCGGCGCGATGGAGGGCTGTGCGCTTGGCATACCGTCGATCGCGATGTCGCAGTCTTACGGTTTCGAGCCGCACAACGATATCCGCTGGTCGTGCGGCGAGCAGAACGGCCCACCGCTAATCCGCAAGCTGGTAGAGACCGGCTGGCCGTCCGACGTGCTGATGAACATCAACTTCCCGGACTGCGAACCGGGCGATGTGCAGGGCACCGAGATCACGATGCAAGGCAAGCGCGACATGCAGACCGCGGCGCTCGATCGCCGCGTCGATGCGCGCGGCTTCCCGTATTTCTGGATCGGCTTCCGGCGCGTGCGCAGCAATCCGCCGGAAGGCACGGACCTGCGCGCGATCTATGAGAAGCGCATCTCGGTCACACCGCTGCATCTGAACCTCACCGAGCACGATGTGATGCAAAGCCTGCGCGAGGTCTTCGCGAAATAGCGTCCATGAGCGACCCGCGCGCGATCCAATTGATCATGACCCTGCGCCGCCAGGGCATCCACGACAACGCGGTCCTTGGCGCGCTCGAACGCACGCCGCGTGAAGCATTTGTCGAAGAACCGTTTGCACATCAGGCGTGGGACAACAGCGCGCTGCCGATCGCCTGTGGCCAGACGATCAGCCAGCCTTACGTCGTCGCCTATATCACGCAGGAGCTGAAGGTCGCGCCGAATATGCGCGTGCTCGAACTCGGTACCGGCTCCGGTTATCAGGCCGCAGTGCTCAGTCCGCTGTGCCGCAAGGTCTACACGATCGAGCGACATCGCCCGCTGTTGAAGCAGGCGGAGGCGCGTTTCAAACAGTTGAAACTCGACAACGTCGTCACCAAACACGGCGACGGATTCAAAGGCTGGCCGGAGCAGGCGCCGTTCGATCGCATCGTGCTTTCGGCTGCGGTGGCCGAGGTGCCGTTAATCCTTATCGAACAGTTAAAACCAGGCGGCGCCTTGATTGCGCCGGTCGGAACTGTGCCGAAATCGAACGATTTCGGTTTGCCGGAAAGTTTTTCTCAACGTTTGACGCGGATCATCCGGACAGAGGCAGGGTACGAGCAGGAAGAGCTTCTCCCCGTCGTATTCGTCCCGATGGTTTCGGGCGTGCCTCAGGAAGTGAAGTCGCCCAATGACCGCGTGGACAAAAAGACCTGAATTTCGCGCTCTCGTTCTGACTGCGCTCGCCGCCATATCGCTCAGCGCCTGCACGGAAAGCCCGCGCACACAATTGTCGTGGAACGTCGAGGATCACACCTATTACGGTCCGCGCAGCGTAAAGCTTCCTCCCGTCGAGCAGCATCGCCTTGCGCCGGTGCAGCAACAGCAGGCGAGCAACAATACGTACTACGCGCCGAAGCCAAAGCCGCGCGCGACGCCCGGCTGGTACACGGCGAGCAATCCGCAACCCGCACAGCCCGCGCCGCGCGCGGTGTCTTATGAGCCGCAACAGACCGCCGACTCCTCCGTGCACTTTCAGTGGCCGGTGAATGGCCATGTCATCCTGAACTATGGCGCGGCCGATAATGGCGAGCGCAATGACGGCATCAATATCGCTGCTGCGCAGGGCGCACCGGTTCGTGCGGCGGCGTCGGGCACCGTCAGCTATTGCGGCAATGAGCTCAAGGGCTACGGCAACCTCGTGCTCATCAAGCACGACAACGGCTACATCACGGCGTATGCGCATGTGGACAGCTTTGTCGTAAACCGTTCCGATCGTGTGCTGGCCGGCCAGGTCATCGCCTATGCGGGCGCGACCGGCGACGTGACGACGCCGCAGCTTCACTTCGAGATCCGCGGGAGCAACCAGCGCCCGGTCGATCCCGCGGCGCTGCTCCCCAAATCGATGCGGATGGCGTCGAACTAGGCCCGTTTTCGGGGACTTCCCCGCCCTAAGTCCTTGATCTGTCACGGTTGCATTGGAGTGCGGCAAAGCTATAGTCCGCGCCCTCAAGGACGGCGCTTTGCCGGGCCTTTAACCGCTTCCCGGAAGTCCCCATATATGCCCGGCATGGACAGTTTCACCGCGATCGCACCGCTGATTTTCATCTTTGCGATCATGTACTTCCTTCTGATCCGCCCGCAGCAGCAGCGCATGAAGCAGCACAAGCAGATGGTCGAGAATGTGCGCCGCGGCGACACGGTCGTGACTGCGGGCGGCGTGGTCGGGCGCGTGATCAAAGTCGACGATCCGGAGATCACGGTAGAGATTGCCGACAATGTGCAGATCCGTGTGATCAAGGCGACGCTCAGCGAAGTCCGCGCCAAGTCCCAGCCCGCCGATACGGCGAAGTCCGGCTGAGGCGCGCATGGTTCAGGTCTCACCCTTCACGCGCATTGTCGTTGCGCTCATTCTTCTCGCGGGAATTCTGATCGCGCTGCCGAACGCGCTGCCGCCAGCCGCGCGCAGCCGGTTGCCCGCATGGTGGGCGAACCAGACGGTCAGCCTCGGCCTCGACCTCCAGGGTGGTTCGTATCTGTTGCTCGAAGTGCAGCTCGACGAAGTCCAGAAGGACAAGATCGAGTCGCTGATGGGTGACATGCGCCGCGCGCTGCGCAAGGCGCATATCGCGATCAAGGATTTTGCGCCGGGTCCCGATTCCGTGTCGGTGACCGTCATCGGCGCGGATCGAATCGATGAGGCACGCTCGATCCTCGACGGATTGAATCCGTCCGTGAGCGGCGGCGTGCTGTCGGTTGGCGCGCGTCAGTACGAGATCAGCGAATCCGCTGGCCGTTTCACAATGCACATGACCGATGCCTACAAGAAGCAGGCGCAGGAAGACATCGTCGGCCAGTCGATCGAAGTCGTCCGCAAGCGCATTGACGAACTGGGCACGCGCGAGCCGACCATCGAGCGCCAGGGCGACGACCGCATCGTCGTGCAGGTGCCGGGTCTTCAGGATCCGTCGAAGCTGATCCAGATTTTGCAGACCACCGCGAAGATGACGTTCCAGCTGGTCGACGAGTCCGCCGACATTGAGCAGGCCAAGAAGGGCATCGTTCCCATCGGTTCGGAACTGGTCCATCGCTACAACGCACAGGAAGAGCAACGCCGCGGGATGGTCGTCGTTCAGAAGCGCGTGCTGGTCGCGGGCGACCGCCTGACCGACGCGCAAGCGAGCTTCGATTCACAAACCGGCCAGCCCGACGTGACCTTCAAGTTCGACTCGGTTGGTGCGCGTGAATTCGGCGACGTGACGAAAGAAAACGTCGGCCACCGCTTCGCGATCCTGCTCGACAAGAAGGTGATCACCGATCCGAATATCCAGACCGTCATCCTGGGCGGGTCCGGCCAGATCGTCGGCAATTTCACGACGGAAGAGACCAAAGACCTGTCCCTGCTGCTGCGTGCTGGCGCTCTTCCTGCGCCGCTGAAGCCGATCGATCAGCGTACTGTCGGTGCTGAGCTCGGCGCCGACTCCGTGAAGGCGGGCGGGTATTCGACGATGGCGGGTCTCGCGCTCGTCATCCTGTTCATGATCGGCCGTTACGGTCTGTTCGGCGTCTTTGCCGACGTCGCGCTGGTCTTCAACGTGATCCTGCTGATCGCGACGCTGTCTCTGCTCGGCGCGACACTCACGCTGCCGGGCATCGCGGGTATCGTGCTCACCATGGGCATGGCGGTCGACGCCAACGTGCTGATCTTCGAGCGCATACGGGAAGAGCAGAGAAACGGGCGCGGCATGATCGCGTCCATCGATGCCGGCTTCCGTCGCGCGATGGCGACCATCATCGACGCCAACGCGACCCATTTGATCGCTTCGCTGATCCTGTTCGAGCTCGGCTCGGGCCCGGTCCGCGGTTTTGCGGTGACGCTGGGGCTCGGCATCATCACCTCGTTCTTCACGGCGGTCATGGTGACGCGCCTGATGGTTGTCCTCTGGCTCGTGATCCGCCGCCCGAAGACTTTGACCATATAAGAATTAGGGCTGAAACCCGGCGCGAAAGGCGTAAACTCCCCTCAGGGACTCAATTGAGGGGTAGTCGGCCATGGCCGCGTTTTTCGGAAATCTGCGCAATACGGTGATTGCGGGCGTCGTGCTCGCGATCCTGATGTTCGTCCTCTACGTCAAGATTCAGGGCTTCGACGCGACCACCTTCTGGCCGTTCCTCGTGCGCTGGCTGCACGTGATTAGCGGTGTGATGTGGATCGGTCTGCTGTGGTATTTCAACTTCGTATCGACGCCGACAACGCCTTCCATTCCCACAGAGCTTCGTCCCGCGCTCGGCAAGTACATCACGCCGGCCGCGTTGTTCTGGTTTCGCTGGGCGGCGATGAGCACGATCTTCTTCGGCATCATTCTGGCATATTTGAACGGCTATCTCGTTCAGGCTTACACGCTGGACGCCAACGAAGGCTTTATCAATCCCAAAGCGATCAGCATCGGGATCGGCATGTGGCTCGGCACGATCATGTGGTTCAACGTCTGGTTCCTGATCTGGCCGAACCAGCAGAAGGCGCTGAACATCGACAACAAGTATCCGGACCTGTCGGCGGATGCGAAGGCCGCGTCGGCAAAGACCGCCGGCATGTTCAGTCGCATCAACACGATGCTCTCGATCCCGATGCTGTTCGCGATGGTCGCGGCACAAAACATCTATTGATCGCGTTACCGTCAGGAATGAAGGGAGCCGTCCGGGCAACCGGGCGGCTCTTTCTTTGAGATGGTCGACGATATTTTCGAAGCCTGCGCGAAGATGGTGCGGAAATACGATCCGGACCGCTATTTCTCCACGCTGTTCGCGCCGGCGGACAAGCGGCCGTTCCTGTTTGCGCTCTACGCCCTGAACCACGAACTCGCCCACGTCGGCGAGAGCATCCGCGAACCGATGATCGGCGAGATACGGCTGCAATGGTGGCGCGAGACGCTGGAGGGCGCTCGCGCCGGAAATCCGCGACCGCACGATGTCGCGCGCGCCATGGCTTTGACGTTTGCCAAAGCCGATCTGCCCGCGGCTTGGGTGGAGGCGATCATCGATGCGCGCTCCTTCGATCTCAATCGCGGTCCATTCGCCGACGTTGCACCGCGCGATGCGTATCTCGATGCGACGTCGGGCAACGTGATGCGGTTGGCCTCCCGCATTCTGGGTGCGGATCATGACGGACTCGCCCATGAGGCGGGGCTCGCATATGGGCTCGCCGGCCTGCTGCGCAATCAGGCGATCACGGGACGCGAAATCCTGCCGGATGTGGCGGCGGCGAGAGCGGACGCGCTGACGCATCTTGCCAAGGCGCGGCGGATGAAGAAGCCCGGTGCGTCGCTGCCGGCATTCCTGCCTGCATCGCTTGTATCGCTATATCTGCCCAAACCGCAGAAAGACGTACCGCTGCATCGCCGCCAGATGCGGCTGCTAAGCAGCGCGTTGCGCGGTCGCGTTTAGCCACGCCGCGAGATCGACGAGCGCGCGCGCCGACATGGCTTTCTTGCGATCCTTGCCGCGTGCGCCTTTCAGCTCCGGAAACAATCCGAAGTTCACATTCATCGGCTGAAACGTCTTCGCGTCCGCGCCACCCGTGATATGCGCGAGCAGGGCGCCGAACGCCGTTGTCGGAGGTGGCAGGGTTTCAAGCCCGGCCGCGAAACGTCCCGCTAGCAGGCCGATGGCGGCGCTCTCGACATAGCCTTCCACGCCGGTGACCTGTCCGGCGAAGCGCAAACTCGGTCGCGCCTTCAGGCGAAGTTGTCCGTCGAGAAGCGTGGGGGAGTTGAGAAAGGTGTTCCGGTGCAGTCCGCCGAGCCGCGCGAACTGCGCGTTCTCTAGGCCGGGTATCATGCGAAAGATGCGCGTCTGCTCGCCGTGCTTAAGCTTGGTCTGAAAGCCGACCATATTCCACAAAGTGCCGAGCGCATTGTCCTGGCGCAGTTGCACGACGGCGTGAGGCCGCTTGCCCGTTCGCGTGTCGCAAAGCCCGACCGGCTTCATCGGTCCAAAGCGCAGCGTCTCCACGCCACGCGACGCCATAACTTCGATGGGAAGACAGCCTTCGAAATAGGGTGTCGACGTTTCCCATTCCTTGAAGTCCGTTTTCTCGCCATCGAGCAGCGCGGTGATAAATGCCGCATACTGCTCCTGATCCATGGGGCAGTTAATGTAGTCGGCGCCGTCGCCCTTATCGTAACGCGACTGCATCCAGCAAATGTCGAAGTTGATCGACTCCTTATGCACGATCGGCGCGATGGCATCGAAGAAGGCGAGGCCGTCGTCGTTGGTCAATGTGCGGATCGACTGTGCCAGCGCTTCCGACGTCAGGGGGCCGGTCGCGACAATCGTGTTGGTCCAGTTTTCCGGCGGCAGGCCTGCGACCTCGCCACGTTCGATTGAGATTTTCGGATGATCTTCCAGCGCCTTCGTCACGGCTGCGGAAAACCCATGCCGGTCGACCGCCAATGCGCCGCCCGCCGGCAGGCGGTGTGCATCGGCGGAGCGCAGGATGAGCGAACCCGCACGGCGCATTTCTTCGTGCAACAGCCCGACTGCGTTATTCTCCGCGTCGTCGGAACGGAACGAATTCGAACAGACAAGTTCGGCCAAACCGTCCGTTTGATGTGCGTCGGTGCTGCGCATGGGCCGCATCTCGTGCAACACAACGTCGCAACCGGCTTCTGCCGCCTGCCACGCGGCTTCGCTACCGGCGAGCCCGCCGCCAACAATGTGAATGGTGTCCATCCGCGTTCCCATAGGCGGTCCGGGCTGCCGGCTCAACCCCAAGCCTTGCCGCGAAAGTTTCGCGAGACGGAATGGGTGATTTCTGCGTTTAATGGACGAAGCAGGGGGCCGATTTGCGTAAAACTGTTCTCGATTTGGGATTGCTGACGCTCGCGGGCGTTGTCGCGACGGTGGAGTTCGGTGTCTACCCTCGGCTGTTTCCGTTGACGGGATGGAGCCTGACGGCGTTCGTCACGCTGGTCGCGCTTACCGCACCGCTTCATTATGGCCTGATGCACGAAACGATGCACGGCAATCTGTTCGCGAACGAACGGTGGAACCGGGTCGCGGGTAGGCTGCTCGGCATCACGCTGGGCCTGCCATTTGAAACGATGCGTTTCGGTCATCTCGCCCACCACAGCAACAATCGTCACAGCTTCGACCGGCCGGAGTATCTCGCGCCCGGCCAGTCCTATTTCGCCGTGGCGCCGGGCTTCTATTTCAAGACGGTGATCGGCAACGCGCTCATCTACGCGCTTCTGCCGTTGCTCATCTTTGTGCCGATGCCGGTGCTGGAACGCTACGCGGAGCGCGCGAACCAGACGGACGATGCGGGTCAGGTGCGCTCGGCAGCGCTCCGGTCTTTCTCAAATCCGGCGCGTCGCAACACGTTGCGGATCGATCTTGCGGGCATCGTGCTGTTCGCGGGCGTCGCGCTTTATCTGTGGGGTTCGCACTGGTGGGTGTTTGCGGCCTGCGTGCTGGCGCGCTGGTCCGTGCTCTCGCTGCTGGACAATGCCCCGCATTATGCGATGCCGCTCACATCCGGACTGGAAGCGCGCAATACCACCATGCCGGCAGCGTTGCGGTGGCTGATCCTCAACCAGAATTTCCACGGTGAGCACCATCTGACGCCCAAACGTCATTGGTCCGAGCTGCCAGCCGCGTTCCGCCAATCCCAACAGGCTGCGAATGGAAGCTGGATCGCCGCCGTGCTGCGCCAGTTCCGTGGACCTGTGGAGCTGAGCTAGCCCCACACCGGCGGCGTGCGGTCGATCCAAGGGCGCGCCTGTTCAAGCTGCGCCGCGAGACGGAACAGTGTCGCGTCGTCGCCATAGCGCGACGTGAACATCATGCCGATGGGAAGTCTGTCAGATGACCAGCCCAGTGGCAGCGATAGCGAAGGCTGCCCCGTGATGTTGAACGGCGGCGTATAGCCGAATACGCGGGCCTGGCGGCGGTTGAACTCTTTCGGCTCGACATTCACCGGGTCTAGCAGCCCGATGGGCGGTGCCTGCGTGATCGTCACCGGCATCAGGAGCACGTCGAAATCGCGCCACAGCGACAGGATCTGGCGGCTCATCAGGCGCATCTGCCCGAGACCCCAGCCGACCTGCGATGCGGTGATCTTACGGCCGCCCTTGTAGCTCGCCCACGCAAGCGGCTCCATTTCCTCGTCGAGCGGTTCGCGACCCTGTGTGGCGATCAGATCGTCGATGGCGGCTGCGAACATTGCGCCGGAGACGCAACCCTGTGCGCGATACAATGTGCGCCAGTCGATGGGCAGCGTCTTCTTCTCGATCATCGTGTGACCGAGTTCGCCGAGAAGTTTCACCGTGTCGTCGAACACTTTCTGCACGTCGGCATTCGGTTCGGTGTGGCTGGGCGTCTCCGTGCAGAACGCGATGCGCAGTTTGCCCGGCGATGTCTGAATCTCTTCCATGTACGGCCGCGCTTTGGGCGGCGGCGCGTAGGGCGCGTCGTCTTCCGGATAGCCGGTCGCGTCGAGCATCGCCGCGCAATCGCGCACCGTGCGCGTCAGCACGTGATCGCAGACGAGACCGTGCGCGCGATTGCGGTCATCCGGTGCGCCCGGGTTGCGGTATTGCGTCGGTTTCAATCCGACGAGGCCACACTGTGCAGCCGGAATACGGATCGAGCCGAGGCCGTCGCTACCATGTGCAAGCGCGACCATGCCGCTTGCCACCGCCGATGCCGCGCCGCCGGAAGAGCCGCCGGACGAATGATCGGGATTCCACGGATTGCGGCAGATGCCGAGATGGCGGCCTTCGGTCGTGCCGGGAATGCCGAACTCCGGCGTGTTGGTCTTGCCCACCATGACCACACCCGCGTTGCGATATCGCTTGGTCAGTTCCGCGTCGGCATTGGAGACGTGGTTGCGCAGGAAGGCGGAGCCGTTGGTCATCGGCCAGCCGGCGACCGCCATGTTGATGTCCTTGATCAGGAACGGGACGCCCTTGAACGGCCCGTCGGGGAGTTTGCCTTTCGCTGTCGTGCGCGCTTCGTCATACGCCTTGTAGACGACGGCGTTGAGTTTCGGATTGTGACGTTCGATCCGCGCGATGCACTCGTCGACAAGCTCAAGTGCCGTCACATCGCCGCGACGCACGAGGTGCGCAAGGCCGAGGCCGTCATATTGATCGTATTCTGCAAAGGTCATCTTACACCTTTATCTTCTTGTATTGATCGATCCACGGTGCCGCGGCTTCGAGCTGCGCGGCAAGTTTGAGCAGGCCAAGTTCATCGCCAAAGCGTCCAACGAAATGGACGCCGACTGGCAGGCCTTCTTTATTCCAATAGAGCGGCATGTTGATCGCGGGCTGGCCGGTCACGTTCTGCATTGCGGTGAACGGAACATAGTCGATCAGCGGCGCGAAGGATTTGTCCGGATCGGTCTCTTCCATGTCGAAGCGTCCGAGCTGCACCGGCGGTTCGGCGAGCGTTGACGAGAACCACATGTCGTATGTCTCATGGAATTGCGCCGTCGCGCGGCAGGCGGTGTTGATGCCCTGTTTGGCCTGAAGATAGGTGCTCGCGGCAATGTTCTTGCCGGCTTGATAGACGCCCCAGGTCAGACCTTCGAACATCTCCCGAGTGGGCGTCTGCCCCGTGAGCATGGCGATCGTATCGATACCGGCGGCGAGGTTTGCCCGCCAGATCTGGATGAACATCGGCACCAGCGTCGCCTGATCGAGATCCGGCATCGCCTCTTCAACATCGTGGCCGAGATCGGCGCAGAGTTTTGCCGTGCGCTTCACAGCCGCCACGCAGACGGGGTGCAGCGAACGGCCGTCGAGTTTCTTGGTCGAGAACGCGATGCGCAGCTTCTTCGGTTTGCGCTTCATGCCATCGAGATAGGACGCGGGCTCCGGCGGTGCGCAATACGGATCGCCCGGCACATAGCCGGCAACGGCATCGAGCGCCGCGGCCGTGTCGCGCACGGTGCGTGAGACGACGAGTTCGGCGCCGAGGCCGTCGATGGTTGCGCCGAAATCCGGCGCATAGCTCACGCGGCCGCGTGTCGGCTTCAACCCGACCAAACCGCAGGCCGACGCCGGAATGCGGATCGATCCGCCGCCGTCATTGGCATGAGCAAGCGGAACGATGCCGGCGGCCACCGCGGCACCCGATCCACCGGAAGAGCCGCCGGTGGAGCGCGAAAGATCCCACGGATTGTGCGCGGCGCCGTACAGCTTCGACTCCGTCGTCGGGACCAGACCGAATTCCGGCACGTTGGTCTTCGCGAAGGGAACGAGGCCGGCGCTCTTGAAGCGCACTGTCATTTCGGAATCGTGCGGCCATGGGATCGGCGGGAAGAAGCGCGACGCCTGACGCGTCGGCACGCCCTGCGCCAACGCAAAGATGTCCTTCAGCAGAAACGGCACGCCGGTGAACACGCCCTTCGGCAATTTGCCCTTCGCGGCGGCGCGGGCGCGCTCATAATCCTTGTAGACGATGGCGTTGAGTTTCGGATTGAGTTCTTCGGCGCGGGCGATGGCTTCGTCGAGCAATTCGATCGGCTTGACCTTCTTCTTCGCGACAAGCGCGGCAAGCCCAAGACCGTCATATTTCGCATATTCGGCGAAGCGCATTTCGTATCCTTTTTTGGCATTGGCCTTTTGTGTTCTGGATTAACCCTAGCCGGGGCGGCCAGAGCGTGTCACGTAAACTTCCCTTGCATTGCCGCTCCGGCGGGCGCGCACTAGGATGATGCGTCGGAAGGGGAGGCGTCGATGAACAAGATTCCGCTGGAGCGGACGATTGGCGACACTTATCGGTTTGCGTTCTCCAACATTCTGTCGATCTTCGGCATCGTCTGGCTGCCACTGGTCCTTGCGATCGCCCTGTGCGCGGCGGCGGTCTGGTCGCTGTTGCCGGATTTTGCGGCCATCGATTTGTCGTCTGCGCCGGATGTCGGGCACAACCAGGATGCGATCCTGCATCTGTGGTTCAAAATGGCGGCGATCGGGTTCCCACTTTATGTCCTGTTCTACATCTTCTTCGCGATGATCACTGTCGGGATCCAGCGCAAGGCGCTCGGCCTGCATCCAGGCCCGGTCTTCGTTTATTTCTCGCTGGGCGGGGAGGTGTGGCGTCTCTTCGGCGGTGTGATCTTCGCGATGATCCTTCTTTTCCTCAACGTGCTCTGTACCGAGGCGGTTGTGTTCGCGACGTTTTGGATCGGCGAGCACTACCATCTGCCGTCGATATATGGCCTGGTTGAAACCATCGCCGTGATCGCCGGCGTGTGCTGGTTCTTCTACTCCGTCTTTCGGCTCCTGTTCTTCATGGCGCCGGCACTCGTGGCGGAAGGGGGATTTGGGCTCGCAAGGTCGTGGGAGCTGGGGCGCGGAAATTTCTGGCGTATCTTCGTGCTGCTCCTTGCCTGCGTGGTTGGGCCGTCATTCGTGATCTCGATGGTCAGCGAGATCGTGGTGATGCCGTTCATGGGGCCTGCGCTGATGAAAATTCAGCAGGCGCAGCTCGATCACCAGGTCCTGACGCCGCAGCAGATGTGGGCCATCATCGGCCCCGCGCTTCACAATTTTCTGCCGCTCTGGATCGGTTATGAGATCGTGACGCTGCCGATCCTTCTGGGTCTGCAGAATGCCGTGAGCGCTTTCGCCTACAAGAACCTCACCCAATCCGGGGCCACCGCGTGAACAAACTTTCTGTCGGCGAAACAGTACGCTTTGCCTATGCCTTCACGCTGCGCGAGTTGGGGACGATCATCGGCCTGATCTGGGTGCCAATGGTGGCGCTCGCGGTGATCAACTTTCTTCCCTATGCGATCGGGGATGCGTCGCCTCCGCCGGATTTGAACCCCAACGCGGCGAGCGCCATTGTCCTGCGCGGCTTCGCCTTCTCGCTTGTCGGCATTCTGCTCAGCGCCTGCGTGACCGTGCCCGTCATTCGCCAGGCAATGGGATTGCGGACCGGGCCTGCCTTCATTCATTTCGCCGTGGGCGCGGCCGAGCTTCGTTTGTGGGGCGGATATCTCCTCCTGTTTGGAATCCTCTTCGTCCTGATGATGGGCCTTGTGCTCGCCGTCGTTGTTGCCGCGGTTGCGACAAGCTTTACCGGGAACAAAATTGTCGAGGGGATGACCGTAACGCTCGTCCTTCTCGCGGGCTTGTGCGGTCTCTTGTATGCTCTTGTCAGGCTATCGTTTCTGCTTCCGGTCGTGGTCGTGGCCGAGAACCGCGTGAGTTTCGAACGCGGGTGGTTGCTGACGGCTGGAAATTTCTGGCGCATCGCGGCCGTGCTGTTCGTAGTGACCTTGCCGCCTGCACTGTTGTTCCTCGGTGCCTTCGGATGGCTTATCGGACCGGACATGGTGGCGCTGTTTCGCCAGGCGCAGCACCTGGATCCCCAGGTGATCGCCGACCGCATGAACCTGATCATGAACAGCCACATTTCGACGATGCTCGGCATTCAGCTCATCATCGCGCCGTTCAGCGTGGGCCTTACCGCGAGCGCCGCCGCGCACGCCTACAAGACGCTCGCGGGAAACGCGCGCGCCGCTACTCCGCAGCCCTGAGCTTTTTTGACGGCGCGACTTTCTCCGGCGTGCGGTTCTTGAGCAGCGGCTTCAGGTATTGGCCGGTATAGCTACGCGCGACCTTCGCGACATCTTCCGGGGCGCCTTGCGCCACGATCTCGCCGCCGCCGTCGCCGCCTTCGGGGCCGAGGTCGACGATCCAGTCCGCGGTCTTGATGACTTCGAGATTGTGTTCGATCACCACCACGGTGTTGCCGCTCTGGACAAGCTCGTGCAGCACTTCGAGCAGCTTCTTCACGTCGTGGAAATGCAGGCCGGTGGTCGGCTCGTCGAGGAAGTAGAGCGTGCGGCCGGTCGCGCGGCGCGACAGTTCCTTCGACAGCTTCACGCGCTGCGCTTCGCCGCCGGAGAGCGTCGTCGCCTGCTGGCCGATGGAGATATAGCCGAGGCCGACGCGCTTGAGCGTTTCGAGTTTCTCGAAGATCGACGGTACGGCCTTGAACAGCTCAGCGCCGGCTTCGACGGTCATGTCGAGAACGTCGGCGATGGAGTAGTCGCGGAATTTCACTTCCAGGGTTTCGCGGTTGTAGCGCTTGCCCTTGCAGACATCGCACTGGACATAGACGTCCGGCAGGAAGTGCATCTCGATCTGGATGACGCCGTCGCCCTGGCACGCCTCGCAGCGTCCGCCTTTGACGTTGAAGGAGAAGCGTCCCGGCGCATAACCGCGTGCCTTAGACTCCGGCAGTTCGGCGAACCAGTCGCGGATCGGCGTGAATGCGCCGGTATAGGTCGCCGGATTCGAACGCGGCGTGCGCCCAATCGGCGACTGGTCGATATCGA
Organism: Rhizomicrobium sp.; assembly: GCA_035502175.1. GTDB lineage: Bacteria > Pseudomonadota > Alphaproteobacteria > Micropepsales > Micropepsaceae > Rhizomicrobium. The sequence continues at coordinate 33,403 of DATJUS010000061.1, forward strand.
TCACCTTGTCGAGGAATTCGAGGCCTTCGATCTTGTCGTATAGCGATGGATGCTCGCGCGCGCCGTTCAGCTTGCGCGCCGCCGCTTTGTAGAGCGTCTCGATGACGAGCGTGGATTTGCCGCCGCCTGACACGCCGGTGATGCAGGTGAAGGTGCCGAGTGGGATCTGCGCCGACACGTTCTTGAGATTGTTGCCGCGCGCGCCGCTGACCTTGAGCCAGCGATTGTGCGCCGCGGGCCGCCGCTTCGCCGGCACCGGAATCTGCTCGAGGCCGACAAGATATTTTCCCGTTAGGCTCTTCGGCGAGCGCATGATGTCTTCGGGCGTGCCCTCGGCGATGATGTGGCCGCCGTGGATGCCCGCGCCGGGGCCCATGTCGATCACATGATCGGCCTGCCGGATCGCGTCCTCGTCATGCTCGACGACAAGCACCGTGTTGCCCATGTCGCGCAGGCCCTTGAGCGACTCCAGAAGCTTTTCGTTGTCGCGCTGGTGCAGGCCGATGCTCGGCTCGTCGAGAACATACAGAACGCCAGTCAGGCCGGAGCCGATCTGCGAGGCAAGACGAATGCGCTGACTCTCGCCGCCGGACAGCGTGCCGGAATTGCGGCTGAGCGTCAGGTAATCGAGGCCGACATTGACGAGGAATTTCAGACGCGCGCGGATCTCTTTCAGAATCCGCACCGCGATCTCGCGCTGCTGCTTGTTCAGCTGCTTCTCGATATCGCGGAACCATTCATCCGACTTCTTGATCGACATCTCGCCGATCTGGCCGACATGCAGCCCGCCGATCTTCACGGCGAGCGCTTCTGGCTTCAGGCGATAGCCTTTGCAGACTTCGCACGGGCTCGTGTCCTGGAAACGCTCCATCTCCTCGCGCACCCACGACGAATCCGTTTCCTTGAAGCGGCGCTGCATGTTCGGGATGACGCCTTCGAACGGTTTCTTCGTCTCGTAACGGCGCATGCCATCGTCGTAGACGAACTTGATCTCGTCCTCGCCGGAGCCGTGGAGAATGATCTCACGCGCTTTCTTGGGCAGATCTTCCCACGGCTCGTTGAGCGAGAATTTGTAGTGCTTCGCGAGCGCTTCGAGGGTTTGCAGATAGTAGGGCGATGAACCCTTCGACCACGGCGCAATCGCGCCGTTGCGGAGTGTCAGGCTCTCATCCGGCACGATCAGCGCGGGGTCGAAATAAAGCTGTGTGCCGAGACCGTCACATGTCGGGCACGCACCGTGCGGATTGTTGAAGGAGAACAGGCGCGGCTCGATCTCGGTAATCGTGAAGCCGGATACTGGACAGGCGAATTTCGACGACAGCATCATCTGCTTCGCCTTGCCGTTGCCGTCCTTCTCGTCCGCGAACTCGACGAATAGCAAGCCGTCGGCGAGGCCGAGCGCGGTCTCGATGGAGTCCGGCAGACGGTTGCCGATATCGGGTTTCACCACGATGCGGTCGACCACGATCTCGATGTCGTGCTTCAGCTTCTTGTCGAGTGTCGGTGTTTCCCCGAGGTCGTAGAATTTTCCGTCGATCTTGGCGCGCTGGAAACCCTTCTTCTGAAGCTCGGCGAGTTCCTTGCGATACTCGCCCTTGCGGCCGCGCACGATCGGCGCGAGCAGGAAGAGGCGTGTGCCTTCGGGCAGCGCGAGGATGCGGTCCGCCATCTGGCTGACGGTCTGGCTTTCGATCGGCAGACCGGTCGCCGGCGAATAGGGTACGCCGACGCGCGCGAACAACAGGCGCAGATAGTCGTAGATTTCAGTGACCGTGCCGACGGTCGAGCGCGGATTGCGCGACGTCGTCTTCTGCTCGATGGAAATCGCGGGCGACAGGCCTTCGATATGATCGACATCGGGCTTCTGCATCAGTTCAAGGAATTGCCGCGCATAGGCCGACAGCGACTCGACATAACGCCGCTGGCCCTCGGCATAGATCGTGTCGAAGGCGAGCGAGGATTTGCCCGAACCAGACAATCCAGTAAGCACCGTCAGCGTGTCACGCGGAATCTCCACATCGACGTTCTTCAGATTGTGCTCGCGGGCGCCGCGGATGGAGATGTTCTTCAGCATGTTTTTCCGTCAGGTCGAAACGCGCAGTGTGGCCAGCCGGGATAGTCGCGGCAACCGCATGTGCGTGAAGGTTCCGTGGATGAGGGCCCGCGCGTAGGTGCGACGGACCCAGCCCCACAATTGGTGATCGCGAGTCTAAATCGCAAGGTGTCAGTGGTTGTCAGCAGCCTGACGTGCTCCCTCGAAAAGCTGGGGATTGACTCGGTTTCCGACGGAACATAAAGAGAACATTCGGAGTGGGCAATAGCGGCCCGCAGAGCCGGGCCTTAGGGTCCGGCCGAACAAGTTACGGAAGGTGAAAGCGATGGCGGGAAGCGTGAACAAGGTCATTCTGGTGGGCAATCTGGGCAAGGACCCGGAAGTCCGCCGTATGCAGAGCGGCGACGCCGTCGTGAACCTGTCTCTGGCCACCTCCGAGACCTGGCGCGACAAGTCGTCCGGCGAGCGCAAGGAGAAGACCGAGTGGCACCGCGTGGTCATCTTCAACAAGAACCTCGCCGAGGTCGCGGAGAAATACCTGCGCAAGGGTTCCAAGGTTTACGTAGAGGGCTCGTTGCAGACCCGTAAATGGACCGACAAGGACGGCGCCGAGAAATACTCGACCGAAGTCGTGCTCCAGAACTTCCGCGGTGAGCTGACGATGCTCGACACCAAGGGCGGCGAAGGCGGTGGCGGCGGACGGTCGTTCGGCGGCGGCGCCGGCGAAGCGCCCGCGAGCTTCGACCGCAGCGAAATGGACGACGAAATCCCGTTCTAACGCCGTTGTCATCCCGGCCAAGCGATGCGTTCAGCATCGCGCTGAGCCGGGACCCATTTTCGCCCGCAATATGATGGGGCCCGGGTCTCGCTTCGCTCGCCCGGGATGACAGTTTTGTGCTGCTTTTTGTGGTGACTCAGGCCCCAAAATGCTACCAATTCGGCATGATTTTTAGCCCCGAATCTGGCCGCGTCAGGACCCCCATTTGAGCGACGAAGGCCATCCCGCGCCGCCGTCCGGCGGAAGCATTTCCGGCATTGCGATCGAAGACGAACTGAAGCGTTCGTATCTCGATTATGCGATGAGCGTGATCGTGTCGCGCGCGCTTCCCGATGCGCGTGACGGCCTCAAACCCGTGCATCGGCGCATCCTCTATTCGATGCATGAGAACGGGCGTGACTGGAACAAGCCCTATCGCAAATCGGCGGTCATCGTCGGCGACGTCATGGGTAAGTACCACCCGCACGGCGACCAATCGATCTACGACGCGTTGGTGCGTCTGGCGCAGGATTTCTCCATGCGCGCCCCGCTGGTCGACGGGCAGGGCAATTTCGGCTCCGTCGACGGCGATGAAGCCGCGGCGATGCGTTACACCGAAGTGCGCCGCGCGAAGATCGCGCATGAACTTTCGGAAGACATCGACAAGGACACGGTCGAGTTCCAGGACAACTACGACGGTTCGGAGCGCGAGCCGGTCGTTCTGCCGGCGCGCTATCCGAACCTTCTGGTCAATGGCGCCAGCGGTATCGCCGTCGGCATGGCGACCAATATTCCGCCGCATAATCTGGGCGAAGTGATCGACGCGTGCCTCGCCTATATCGACGATCCGTCGATCGGCATGGATGCGTTGACGGAGATCGTGCCGGGACCGGATTTTCCGACCGGCGCGATGATCATCGGCAAGCAGGCGGCGCGCGGTGCACTGGCGCGGGGTCGCGGCTCGATCCTCATGCGCGCTCGCTGCAGGATTGAGGAGATCCGCAAGGACCGCGAAGCGATCATCGTCACCGAACTACCGTATCAGGTGAACAAGGCGCGGATGCAGGAGAAGATCGCCGAGATGGTGCGCGACAAGCGTATCGAAGGCATCGCCGACATCCGCGACGAAAGCGACCGCCACGGAATGCGTGTGGTCATCGAGATCAAGCGCGACGCGTCGCCCGACGTCGTCCTGAACCAACTTTATCGTTTCTCGGAACTTCAGACGAGCTTCGGTGTCAACATGCTGGCGCTGAACAATGGCCGCCCGATGTTGATGTCCTTGAAGGATATGATCGGGTCGTTCGTCGCGTTCCGCGAAGAGGTCATTACTCGCCGCACTCGGTTCGATCTCGCCAGGGCGCGCGATCGTGGACACATCTTGGTCGGTCTCGCGGTCGCCGTGGCGAATATCGACGAAGTCATCAAACTTATCCGCGCGGCGCCGGATGCGGCAACGGCGCGCGAACAATTGATGGCGCGCGACTGGCCGGCGCGGGACGTGGGCCCTCTCATTGCGTTGATTGCCGATCCCCGCCACTCGCTCAGCGCCGAAGGCACGATCCGCATGTCGGAGGAGCAGGCGAAAGCGATCCTCGATCTGCGCCTGCAGCGTCTCACCGCGCTCGGCCGCGATGAAATCGGCGACGAGGCGAAGAAACTCGGCGAAGCGATCCAGGATTATCTCGATATCCTGCGCTCGCGCCCGCGGGTGCTGCAGATCATCCGCGACGAACTCGGCAAGATCAAAGACGAGTTCGCGACGCCGCGCCTGACCGAATTGATCGACGCCGATGTCGAGATCGAAGACGAGGCGCTGATCGAACGCGAGGATGTCGCTGTCACGGTCACCCACGCCGGTTACATCAAGCGTACGCCGATCAGCGAATATCGCGTGCAGGGCCGTGGCGGCAAAGGTCGCTCCGGTATGGCGACGGGCGAGGAAGATTACGTTACCAATCTCTTTGTCGCCTCGACGCACGCGCCGCTGGTGTTCTTCTCCTCCAACGGCATGTCCTACAAGCTCAAGGTCTGGCGGTTGCCCGAAGCCCGCATCCAGGGCAAGGGCAAGGCAATGGTCAATATCCTGCCGCTGACCGAAGGCGAACGCATCACCACCATCCTGCCGCTGCCCGAAGACGAGTCGCAGTGGGAAAACCTCAACGTCGTGTTCGCGACGAAGTCCGGCGACGTTCGCCGCAATCAGCTCTCCGATTTCTCCAGCATCAATCGCAACGGCAAGATCGCGATGAAGCTCGAAGACGGCGATGGCATCGTCGGCGTCTCGACCTGCACCGATCAGGACGATGTGCTGCTGACCACCAGGCTCGGCAAGTGCATCCGTTTTGCGTTGACCGATGTGCGCGTGTTCAAGGGCCGCGACTCCACCGGCGTGCGCGGCATCAAGCTGGCCGAGGGCGATGAAGTCGTGAGCCTGACGCTGTTGCATCACACCGATGCCGATACGGCCGAGGCGCGCGCCTATCTCAAGCAGGCCAACGCCGCGCGGCGCGCTGCCAGCGGCGAAGAGGCACCGGTTGAAGAGGTGGCGGACGACGAGGAGACAGGTGGCGAAGAGGCGACGCTGACACCGGAGCGCTATGCGGCGCTCGGCGCCAAGGAGCAGTTCGTGCTCGCGGTTTCGAGCGGCGGGTTCGGCAAGCGAACGTCATCCTATGAATATCGCGTCACGGGCCGTGGCGGCTCCGGCATCGTCGCGATGGGTATGGGGCGGAAGAACAGCGCCATCATCGCCGCTTTCCCGGCGGAAGAGTCCGACGATCTCATGCTGATCAGCGATCAGGGCCAGACGATCCGCGTCGCCGTCAGCGGGGTATCGATTCAAGGCCGTGCAGCGCAGGGCGTGACCGTGTTCCGTGTGGACGACGGTGAACGCGTCGTCTCGGTCGAGCGCATCGAGGATGTGTCGGGCGAAGAGGGCGCGGGTTAGGGGGCGCCATGGCCAAGAAACTGATCGGCCTTTACCCGGGGACGTTCGACCCGGCGACCTTAGGCCATACCGACATCATCAAGCGCGCGATCAAGATCGTCGATCACCTTGTGATCGGCATCGTGTCGTCCAACGACGCCAAGAAGCAGATGTTCACGCTGGCGGAGCGCATCGACATGATGCGCCATGAGGCGGAGGCGCTGGCCGATGGCAAGGCGACCATCGACGTCAAATCCTTCGATATCCTGCAAGTGAAGTTCGCGCATCAGGTTGGGGCCACGGTCGTGATCCGTGGCCTGCGCGCGGTGTCAGACTTCGAGTACGAATTCCAGATGGCGGCGATGAACCAGCGTATGGACAAGGAGATCGAAACGGTCTTCCTCATGGCCGATCCGCGGAACCAGGCCATCGCCTCGCGACTTGTAAAAGAAATTGCCATGTACGGCGGCGATATTTCGCAATTCACAACGCCATATGTCGCTGAACGTCTTGTCAAACGTTGCAAAGAGTTAGGAGCAAAAAGCTGATGGCCCGCGATCCCGAGAATACGCTGATCATGGATTTGAAATCGGGGCCGGTGGTCATCGAGCTCAAGCCGGACGTCGCGCCGAATCACGTGGCGCGCGTGAAAGAACTGACGCGCCAGGGTTTCTATGATGGCGTCGTGTTCCATCGTGTGATCCCGGGCTTCATGGCGCAGACAGGCGACCCGACCGGCACGGGCTCGGGTGGTTCCGATCTTCCCGATCTGAAATCGGAATTCTCGAACGAGAAGCACAAGCGCGGCACCGTGTCGGCGGCACGCACGTCGGATCCGCACAGCGCCAACAGCCAGTTCTACATCTGCTTCGACGACGCGCCGTGGCTCGACCGCCAGTATTCAGTCTGGGGTCAGGTGGTCGAAGGCATGGAGCACGTCGATGCCATCAAGAAGGGGGGCGAGCACAACAACGGCTCGATCTCCGGCGAACCCGACAAGATCCTCAAGATGCGCGTCGAGGCCGACGCGAAGGCCTAGCGGCTATAGGCGTGCTTTAAGTCCCACGCGATACAATCCGCATAGGTGCGGTCGTGAACGGCTTCCTGCGTGTCGGGGTCTTCGCCCTCATAGGCCGCGTCTACCGCCCTTTGCTTCGCGAGCGTCGTGCAATGCGCGCTTGAAGATGCAGAGGCCGCCGCGGCCGGTACTGATGCATCTTGCGCCATCGGCGCCGCGCCGGTGTCAGCGCTCTCCATGGGTGCGGCTGCCGATTGCTGCGATGGCGCCGGCATGGACGCGGGCGAAGCCGATGCGGTTTGGTCGGCGGGCGCTTGCGCGACTGGCGTTGCGGATGAATCGCCGCCGGAATCCCCAAAGAAATCGGTACTCCCGCAGCCGTAGAGCCCCAATGCCATCGCAAGTACGAGAACTGATTTCATAATCGTCTCCGTCATCTTGAAACCTATAACGAAATGCGCTCCGTCCACCATAGCCGCCGGACGCGGTAACGGTTGCGCCGGCCAGCCGGTCTTCGCATTCTCGACGTTGGCATCGAGGAACATGAATGGCGGAGACACCTTCCATTGACGATGTGGCAAGGCGTATCGCCGAAGCCACGGGCGGGTTCACCGGCGGCCGTATCGACCAGTTCGGCGAGGTCGGCCAGAAGACACTCGCGGCGCTCAAGCAGGCTGGCCTGCGCAAGGAGCATCACCTTCTCGACGTAGGCTGTGGTACCCTCAGGTTAGGGTATTGGCTCATCCGCTTTCTTGCGCCGGAGCGTTACTGCGGCCTGGAGCCCAAAGCCCATTACATAAAGGCAGGCCTCGACTATGCGATCGGGCCGGAGCTTGCCGCGCAGAAGCGGCCTCGTTTCGATCGCAACGAGCAGTTCGACTTCTCCGTGTTCGGCGTGACGTTCGATTTCGTCGTCGCACGGTCGATCTTTTCGCATGCCTCGCCCGAGATGGTGTGCCGCGCGCTGGAATCCTTCCGGGAGAATTCGTCCGAAAACGGGGTGATGCTAGCTTCCTACAGGCCGTTGCAGAAGCAGCATGCCGGCAAGCGCGTCTTCGATGAGCAAGGCGATGGTGAATGGAGCTGGCGACAATACGGCAGGCTGTATCTGCAGGAGCTTGCACGGGAACGCGGATTGGAAGCCCGGAATTTCGGCAAGCCGTTCGGTGGGCAGGTCTGGCTGCGCGTCAGCAAACCGCTCATCTGACTGCCCTCAGACACCCGCGACGGTGGAATTGCCGCGGTGCGGGCCGGCTGCTAGTTTCTGCGCCCTTCTCCAAAGCGCTGCGCAGTGCTGGTACAATATCGGATATTACGTTGCTCTTCGTTCATATCGGCACGCACAAGACCGGGACGTCCGCGCTTCAGAGCGCGTTGACGGTCGGCACCGACGATCTTCTTGAGAACGGTGTGCGCTACATTCGGGCCGGCCGGGAAGGGGCAATCGCGCATCACAAACTCGCGCGGGCCGTCCGGCAGAAAAAAGACGCTTCCCTGTCGGTGTGGGACGCGGTGCGCGCCGAAATCCGCGCGAGCGACAGTCCGACGAATGTCCTGAGCAGCGAGGGATTGAGTTTTGCGAATGCTGAAGCCGTAAAGCGGGAGCTCGGTGAGATCGGCGATGTGCGCATCGTTTTGTATCTGCGCCGTCAGGACAAATACCTGCAGTCCCTCTATAAGCAGACCATTGCCGGCGGCCGCACAATGGATTTCCCGACCTGGCTGGACCGGCAGCGCGCGCGGGGGGACTATCTTTCCCTGGTGCGGGGATGGGCGGATCAGTTCGGAGAGAAGGCGATCGTGCTGCGGCCCTATGAGCGCGATGGAGCAACGATCGACGTGGTGCAGGATTTCATCGGCATCCTCGGGCATGACGCGGGGGCGGTTTTGCCGCGGAGGAAAAAGCGCGGGATGCGCAACCCGTCGCCTCGCAGGGAGCTGATGGAAGTCATTCGGGCGTTCAACCATGCCGATGTCGAAATAGATCGCGACAAGTTCTTTTTCTCCATCATGCAGAACAATATGGCGTATGCGCGCTCAGCGGACCTGCTGGACAGCGATAGTTGCCGCGCCCTTTTGGAGCAATACGCCGACTCCAACCGCACGCTGATCGACACCTATTATCGGGATGACGGATCGCCGCTGTTTCCGGATTTCGTGCCGCAAAGCGCGCCAGATTTCTGGAAACCCGGGGAGCCCGAATATTTCGACATGCTCGTTGATGTGATGACAGCGGCCGTTCGCGCGGTCTCCGAAAGGCCAGCAGCCGGAGCGCCCAGGAAGAAGCATCTCAAGGAAAGCGGATCAGACGAAGATGTATGAGTTTCCCAGCTTCGTTTATCTCGACATGGAGAAGACGGGGTCGTCTTTCATCTTCGTGTTCCTCGGCGAATGCGCCAACGAGGAAGCCATTCGCCGCAAGCATCACATGCCGATGGAAGAGGATTGCGACCGCTCGAAATTCTATTTCATATCGGTGCGCGATCCGCTGGATGCGTATATTTCGCTCTATTCTTTCGGATGTCAGTCTCGTGGAAAGGTCTTCGCCAGGCTTTCGCGCCGCGGCATGGACAAGCACTATGACGGGACGACGAAAGGCTTCAATCGCTGGCTGAAACACGCGCTCAGAACGGAGAACACACATCTCGTTTCGGGCGATCAGGTCAGTGAAAGCATGGGCGAGCTGCTCGGCCCGCAATCCTATCGCTATCTGCGTCTGGCGGTCCCCGGCGCCCGCGAAAAGCTCGAAGCATGCACGACGCGGGAAGAGGTATTCGCGCTTTACGAAAAGGAGAAGCTTCCTTCCTTCATCGTGCGTCATGAGAGCTTCGTGAAAGATCTTGCGGAACTGGTTCGCGGGCCTTTGCGCAACTGGGTCAAGGACGTCGATGCTGCGGTGAAGTATGTCGAGACGGAAAAGCCGCGCAATTCGTCCGATCGCGTCGATCAGGACAATGAAGACTTCACGATCAACCCACGTCTGCTGAAGCGCCTGCGCGAGCGGGAGTGGTTTCTGCACGAGATATTCGGGTATTAGGCATCGCGACGATGCAAAACTCCGGGCCCGGCAAACTGAACCCGCGCACATGGGACGAAATGCTGGAAGAATTCCGCGCGCTGGGCGGTGTTGCGGACAATATCCGGATGGGCGAGGGCGCGCTCGGGCGCGGATTGTTCGCCGTCGATCCTGCAAGGCCCGCGCGCCTGCACGTGCCCGAAAACCTGCTGATCGGTCTCACCGACGTCGCATTTGAGAGCGGCGCGTTGCGCGTTGTGTCGCAAGCCGGCGTCGGCGCGCGCGAGCGGGCGTTCTTTGAGAACTATCAGGCGCATCTTTCATGGGGTGCGGGCGGTCGCGTGGAAATTGAAGGCATTTTCGCACAGGCGCAATCGCTTCCTGCCGATCTGCGGCATGAGCTGACGGTCAAGCATCGTTGCGGCACATGGTTCGATGAAGCGTCTCAAAGCGCATTCGAGCAGCAATTCCTGCAGTCGCGGCATATCGAATATCAGGGTCGCATGGTGCTGATGCCGGTGATGGATCTCGTAAATCACGGACCCGGTCCGGCGTTCCGCCTGAAAGATGGCATCGGCATCGACGGAACATGGCCCGGTGAGATCACGGTGCGCTACGCCGATACCGATGCCTATGGCGCATTTCAGGCCTGGGGTTTCACCTGCGAGGAGCCGGTAGCGTTCAGCATTGAATTGCTCGGCAACATCGGTCAGACGCGCCTGCACATCGAACGGCAGCTTGGCGAGACGAAGTCAGGGCCACGGCAATGGGTGCCACGATATGCGCAGCGCGAGGGCGACGGCGTTCTGAATTTCCTGATGCTCGGAAACCGCCAGTACCCGCGCATCTGCAAAGGCATCTTCTACAAAACGATGCAGAATGCCGGGCTTGATGGGTACGAAGAAGCCTTCGACACGATCCAGCACGTCAACCGGATGCACTTCCTGTCGCTGCTCGAAGCGTTGGAAAATGTCGACGGCGCGATGGCGCAGACGCTGCGCCGCATGGCGCGCTATCAGCTGCAGGCGCTGTCGTTCGGCTTCGGCGTTCGGATGCTGTGAAGGAGTTGGCTTGCCGAGCCGTAGCTCGCGGCAACCAGTCCGCCTTCGCCGGTCCCAGTTAGAAAGAAAGGCTTGCCAAGCGTAGCGCGCGGATACGGCCCAGGCTTCACCCTTTGGGCTACGCCGGGCAAGCTTCACGCCGCTATCGCGTCGCGAAGCTTGGTGAGCCCAGATGGGATCGAACCATCGACCCTTTGATTAAAAGTCAAATGCTCTACCGCTGAGCTATGGGCCCACTCAAAAGGTCGCGGACCATAGTGTCCGCATCCCAGAAGGTCAATTCAGTTTGATTCGGCCTTTTCGTCGCGTGCATAGGCCTCTGCGACCCCCGCCACGACCGACGCCAAATGCCCGTCAGATATGGCTTTTCGAAGGCTCGCCATGAGGTCCTGATAGTAGGTCAGGTTGTGCCAGGTCAGCAGCATTGGGCCGAGCATTTCGTCTGCCTTGAACAAGTGGTGCAGATAGCCTCGGGGATGGCGTGTGCAAGCAGGGCAGCCGCAGGTTGGATCGAGCGGGCGGGCGTCATCGGCGAAGCGGGCATTGCGCAGATTGAACACGCCGGCCGAGGTGTAGGCGCGCGCGGTGCGACCGGCTCGGGTCGGCAGCACGCAGTCGAACATGTCGATCCCGCGGGCTACGGCGCCGATCAGGTCGTCGGGCGTGCCGACGCCCATCAGGTAGCGCGGTCGGTCCGAGGGCAAATGCGGCACGGTGGCATCGAGCATGGCGTAGGTAGTCGCCTGACCTTCGCCGATCGCCAGGCCGCCCACGGCGTAGCCATCGAAGCCAAGCTGCGTCAGCGCGTCGGTCGAAGCGGCGCGCAGGGGCGGATAGACGCTGCCCTGCACGATGCCAAACAAGCCGTAGCCGGGGCGGGAGACGAAGGCTTCTTTCGAACGCGCGGCCCAGTGCATGGAAAGTTCCATGGAGGCGCGCGCTTCCGCCTCAGTAGCGGGGAACGGGGTGCACTCGTCCAGGACCATGGTGATGGTGGCGTCGAGCGAATGCTGGATTTGCACGGCGCGCGCGGGGGTCAGGCGATGGGTGGCGCCGTCAAGATGCGATTGGAACGTGACGCCATCGGCATCCAACTTGCGCAGCTTGGCCAGCGACATGACCTGGAAGCCGCCGGAATCGGTGAGGATTGGGCCCGGCCAGTCCATGAACCGGTGCAGCCCGCCAAACCGCGCCACTTGTTCGGCACCGGGGCGCAGCATCAGGTGGTAGGTATTGCCCAGCACCAGCGGCGCGCCGGTCGCACGCACCGCGTCGGCGGTCATCGCCTTCACGGTGCCGGCGGTGCCGACCGGCATGAAAACCGGCGTTTCCACCGGCCCGTGTGCGGTCGCCAGCACGCCGGCGCGGGCGGTGCCGTCGGTGGCCACGACGCGGTGGGAGAACTGGGGTGGTTGGGAGTCCATTGGAGCGGAGATATGGCCTGCCTCCCCCGAACTCGCTAGTTTGGAGCGAACGAACCGCGCGAGGCGTTGCGTACCTTGTGGCGGCATAGGGCAGGTCAGCGATGGATCGGATCATCACCCTTTCCGAACGCAAGCAGGCAGAGGCACAGCGGCGGCAGCTTGCGGTCGCATCGCTCAAGTCCGAGCTCACGGCCTATGCGCGCGAGCATGGAGGGTGCTTCACATTGTTCGGCTCGGCCGCGCGCCAGGACATGCGATACCACAGCGACGTCGACATACTGGTGGATTTTTCCCCCGATGGTGATGCGGCAGCCTGGGATTTCGCGGAGCATGCCTGCTGGGACCGTGGGCTTGAACCCGATCTGATGCGGCGCGCATGGTGTAAGACGAGCTTCCTTGCGCATATCGCTGCCGACAGTGAGGCGCTGGAATGAGCGATGCACGCTGGATTGAAATCGAAGCTTCCATCGCCAGTGCCGTGCGGCATTTCACCGCCGCGGCTGAGATTTTTGACACCAGTCGCTCCGATACGGAGGACCTGCAGGCATATCTCGCGGAAATGGGGTTCATGCACGCGATGCAGGCCGCTCACACCTCACTCGAGACGGCATTGCTCAGCATCCTGGCGTTGTACGGTGAGGAGCCTCCGTCCGGTGCGCAATGGCATGCTGACCCGATCCCCCGCGTCGGTCAGGCGGTAAACGGGCGACCCCCGGTGCTGTCGGCGGCACTCGGGAGCGCAGCCAATGAAACCCGGCAATTCCGACATGTCGCTGCGCGTGCCTATGACGATTTTGACTGGGAGCGCGCCGCCCGCGCAGTCGGCTATGCCCGTCGATTGGCGGCAGAATTGCCGGAGGCAATCAGCCGCTTTCGTGGAGCAATCGATCCGTAGAACACCGGTGCAGATGCAATCACGGATGCAGGCCCCCGGGGCGGACAGAGGGGTCCGCCATGCCCCCTCCCATGCCGCACGCGTGCGCGATACCCTTCGCGCATGAACCCCCGCGACCGCCATCCGATCGTCGGCCCGAACCGCTTCAAGCTGGGCATCTTCTCCGCCAATTGCGACGGCGGGCTGACCATGAGCCTCGCCCCCGAACGCTGGCGCGCCGATTGGGACGACATCGTCGCGATGAGCAAAATCGCCGACGATGCGGGGATCGAATTCATCCTGCCGGTGGCGAAATGGCGCGGCTACCAGGGCAAGGCCAACATCTACGGCCGGTCGTTTGAAACACTGACCCACGGCGCGGCGCTCGCCGCCCTGACGCAGCGCATCGCCATCTTCTCCACGGTGCACGTGCCGCTGGTGACGCCGGCGTTCGGCGCCAAGGCGATCGCCACCATCGACCACATCAGCCACGGCCGCGCCGGACTGAACATCGTCTGCGGCTGGAACCAGGCCGAGTTCGATCTGCACGGCGTCGCCATCAATCAGGACTCGCGCTATGACCACGGGCTGGAATGGTTCCAGGTGTGGTCGCGCCTGTTGCACGGCGGGCCGGAATTCGATTGGGACGGCCGCTTTTTCAGGTTGAAGCGCCTGCAAACGGATCCTCTGTCGCTGCAGCGCCCCTGGCCGGTAGTGATGTCGGCGGGATTTTCGCCGCGCGGCCGCGACTTCGCCGCTCGCGCCGCCGACGCCTTGTTCCTGAACGTAACGGAATTGGATCAGGTGCCGGCCTTGCTTGCCAATGTGGCAGAGCATGCGGGGCGGCATGGCCGTTCCATTGCGGTGTTCACCATGGGGCATGTGGTCTGCCGTCCGACGCGGCGCGAGGCGGAGGACTTCTTCGACTATTTCGCCGAGCAAATGGCTGACGTCGAAGGGCAGGCATATTACCGCGCCACACGCGGCACGAGTGTCGTGAATGGGACGGGACGGATGGCACGACCGCTCGAGAACAGGTTCACGCGGCAGGGCGGGAAGCGTTACGATGGCGGATATCCTGGGGCGTATCCGTTCGTAGGTTCTCCGGACGACGTGGCGGCAGAGATGGCGGCGATGAGCGCGACCGGTCTCGCCGGTTGCACTGTTGCGTTCGTCGATTATTTGAAGGAAATTCCGTTCTTCGTGCAGGAAGTGCTGCCGCGGCTGGAACGCCTCGGCCTGCGCGCGGCCAGCGCGTAGGGCGGTGCACCTTCATGCAAGGCTGGCTGACAACGAGCCTTGCATCCCGTGGCCGATGTCATTGTCGATGACAGGGAATGCTGCCGGCCCAATCACTGGCTCTCGGCAACGCCGGCTTCTCGTGTCATTGCGAGGAGCGCAGCGGCGAAGCAATCCCCAACCCGTCGGGCTGCGATAGAGCGGCTCGTCACGAGCGGGACTGCGTCGCCGCTGCGCGCCTCGCAATGACACGGGGGCTGCACGCCGTGTCTCAATCTTTTCGTGGGCTGGTATCAGGCCTTCCTTCCAGCCCCCCAGGTCTCATCCCACCCGGATCACCACCTTGCCGACATGTTTTTGGCTCTCCAGGTGCCGGTACGCATCCTTCGCCTCCTCGAATCCGAACACCCGGTCGATCACCGGCGCGATCCGATGCAGCGCGATCGCGCGGTTCATCGCTTCGAACATTTGCCGCGACCCGACATAGATGCCGCGCAGGATCAGCCCTTTCCGCATCGATACGGCAGGGTCGATGCTGCCTTCACCGCCGGCCCGCACGCCGATCTGATGCACCTGCCCACCCAGCCGCGCCGACGCAACGGACCGCGGCAGCGTGCCGGCACCGCCCACTTCGATCACATGGTCTACGCCGCGGCCGCCGGTCAGCCTCAGCACCTCATCCTGCCATTCCGCATGCTCGCGGTAGTTCACGCCATCCGAGGCGCCCAGCGCCTTCGCCTGCGCCAGCTTCCCGTCGCTGGATGAGGTCGCGATCACCCGTGCGCCCGCCGCATGCGCAAGCTGCAAGGCGAAGATGGATACGCCGCCGGTACCCAGCACCAGCACGCTCTCGCCGACGCGCAGCGGCCGCCCGCCGTACAGTGCGTTCCATGCGGTGACCGCTGCGCAGGGCAGCGTGGCGCCTTCCTCGAACGACAAATGCTCGGGCAGTTTCACCAGCCCGTCCTGGCTGAACACGGCGTATTCCGCCAGCACGCCATGGATCGCGCCGCCGAGCGAACTGGCCGCATGGTCCGGCTCGATGTCGCCGCCGATCCAGGTCTGCATGAAGACCGGCGCGACGCGGTCGCCCGGCTTCACGCGCGTGACGCCGGCGCCGATCTCCGCCACCTCGCCCGCCCCATCCGACAACGGTACCAGATCCGGCA
>DATJUS010000062.1:0-14382 GCA_035502175.1 Rhizomicrobium sp.
CGCCGACCTGGGAAATGCCCTGGGCCAGACGCGTGTTGACCAAGTCCTGGACCTTGGTCAGCGGCAAGGTGTCGGAGGTCACCGCCAGGGTCAGCACCGGCGCGTCGGCCGGGTTGACCTTGGCGTAGATCGGCGGCGCGGGCAGCGTCTGCGGCAGGAGATTGCCCGACGCGTTGATCGCCGCCTGCACCTGCTGCTCGGCGATGTCGAGGCTGAGGCTGAGGTCGAACTGCAGCGTGATCACCGATGAGCCCGCGGAGCTTACCGACGACATCTGGTTGAGGCCGGGCATCTGGCCGAACTGGCGCTCCAGCGGCGCGGTGACGGTCGTCGTCATCACTTCAGGGCTGGCGCCGGGCAGGAACGTCTGTACCTGGATCGTCGGGTAATCGACCTCGGGCAGCGCCGACAGCGGCAGATAGAGATAGCCGGCGATGCCCACCAGCATGATGGCGATCATCAGCAGCGACGTCGCAACCGGACGCTGGATAAAGGGGGCTGAAGGGTTCATCGCACCTTCACCATGGCCGCCCTTGAGGCGGCCACCCAGTACGATGCGCGTCTGCGCATCGAAATGACTCTCTTGCGCTCGCAGACGCTCGCGCGCTGGGTGGCCGGGTCAAGCCCGGCCATGGTGAGTTTTGAAGTCACTGGCCGCCACCGCTGCCATGACGACGCATTTTGGACATCGCGGCCTTGCAGGTATCGCTGAAATCGTCGCGATGCTCGCGCATGCACTGGAAGCGCTCCATGCCTTGCGCGGTCGGGCAATATTTCTTGATGTCCTCGCCGCAAGCCTGGGTGATCGCGGCGCGGCGCTTGGCGCGCTCGTCATCGCCTGACGCGGCCTCCGCAGGCGCCTTCACGGTGCTGGTCTTCGGACCTTTCGCCACGGTCACTTCCGAACCGTCGCGCAGACGATCGGCACCATCGGTCACAACGTTCTCGCCGGGGTTCAGCCCCTTGGTGATCGCAATCTTGTCGCCATCTTGCGGGCCGAGCGACACGGTGCGCATCGCGACGGTGTTGTCGGATTGCACGATATAGACGAACGCACCCTGCGATCCGCGCTCGATCGCCGAGGCCGGCACCCAGGTCTGATCGTGCAGCGTGTTCACCAGCAGGCGCACATTGACGAACTGGTTCGGGAACAGCGCATCGTCCGGGTTGTCGAACATCGCGCGCATCTTCACGGTGCCTGTCGTCGGATCGATAACGTTGTCGACGGTCGCGAGCTTGCCGGTGGCGAGTTTCACCGTCTGGCCGCGGTCATAGGCTTCGACGCTGAGCGTCGCGCCCTGGTTCACGCGCGTCATGATGTCGGAGATGTTGTCTTCCGGCAGCGCGAACATGACCGAGATCGGCTGCTCTTGCGTCACCACGACGATGCCGTTCGTCTGTCCGGCCTGCACGAGATTGCCGATATCGACCTGGCGCAAACCGACGCGGCCGGTGACCGGCGACGTCACGCGTGTATAACCGAGATTGATCGCGGCGCTTTCGACCGCGGCCTGATCGGATTTCACCGTCGCAGCCGTCGAACGCACCAGTGCCTGCTGCGTCGCCAGCACCTGTTGCGATACGGCCTTCTGCGCGTACAGCGCTTCGTCGCGTTTCAGGTCGACCTGCGCGTTGGCGAGCGTGGCCTTGTCGCGCTCCGCCTGCCCGACCGCCTGGTCATAGGCCGCCTTGTAGGTACGGGGATCGATCTCCGCCAGCACAGCGCCGGCCTTGACCATCTGACCTTCCTGGAAATTGAAGCGCACGATCTGGCCGCTGACCTGCGGACGCACGGTCACGGTCGCGAGCGGCGTCACGGTGCCGAGTGCGTTCAGCGTGATCGCGATGTCGCCCTTGGAAACCGCCGCGGCGCCAACCGGCATCGGTCCGCCGAAGCCGCCACGCCCGTTGGTGCGGGCTTGCTCACCCGGCCGGATCGCCACGATCAGCACCCCCAGCAGGATCAGCCCAATGACCGCCCAGAAGGTTTTGGCGCCGCCTGGCAGATGGGTTTCGCTCCAGCGTGTGGCACCGCTGGCGCCGGCACGCGCCCCGTCGATTGTAGTTCCAAACCAATTCTTTGGCGTGTCGTGGCTGCTGCTCATGTCCGCTCTAACGCGCGGCAGAGCGCGCTTCCGTTCCATCTTAACGCACCAAGATGGAACTCGGTACGCGCGCGGTCAGTAGCAAACGGGGGGAACGCAAATATGTCGAAACTGTCGCGGGACCGGCGAGTCCCGCGCTATGAAAAAGACTTCAGGAACAAAACGGCAACCTTACGGGTTGGTCGAGTTGTCCGGAGCCGCCGGCGCTTCCGCAGCAGGAGCGGCAGCAGGCTTGCCCGCCTTCTGCTTCGCCTGCTCGACCATCATCGCATGCGCTTCCTCGAAGCCCTTGGTCGGCACGTTGAGATCGGCAGACTTGCCGCGGAATTGCGCGATGCGAACCTTCAGCGAGTTCTGCGAGCGGATCGCGTCCACTACGGCATTCGCGTTGCCGACGCCGAAATAGCAGCCGATGCGATCACAGTGATGGAAGGGGATCATCTCCGACGTGTAGGTGCCGGCGACCAGTTTGGCGCCCTTCGCGAAATCGACGCCGAGCGGCACGATGAACTGCATCAGATGGCGATCCTGCGACGGCACATAGACGACCGAAACGCTCACCGCGAGCTGGCCGCCCTGCTTGAAGGCGATCGCTTCCCACACGTCGCACGGCGCCGGCGTCGAAACCGGGAAGCAGCGAACGTCCCAGCCGCCGAAGGTCTTGATGACCTGCGGACCCTGGCGCTTGGCGGGTTGCTGCTGTTGCGGCGCGTCCTGCGCGAGAACAGGCGTGACGACGAGCGCGAATGCGGCGAGAGCGGCGGAGAATTTACGCATCGATTTCATGATCACAGTCTCCGCCACCAGGAATGGCGCCTTGCTTCAGAGTTGTTGAGAGCCTTCGTCGCCTCGGCGTAACCCTTGATGGACATCGGCAGATTGACGCTCTTGCCGTTCTGCGACGCGGTCACGACCACTGCGATCGACGTGGCGGAGGCGAACGACGAACGGATCTTGTCGTCGAACGGCACGAAGGCGATACAGCCATTCGCCGCGCAGGTTGCATACTGGAAGGTCTGGGTGTCGCTGCCGAACTGGAGGCCGACACCGGCCGGGATCAGGACCGTCAACGGCACGCGCACCACGAGCGTCGGCTTGCCGTCTTCGCTGCCGATCGCGAACTGCGAAAGCTGCGTGCCCGTCTTGGGATCGATGAGTTCGCTGGTGAGCTGGCACGAGGCCTTCGTGTCCTTGTCCCCCGGGCAGATCACACGCCAGTCGTCATAGACGCGGATGCTGGCGGCGCCATCGCTGCCCGGGCCGCGGACGAACCAGCCGACAAGTGCGCCGACGATAAACACGCCAAGCCCCATGGCGATGCGCGGCAGCAGGGCTTTCATCTGATCGTTCATGGGCTTCGTTTCGGTTGTGGAGCCGGAATATGTCCGGCTTTTGGGAATTGAGGGCGCAACGCGTATCGCATAAGCCGCGGTCAACACAATGAAATAATTTGCAGAAAGGTTACTGGTGGCGGTCCCGCATCTGTCGCTGCCGGGGTGCGGAAAAAATATCCATGTTCGCCAATAGGTTATTCCGCGAGAACCACGCCGGTTTTGGCATTGTGACGGGCTGCGAAGGATTCGAGCACAGCCGCGTTGCGCATCGCGGTTTCATCGCGCGCGACGACCAGCACCGCGTCCGAAAGCGCCGCAACCGCATTCGTCTCGGCGGCTGCGAAGAGCGACGGCGCATGGACGATCACGACGTCGCAACGGCGGCGCAGATAGGAGACGAGCTCACCCATTTTTGCGGAGGCCAGCACCCGCGCCGGATCGCGCGTCGCCTGGACAGGCGAAAGCACCGATGCGCCGGAACGCGGATCGCGCATGAAAGCACGGCCCGGCGGTGCGGCGCCCATGAGCAATTCGATCAGTCCGGCGCGCTGCGGCGCGACGCCCATGGCGCGTGCTGCCAGGGGCCTTTGCAGGTCGGCCTCAATCACCGCGACACGCAGCTTCGCCTGCGACGCGGCGCGCGCCAGAGACACGGCGACTGAGGTTTTCGCCGTTCCGGAATCCAGGCTGGCCACGCTCACGACCACGGCGCCGGGCCTATGTGCGGAAGCGCGAAGCTGATGCAGCAGGGACCGCATGCTCTTCGCGAAAGGCGATGTGGGCCAATCGAGCACGGCGTTCACGGCGCGCGGGTCGGAGGCGCCTTCGAGCGCGGCGACGACCGGCGGCATGCGCATCACAGGCTGCGGCACCGGACGGAAAGCGACAACAGGGCTCACGCGCGCGGGCACCGGTCCTGAAAACCGCTCCGCCAGAAGCGCTGCCAACAGCCCCAGCATAAGGCCGACAGGGATGGAAAGACCGGCGATGAGCGCGCGCTTCGGTGAACTCGGAGACGCCGGCACCGGCGCACGCGAGATCACGCGTGCATCGGGATTCTGGATCACGTCCTGATCCTGCGTCTCACGCAGGCGCGTGACGAAGGCTTCGTACATCGTGCGCGTGGACTGGGCGTTGGATTGCAGCGCACGGAGATTGACGCGGACAAGGTTCTGCGCGCCGGCCTGCTTCTCGGCTTGCGCGAGGCTTCCGGTCAGCGAGCCGACTTGCGCGCGCGCAACCGCGACATCGTTGGAGATCGAGCCGCTGAGGCGGTTCACTTCCGTCTCGATCTTGTCCTGCAGGTCCTTCTTCTGCTGCTCCATCGCGATCATCTTGGGATGACGCGGGCCGTATTTCGTCGCGAGATCGGACTCGCTTGCGATCAGCGCACCCTGCTGCGTGCGGAGCTGCACGATCAACGGCGACGCAAGAATCTGCGAGACGTCCGCCGTGTCGCCGGCCTTCACTAGCGCCTGCACACGATCATTCGTCGCCTGCTTCTCGGCGAGATCGGCTTTGGCGAGAACGAGTTGATTGCTGATCGCGGTGATCTGCTGATCGGCGAACGACGTGCCGTCCGCGGTCTCGTTGAGATTGTGATCGGCCTTGTAGCGCTGCACCGCCGCTTCCTGCGTCTGAAGCTGCTGCGCAAGTTCCTGGGTGCGGTTGATGAGCCACGCCGTGGTCTTGTCGCCGACGCTGCGCTTCGCATCGATCTGGTCTTCGATGTAGGTGTCGACCAGCGTGTTGGCGATCAGCGCCGCTTTTTCGGGATCTTTCGATGTGACCGCCACGGTCAGCGTGGTCGAGAGACCTTCGGCGGTCACGGAGACATGCTTGAGGAACGCATCCACGATCTTGTCGCGTGTCGTGTCGCCGTCCGGCGGCGCGTCGCTGCTGTGAATCCAGTTGCGCGGATCGAGGGCGGCGAACAATTGCGCGGTCGCACTGTGATTGAGCGCGCCATTGAATTCCGGATCGTCATAGAGCTTCAGCTTGGCGATGACATGCGCCGCGAGATCGCGCGACGTGAGAATCTGGATCTGGTTCTGCAGGGAGGACGGATCGGTCGGAAGCTGCGACAGCACCGACGACAGATCGGCGACATTGTTCTTGCGCGGATCGAGCATCACGCTCGCCGATGTCGAATACATCGTCGGCAGCAGCATGAGCACGATCACGGTCGCGGCCACGACCGCGAGCGCGACGTTGCGGATCAGGCCACGCCGTTCGCGTGCGACACGCGCGAGGTCGCCCAGCTGGAAGCTGGCCTCGGTCTGAGCCGGAAGCGCGGACGCAGCAGACGACATGGAAGCGGGAGCGGTCCTCTGCCTCAAAGCGGCGCTTTTGAGCCATTCTCCAGCGCCTTTGGGTCGATTTAACGCCTCAGCGGCTGACGAACCGTTAACGGGCGGAAACTGTCTTTTGCCCCGATTTGCACCAATCGGGGACACGCCGGTCACAGCACCCATGGATCAGGATCGCGCCAGCCGAAAACCCGCGCCAAGCCTGGAAATCGCCCCATCGGCGACCTTCCGGTAGGCCCGGTCCGAGAGGAATATCTGCAGGAAGATGATCCCCGCCAGCCGCCACGGATAACAACCGCGCAGCACAGCCGTCAGGTACAGCCCGAGTGCCCCCGCCTGGTCCGTCACCGCCACCGATTTGGCGATCGCCCAGCCCCGGCAGCCGTAATAAGCCCGCGCCGGAATCGATGGCCGCATCTCCTCCAGCCACGCCAGCATCCGCCCTCCCTTGCGGCCGGAGGAGGTGCGGTTCGGATCCGGAATGTCCTTCCAGATCGCCCCCGGCTCCTCGGCCATGACGAAACGCTGTCCGTCGAGGAAGAGGCGGATCGCGAAATCGGTGTCCTCCGCCGCGCGGAGATTCTCGCTGTAGCGCACCCGCTTCGCTGCGCTCGCTTCGACCACAACCGTGATCGTGGGGACGAAGCCGCGCTCGCACAGCAGATAGGTCGCCATGTGCTCATCCGACCGGATCGCGCGTGGCGGCTTGAGGAAGGTATTGCCGTTGCCGCGATCGACGATCATCCGCGCATAGCCGACGGTGCGCGCCGTGCCGTCGAGCAATCTGCGCATCGTCTCCAGATGTTCGGGAAGATAGACGTCGTCGGAATCGAGAAAGGCGATGAATTTGCCTTGCGCGAGGTCGATGCCCTTGTTGCGCGCCGCGCCGCCACCGCCATTGGCCTGCGCGTAAAAGTGAATGCGCGGATCGTTGAACGCTTCGATGATGGGACGGGGATTGTCGTGCGAACCATCGTCCACGACGACGATCTCGAAATCCTGGCAGGTTTGCGCGAGCACAGAACGGATCGCATCGCCCACGACGTCGGCGCGGTTGTAGACGGGGATGACGACGGAGAAGAGCGGGTTCATGACACGCGCTCCGTCTGCGGCGCACGCAGGAACGCGAGCATCAGCAGGAACGACATCCACGCAGGCGAGTCGCCCTCGAGGAAATCGGACTCCAGGAAATTGTGCAGCACGATGAAGACGAAGATCGCGAACAGCATCGCGGTCCTGTTCAGGTCGCCGCCGCGCTTCTGCCAGAACTGCCACAGCGGAACCGCGACGCAGGCCAGGATCGTCAGCACGAAACCGATGCCGCCGATGGTGACGAGAAGCTGCAGATAGCCGCTATGACCATGCGCAACCTGCTCCACCCAGGAACCCGCGACGTAGTTGTGCAGGGGCGACAGCGTTCCGGAATCCGCAAACGTACCGAAGCCTGAGCCGAGCAACGGATGATCGGCGATGAACGCGAGTTCCGCCGCCCAGATCGCGGAGCGGCCGGTGAACTCGTTCGGGTCTTCGAGCATGCGCGAGATCGCATCCGCATCGACGGCGATGAAGGCCGCGAACAGGAACACGAACAGCAAAGCCGCAATGCCGACGATCATGCGATCGAGGTCGCGCCGCCATGCGAAGCGATAGGTGAATCCGATGGCGAAGGCGACGAACAGCAGGCCCAGCGACGTCTTCGACTTCGTCATCACCGTGAAGCCGATCGCTGCGAGGCAGAATACGATATCGATCCAGCTTTTCGATTTCACAGCGGAGAACCCGAACACGAGCGCGGACACTGCGCACACTGCGCCGGCGATGTTCTTGTGGAAGTAAAGCCCGCGCCAGTCACCGACCAGGCCGACATCCTGTTCACCCGGCAGATGCACGGATTGATGCACCAACGGGATCGACAGCCAGTTGACGATCAGCACACCGGCAAGAACGAACCACCAGATCCGGAACGAACGCTCAGCGCCAATCGTGTCGACGCACAGGAATGTCGATATGGCGACGACAAAGGCGAGGCCGGCGCGGCGTACCGCGACGTCCGGGGCCGTTGCCCACAAGGCCGTCACCGCGCACCACAGCAGGGTGACGAGGATCATCGGCGGCACGGCCTTGACGAGTCCAAGACCCTTGCGGAAGAACGCGACCGCGCCGATGGAAAGAAACACCGCGGCATAGAACGCCTGCCGCACCCAGTCGCCGCCGCCGGTTGCGGTATATGGGCCCATCTGAAGATCGGTGGCGGGATTGCGTTCGGCAAAAGGCTGCACGCCGACGAACGCCAGCAACAGCAGGCCCAGGAACGCGGCATCGATCAGCCACGCTTCGAGGCGCGGCTTGGCAGGCGCGTATGTCAGCGTGTCATGCGCCATGGGTCACGGAGTATTCGTCGTAGTAGCGGCCACGGAAGGCTGCGATCTTTCCCGCCGCCCGGAACAGTTTGCGCAAGGCATCCACCGCGCGATTCGTGACAAGGCCAAGGATGACGAAGAGAATCGGCGTCAACAAGAGAGCGCCCACAATCTTCGCGAACTCAACCGCGCGCGCTGCTGCGCTGTGCGGGTATTTCAGGAACACGCGCATGTCAGAATTGCCGACGCTGTAGGCGCGCGACAGCGCCCAGCGAAGATTGCCGCGCGACGCCGGCACCCAGGCGTGAACCACAGCCTCTTCGCACCATGCGAAGCGCTTGCCCTGACGCCGCAGACGCTCAAAGAAATCGCTGTCCTCGCCGCCGCAGAGTGCGAACGCCGGATCGAAGCAGGGTTTCGGCATGTCTTCGAAGCAGGCACGGGTGAAGATCACATTGCCGGTGCCGGGGATCATGTCGACCACGCCGGTCACGCCATGCATGTCCTTGATGCCGTCAAGCTGCGCGGCCATCGGGCCGGGCGCCGTTTCGTACGCGCGCAGCACACAGCCGTGCAGCGCATCTGCGCGCGTCGCGGTATGCGTGCGCAGGAACGCATCGAGCCAGCCGGGCTCCGGCCACTCGTCGTCGTCAAGCATGGCGATGAATTCGCAGTCGTGCGTCAGAGCGCGCTCCACAAGCGCGTTGCGGACATTTGCGATGCCACGCGCAGGTGCGATGAAATGGTCAAGCGGCCAGCGATAATCGCAAAGCGCTTCGCACACATCGAAACCTTCATGCTTTTCGGCATCGTTATCGGCCACGATGATCGTGACATCCGCGTGGGTCTCAAGCTTCGCCAACGCGGCGAGCAGCCGCATCAAACTCTGCGGCCTGCGGAAGGTGGGAATTGCGACGACGACTTCAGGCATGGTCGCGCTTCCACTTCCGCATCAGCGCGAAGATGTTCACCGTGGTGACCAGTTCGCCCGCCAGAATTCCACCGAGCGACGCGACGGGTCCCAGAGTCAGCAGAAGCGCGAGAGTCATCGCCAGCGACGCAATGCCGGCCGGCAAACCGGCGCGCGCCAATCCGTTGAACTCGCAGGCCGCCTGAAGAAACGTCGCGTCGGCCGTGCGCGCCGTGCGCACCGCGACGATCAGCGCCCAGATCGCAACGACGACCTCGACTTCGCGGTGATCGAACCCCGTGCGCACGATGAGCTGCGGGAACCAGATCAGGATACCGGCCGACAGCAGCACCGTACCGAGCCATGCCACGGCCGAAGCAATACGGAATTCATTTCTGGTCGCGAACGCGCTCTCGATATCGCCTGCCGCGAGCGCACGTCCCATCACCGGCCGCTCACGGTCCGGAAGCGCGGTCAACACCAGCATCAGCGGACGCATCAGCAACGCACCGGCGGCGAGTACCGCGAACGCCTGCGCACCGGCAAAGAAAGTCACCACATAGGCGTGTGCGTTGGCCGTGATCTCCGACAGCGCTACGCCCATCAGCGACCAGCGCGTGATGTCGCGCCAGATGGGGCCGTAGAGGCGGAATGCCTTCTTCTCGATCGGCAGAAGCTGGAGGCGGAGGAATTCCCAGCCGAACGGCAGAAGGCCGAGCAAGGCGCTTGTCATGAGTACAGCGCTTGCGAATTCCATCGTCAGATGACCGATCGCGATCAGGAGTACGAGGCCGCCGACGAGCGAAAGGCTGTAGACGAGATCCGATGCCGATGCGCGCAGCGGATGGCTGAGGTAATAGGCGTTGGAGCGCGAGAACCAGCGCATTGTCATCGCCGCGCCGTAGAAGCCGAGCAGCACGGACGACACGTCGCCAGCCTTGCTCGTGTACATCAGCACCGCGGTCACGAGGCCCACGATCAGCGAATAGACACGGTTCACGGCGCGGAAAGCGGCGCGCTCACCCTCGCCCACCGTACCCGGCTTGTTGATGGCACTGACCAGCGGCGCGCAGAGAAGACCGGACGAGATGCTCAACCCGAACGGCACAACGACCAGCAGGAACGAGAACAGGCCGAACTCCGCCTGCTCCATGCGGTGCAGGAAGATCAGCGAGGCGGCGAAGTGGGCACCCGAGGTCGCAATCGGCCCGATGGCGGAGAGACTGTAACGCCCCGCCAGCTGGACAAGCTTCTGCCGCCCGAAAGACCCGGGAGCGGTTTTCTGGAAGGTTTCGGTGGGAAGGGCCGTTCCCGCCATCACGATGCCTAACGTGCTGTTTTGGTCCGCGCAGGAGGACCTTTCGGTCCGTGCAGCAGGGCACGAAGCAAGTTACGGGCCGGTTTACGGTTAAGCCTTTGTCCGCGTTAGCAGAAGGAATATCGCGAGCGGGTTCGTGATCGCATAGCGCCAGAACAGGCGCTTCGGCTCCCGCCACAGACGGTAAAGCCACTCGAAGCCTGTGCGCTGCATCCACTCCGGCGCGCGCTTGTAGGTGCCGGCCGCGAAGTTGAAGCAGCCGCCACAGGTCACGACCCAACCAGCCTTCAGTTTTTCGCGGTGGCGCAGGCAGAAATCATATTCCAGCGGAACGCCGAGACCGACCCAGAGCACATCGGCGCCCGAGGCATTGATCTCGTCGATCAGCGCATCTTCATCTTCCGGCTCGAAATAGCCGTCGCGGCGCCCAGCAATCTTGAGATTCGGATAGTCGCGATGCAGCCGTTCGGCGCAGGCGGAGTTCACCGCTTCGGTTGCACCGAGCAGATAGAAGGTCAGCCCATGCGCTTCGGCCATCTTCGCGGCATCATGCAGGAAGTCGGTCGTCGCACTGCGTTCCGGGATCGGCGCATCGGTCAGAACCTTCGACGCGAACACAACCGGCGCGCCATCGGCGTGCACGATATCGGCCTTCTGGAATGTCTCGCGGAATTTCGCGTCGGTGCCGGCCATTGCGACGGCGTGCCCGTTGGCTGCGAAGACGAGCTTCGGCGAACGCCGGCCGCCACGCGCGGCCAGGCAATCGCCGACCATCAGGCGGCCCATCTGCTGGCGCGACACGCAATCGGTCTTCACGCCGCCGACGGTGATGCGCTTGTAGACGCGCTCGCCGCTGCGACGCTCGAAAGCCTTTGTTTGCTGGGTTTGCGCAGCCATCAATAGACGTTCCGGTTGCGCAGCAACTCGATCGGCGTGCGCGCGAGGATCAGAAGATCGAGTGCCACGGATGCGTGATCGGCATACCAGATATCGAGATCGACACGGCTCTGCATCAGGTCGAGCGTCGGCGTGCCGCCGCGATATCCATTCACCTGTGCCCAGCCGGTGATGCCGGGCTTCACGCGCTGACGCTGCGTGTATTCCGGGATCAGCGAGGCGTAATGGATGTCATGCGCTATCGCGTGTGGGCGCGGCCCGACCAGCGACATATCGCCGAGGATCACGTTCAGCAACTGCGGCAACTCATCGATACTCGAAGCGCGCAGGAAAGCGCCGAGGCGCGTGATGCGCGCGTCGTTGCGTTCCGCCTGCACGACGGCGTCGCCGTCTTCGATGACGTTCATCGTGCGGAATTTCAGGATGCCGAAGGCGCGGCCGTTCAATCCCAGCCGCGACTGGCGGAACAGCGCCGGACCCTTGCTGTCCAGCTTGATGAGAACCGCGACCGCGAGAAGCAACGGTGAAAGGACGACGAACATCGGAACGGCGAGCGCCAGATCGAGCAGACGCTTGAGAGCTGTATGTGTGTGGCGCGGACGGGCGATGGCCTGTTTGCGGGCGGGCGCAGGCGCAAGCGCGAACGGCTCGGCTAGGATCGGTAGCCTGCCTCCTGTTTCCGCGAACTGTTCCTGAATGCTCACTGGCGACTTCGATGACTTTTCCGCGGGAGAAAAGTTGCATCGCTCGCGCCAGCGCTTTTGCCCTTCCGCTGTGCCGGTTCGAGACGAGTCTGTGTGAATCGGAAACGCGGCCCGGCCAACGCAGCCTCAGGCAAATCCCGCGATGGGACGCCGCAGCGTTAACCGGCGATAAGCCTTTGCCACCCGGTGAGCCGGCCATTGCCGAGGCGCAGGGTGGGAATGATCGAGGCCAGACGCGGCTCCTCGGCGCGCAAGCCATAGCGCGGCATCAGCCAGGGGTTCGTGCTCGCATCCAGCGTGCCCGATAGTGTGGTGAATCCATATTCGAATCCGGCATCGCGCACCGCCTGCCATGCATCGCGCGATACGTCCTGCGTGTTGCCGAACGGATAGGCAAAATAACGGCAGCTCCCCACTTCTGCCTCGATACGTGCGCGCGACAAGGATGCCTGCTCGCGCACATAGGCCGCGCCCTGTCCGCCATGCATTGCCCAATGGGCATGCGCGTGCGCGCCGATCTCGACATTGCGGCGTTTCAGTTCACGCACCTGATCCCAGGTGAGAAATGCATCGGAATCGAAACGCTTGAGCAGGTCAGGGAGATCGGGAAGCGCCTCGCACATGGCCGCGACCGCTGCCCCGGCGCGCGCGGCGTCCATGGATTTCAGGACAGTGCCGAACCTGCGTGCCGCATCCTCGCGATCCTCGCCCAGAACCACGCGTCCAAGATGCGCGATGTCGTACGCACCGGCCGGCGCAAACAGAAAGAACAGGCGCGCGAGGAAGACCGGGCTGCGCTCCGCCGTATCGACATGCTGCGTACTGACGAACAGCGTCCAGGGCAGATCGAAGCCCGCGAGAATATCCGCAACATTTGTTAGCGTGTTGGCATAGCCATCGTCGCTCATCAGGAAGATTGCGCGTTTGTTACGCTGCGGTTGCCGCAGGACGTCCGGCAACATCGTCAACGGCAGCACATCGAAATTGTCCTTAAGACAGGTGGCAATCTCTGCAAAACACGCAGCCCTGTGATGATTGGACTGCACGCGCGAATCGTCGATCCCCGGCTCTACGCCGTGAAAGAACAGCGCGGCCGGACGGCCAAACGGCCGCAAAACGCCGGATGGAAGCCAGCTTGCCGCGCCGCGTATGATCGTTCCCAAACCGCTCAACCTCTTCCACCCGCCGTTTGCCTGCTTTTTGCCACATTCGACTCGATTGTAGGACTTATCCGCATTCACGCGTCAGGCTTAACCGAAAAAGTTGAAAAAACCTGCGTTGCACAACCGTTCGCATGGACAAGCGGTGCAACGATTGATGTATAAGACGCTATTGCAACAACGGGAATCGACAATGGCACGTAACTCTGACGAGCATTCACCACACCCCCTCGACATCGCCCTGGGCTCGCGCGTCCGGCTGCGCCGCAAGGAACTGGGCTTCTCGCAGGATCAGCTGGCCCGCGCCGTGGGCATCACCTTCCAGCAGGTGCAGAAATACGAACACGGTACGAACCGCATCAGCTTCTCGCGCCTTGTCGAGATTTCGGAAGCACTCGAATGCAGCGTCGGCGATCTGATCGGCAATCTCGACAAGTCGAAATCGTCCGGTTCGTTCTCCAAGCAGGTGGCATATCTCACGGAGCCGGGCGCGAGCGATCTGCTCGAAGCCTATGCGAGCATCGAGTCGCCGAAGCGCCGCCGCGCGATCCTCAATCTCGCACGCCAGCTCGCGAACGATCAGGCGGAAGCCGCATCGTCCAAGTCGGGCCGCCGCGCACGCGCGTAATCTGCCGATGAATATGCAGCGGCGCTTGCTTCGGCAGCGCCGCTGTTGTTGCCTTCGTCGATACGGAGGCCACCAATGAAGCTCGCCACATTCGAGACGGACGGACGGGAGCGCGTCGGCCTTGTCGCCGGCGACGCAATCATAGACCTCGCGCAGGCGGCGCCGCGGCTCTCCGAGGACATGATCGCGCTGATCGAGGCATGGCCCTCCGTTGAAGCCGAACTGCGCCGCATCGAGAGCGTCAAACCGCATTTCAAGATCGCCGACGTCCGTTTGAAAGCGCCTGTACCCCGGCCGCAGAAAATCCTCGCCATCGGGCTCAACTACGCCGACCACATTGCGGAAAGCGGACAGAAAACGCCGGAACGCCAGATCTGGTTCTCCAAACTGCCGAACGCGGTCAACGGGCCCTACGATCCGATCCAGATGCCGAAAGCTTCATCGGCCATCGACTATGAGGCCGAGTTCGTCGCCATCATCGGCAAGCGCTGTCGCCATGTCTCGAAGGCTGACGCGCCAGGCGTGATCTTCGGTTATGCGGCGGGCAACGATGTCAGCGTGCGCGACTGGCAGTTCCACACCCCACAATGGATCCTGGGCAAATCCTTCGACACGCACGCGCCGTTCGGCCCGTGGATCGTCACCCCCGACGAGATC
>DATJUS010000063.1:0-85506 GCA_035502175.1 Rhizomicrobium sp.
CGTGTGGAAAGAGGTCGCCTGCGTGAAGGCGCCCAACCGTCCTTACATTCCGGCGATGGGCGGACACAGCGGCGCACAAACGACCGGTGACGGACATGACTACGCCGCCGTGAGCAAGACCCTGACATCGGCCGCGGTGGGATCGTTCCCGAAGACGAAGAAGCTCACGTCGGAGACCGATGGCGGCGCCAACGTCTATTCGATCCAGCTCAACTCGAACTTCATGTCGAATGACCAGGCCTGCGCAAGCGCCAACAATCCGGCGAACTGCCTCGGCTGGCTGCAATATGTCTATTCCAGCAGCGAGCATCAGGCCTTCATGCAGTATTGGCTGATCCACTACTCCGGCGGCACCGTCCATTGCCCCTCCGGCTGGAACACGTTCAGCGACGATTGCTGGAAGAACAGCGCGGGCGTCGTCACGCCCAAGGAGCCGATCACGGATCTCAAGCAGATCTCGCTCTCCGGAAGCGCTGCTTCAGGCGGTAACGACAATCTCGTGTTCACGGACGGCGGCAATGCCTTCAACACCAGTGGATCGGACAACGTCATGTTCCTCTCCGCTGGCTGGAAGGAGTCGGAGTTCAACGTGATCGGCGATGGCGGCGGTTCGGAAGCGACGTTCAACGCCGGCGCCTCGCTGACCGTGAAGATCGAGCTGACGGACGGCACGAACAAGAAGCCGGGCTGCGCGGCCGATCACGGCACGACGGGCGAGACCAACAACCTCAATCTCGGCGCGTGCAAGGCGAAAAAAGGCAAGGGCGGGAATTTGCCCTATGTGCAGTTCACGGAATCGGACTGACGCACAATAGTCTTCGATCGAAGCGCGCCGTGCAGACATGTGCGGCGCGCTTCTTCTTTTGCATAAGCCTATGCGCCTGACGTGACTTGAACGATCCGTGTTGCTCCCCATTTGCGGTTGTCCCGCGGAAGGCAATTCTTCCGCGAAACGCAAAGGAGGGATGGGAGGGGATGGTCTCCCGCCGTGAAAACGAAGATCAAGGTATTGCGGGTCGGCGCTTATCGAACACAAGCGCGACGCGCATCGCCGCAGCGCAGCGAAGGAAGGCGAATTTCGTTTTCGCATCGGCACTTACGCGCCACGCGCGGGATTTGAATTGCGATTTTCGCACAAACGATCGCGCGTTCTGTACAGAAGCTCTGTATGCGCGCGGCCCACATCGTGAGAGGCCTGGCGGACAGAGGAGGATGAACCCAGATTTCCGCACCACCCCCTCACCCGCGAAACATGCGGTTCGAAGGGGCGGCGCGCGAAAATCGCGGAAATCAGCCCTTCAGGACAGAGCGGCCCGCATAGATCGCCTGATCGCCCAGCATCTCCTCGATACGGAGAAGCCGGTTGTACTTCGCGAGCCGGTCGGAGCGCGCGAGCGAGCCGGTTTTGATCTGGCCGCAATTCGTCGCCACTGCGAGATCGGCGATGGTGGAGTCTTCCGTCTCACCGGAGCGGTGGGACATCACGGCGCGATAGGCATTGCGATGCGCCATGTCGACGGAGTCGAGCGTCTCGGTCAGCGAGCCGATCTGGTTGACCTTGATGAGGATCGCGTTCGCAGCACCCTGCGCGATGCCGTCCTTCAGGCGCTTGGTGTTGGTGACGAAGAGATCGTCGCCGACAAGCTGCACCTTCTTGCCGATGGATTTGGTGAGCGCGATCCAGCCATCCCAATCGTCTTCGGCCATGCCGTCTTCGATGGAGATGATCGGATAACGCGACGTGAGGTCTTCATAGACCTTCACCATCTGGTCGGGCGTGAGCGACTTGCCCTCGCCTTCGAGTTCGTACTTGCCGTTCTTGAAGAACTCGGTCGAAGCGGGATCGAGCGCGAGATAGACGTCTTCGCCGGGCTTGTAACCCGCCTTCTCGATCGCCTTCATGATGAAGCTCAGCGCTTCGTCGGCGCTCTTCAGGTTCGGCGCAAAGCCGCCCTCGTCGCCGACATTGGTGTTGTGACCGGCCTCCTGAAGCTGGTTCTTCAGCGTGTGGAAGACTTCCGCGCCCATGCGCAGGCCTTCGCGGAAACTCTCCGCGCCGACGGGCATGATCATGAATTCCTGGAAGTCGATCGGATTGTCGGCATGCGCGCCGCCATTGACGATGTTCATCATCGGCACCGGCAGCACCTGCGCCCGCGCGCCGCCGACATAGCGATAGAGCGGAAGGCCGGAGCTTTCCGCCGCCGCTTTGGCAATCGCCAGCGACGCGCCGAGGATCGCATTCGCGCCGAGACGCGCCTTGTTCGGCGTGCCGTCGAGTTCGCACATCATGCGGTCGAGACGCGGCTGGTCTTCCGCTTCCATGCCGCAGAGCGCGTCGAAGATTTCCGTGTTCACCGCGGCAACGGCCTTCTCCACGCCCTTGCCGCCATAGCGCTTGCCGCCGTCGCGCAACTCGACCGCTTCATGCGCACCGGTCGAGGCACCGGAGGGAACGCCCGCCCGGCCGAATGCGCCGTCTTCCAGCATCACATCCACTTCGACCGTCGGATTGCCGCGGGAATCGAGGATTTCGCGGGCGGTGATGTCGATGATCGCGGTCATGGGGAAAGGTCTCGTCGTAAAAAGGCCAAAGTTCCCCGCCTTCTAGGCGATGCGGTGCGCCTCAAGCAAGCCGCGACGGAGAGGGGCTTTCTCCACGTTCAAAAGACACCCAACCCGGAGTTTCCTCTCAATGCGTACCTCCCGAATTGTGCTGGCCGCTGTCGCAGCCACGATCCTTTCCACCGCGGCGTTCGCCGTGCCGCCCAGTGCGTCGCAGGTCTCCGTCCCGGCCGGCGCCGAGATGAGCCGCCGCGAAGCCAAGTTGGACGCCCTGTTCTCCTCGCCCGAAGAACGCATGATGTTCCGCATCCAGATGCACCAGCAGATGCACGGCATGGCGAAGGCCGACCGCAAGGCGTTCCGCAAGCAGCAGATGCAGAAGATCAAGGCCATGAACGATTCCGAAAAGGCTTCGTGGCGCCAGGGTCTCGATTCCCAGTGGGCCGCTCTGTCGCCCGGTCAGCGCGAGCGGATCGAAGCGAAGTTCCAGCGCCACGAAGAGCGTCACGAATCGCACATGGATCAGCGCCATGGCGGTCAGGGCGCATACCCGCAACAGCAGCCGCCGCAGCAGCAGTAACCGCGCCGCCTCGAATCCGAGTAGAGTTCCCCGATCAGGCTCCCGCGCGATTCGCGCGGGAGCCGCCACTATCGAGGGGACCCCACCATGACAGCTTCGCTTGCGACGTTGCTCACCGCCGTCGTCACCGTCATCGCAGTTCTGGTTTTCTTCTGGACAGGCTTCCGCGTCGGCGGTGCGCGCGGCAAATACGAGATCAAGGCGCCCGCCACCACCGGGCATCCGGAATTCGAATGCGCCTATCGCGTGCAGGTGAACACGCTCGAGCAGATCGTGATCTTCCTGCCGCTGCTGTGGCTTTCGAATTCGTATTTCATGCTCTACGCGCTGGCGACGCCGATCCTCGGCGTGATCTGGATCATCGGCCGCATCCTGTATGCAACCGGCTACACCGCGGCCAACCCGGGCGGGCGCAGCACCGGCTTTCTCATTGCCGGCATCGCGACGCTGGGGCTTCTGATCACGACGATCATCGGCCTCGTTCAGGCCTATATGGCGATCAGCGCGACCTAAGCCGCGACGCGCTTCTTGGCGATGCGGTCGATCTCGACCAATTCGCCGAGGATCGCGGGCATGTCCCTGATGCGGATCATGTTGGGGCCGTCGGACGGCGCATTGTCCGGGTCCTGATGTGTTTCCATGAACACCGCGGCGACACCAACGGCAACGGCAGCGCGCGCGATGTAAGGCGCCATGTCGCGATTGCCTCCGGACTTGTCACCGGCGCCACCGGGCTTCTGCACCGCGTGCGTCGCGTCCATCACAATCGGCGCGCCGTACTTTGCCATCTCGGGCAATGCGGTCATATCGACGACCAGCGTGTTGTACCCGAAGCTCGCACCACGCTCGGTGACAAGCACATTCGCGTTGCCGGCTTCCGTCGCCTTCGCGATGACGTTCTTCATGTCCCAGGGCGCAAGGAACTGCCCCTTCTTGACGTTGACGACTTTGCCGGTATGCGCGGCCGCAACGATCAGATCGGTCTGGCGCGACAGAAACGCCGGAATCTGCAGCACATCGACCGAACCCGCGACGATCGCGCATTGCTCACGCTCGTGCACGTCGGTGAGAATGGGAAGACCGAGGCTCTCGCGGATCTCCGCAAAGATCGGCAGCGATGCGTGCAATCCCATGCCGCGTTTGCCGGAGCCACTCGTGCGGTTCGCCTTGTCGAAGCTCGTCTTGTAGATCAGCCCGACGCCGGCCTTCGCCGCCATCTCTTTCAGCGCCGACGCCATCTCCAGCGCATGCGCGCGGCTTTCGAGCTGACACGGGCCCGCAATGATGGCGAGCGGCTTGGCATTGCCGATTTCGACTTGGCCAACTTTCACAACGGAATTGGGAGCGGTCATGGCGCCTCCATAGGCCATATCGGCCGTCGGGGCGAGTGGATTGTTCTTAAGGCTTCAGTGCGTAGGCCAGCGGCAAAGCCAGCGAAGACGCGGGCGAAAGCCACGATGCGACGTCCCAGAACGCGGTCTGATCGACGCGCACCACATCGCCCGGACGGATTTTCACCGTCTCGTCCGCCGGGACTTCGACTTCCTTCGTCGCGCCTTCATGACGAATATAAAGCGTGGACTCCACCGCATGATCGGTGAACCCGCCGGCGACACCAACGGCATCGAGCGCACTCATGTTGTTGGTGTAGGGATACTGCCCTGGCTTCGACACCTGGCCGATGATGTAGAACGGACGATAGGTCGTGACTTCGACACTCACGCGCGGATTCTTAAGATAGCCGTCCATCAGCGATTGCTCGATGGTGCCTTCCAACTGATATGCCGTGCTGCCGCCCGCCTTGACCTGACCGATCAGCGGCAGGCGCACATAGCCGGTCGCGTCGATTTCGAACTCGCCGGAAAGATCGGTCTCGTCGTAGACGGTGACGCGAACCTTGTCGCCGGTGCCGAGCCTGTAGTCGTTGGTGCGCGGCGCGTTGACGACGACGGTTTCCGGTTCGCCCTGGCGCAAACCGTCGCTCGTGCTGGCACGCGCCGGCGCCGCGAGCAGAACGCCCGCAACCAGAAGCACGCCAAGAGAGCCGGACAAGATGCGCATGGCGCGATCTTATGCCGGCGAGAATTTAGGAATTCCCTACACGCTCGTGGACATGGTGAAGGTTCCGTTAAGCAGCTTCGGCCAGGCGCGGTTTGCCGCGCTTTCGACCGTAAACGCCGTGGGCTATATGTCCGTCCAATTCGACACGAGGATTAGCCATGCGAACCGAAGAACCCCGCGCCATTGCCCTGAAGGACTATCGCGCGCCGGACTATAAGATTTCGGAAATCGCGCTGGATTTCCTGCTCGATCCCGAAACCACGCGCGTCAAGGCAACGACGAAAGTCACACGCGCCGCTGCCGCGCCCTGCCAGCTGGTGCTGAATGGCGAGCATCTGAAGCTCGTGTCCGTCGCGATCGACGGCAAGGCGCTGAACGCGAGCGACTATGCGGTTACGGATGAAACGCTGACCATCATGTCCATGCCGGCAAGCTGCGCGCTGGAGATCGTCACGGAGATTTCGCCGGCGAACAACACAGCGCTGATGGGCCTCTACACCGCGAGCGGCATCTTCTGCACGCAATGCGAGGCGGAGGGCTTCCGCCGCATCACTTATTACCTCGACCGGCCGGATGTGCTCGCGATCTACACGACGCGTATCGAAGCGGACAAAGCCAAGTACCCGATCCTGCTGTCCAACGGCAATCTGATCGACAGCGGCGATCTTCCCGGCGGCAAGCATTTCGCGGTGTGGAACGACCCGTGGAAGAAGCCCTGCTATCTGTTCGCGCTCGTCGCCGGCGACCTCGGTGTGCTGAAGGACACCTATGTGCGCGGGTCCGGCAAACCGGTCGATCTGCGCATCTATGTCGAGCACGGCAACGAACCGAAGGTCACCTATGCGATGGATGCGCTGAAGCGCTCCATGCGTTGGGACGAAGAGAAATACGGCCGCGAATACGATCTCGACATTTTCATGATCGTGGCCGTCAGCGCGTTCAATTTCGGCGCGATGGAGAACAAAGGTCTCAACATCTTCAACGACCGCCTCCTGCTCGCCTCGCCCGAGACCGCGACCGACGACGACTACGCGCGCATCGAAAGCGTGGTCGCGCACGAATACTTCCACAACTGGACCGGCGACCGCATCACCTGCCGCGACTGGTTCCAGCTGTCGCTGAAAGAAGGCCTCACCGTCTTCCGCGATCAGAGCTTCTCCGCCGACATGCGCTCCCACGGGGTCAACCGCATCCAGGATGTGAAGGCGCTGCGCATGCGCCAGTTTGTCGAAGATGCCGGCCCGCTCGCGCATCCGGTGCAGCCGCAGAGCTACATCTCCATCGACAATTTCTACACGGCGACGGTTTATGAGAAGGGCTCCGAAGTCATCCGGATGCTGAAGACGCTCGTCGATGACGAAGGCTACCGCAAAGCGACCGATCTCTATTTCGAGCGTCACGACGGTCAGGCCGCGACGGTCGAAGACTGGGTGAAGTGTTTTGAGGACGCGTGCGGACGCGATCTCACCCAGTTCCGTCTCTGGTATGTGCAATCCGGCACGCCGGGCATCGAAGCCAAAGGCGAATACGATCCGGCGAAGAAAACCTACGCGTTGACGCTGAAGCAGACACTCGGTGCGACGCCGGGCCAGCCAACCAAGAAGCCGATGCACATTCCGGTGCGCCTCGGCTTTGTCGGCGCGAACGGCGCAATGCCGCTAACACTCGAAGGCGAGAACGCGAAAGGCCCGAACGAGCGGGTGCTTGAGTTGACTGAGGCAGAACAGCGCTTCGTCTTTGTCGACGTCACGGAAGAACCCTTGCTTTCCGTCGGCCGCGGCTTCTCCGCACCGGCGGTGTTCAAGGTGCCGACCGACCGCAAATCGCACGCCGCACTGATGGGCCGCGATGCCGACGCGTTCAACCGCTGGGAAGCGGGTCAGGCGCTGGCCACGGACATTCTGAAAGAGATGGCAGCCAGCCCGTCGGCAAAACCCGATCCGGCCTACATAACGGCTATCGGCGAAGTTCTGGCACGGGCAGACGAAGATGTCGCCTTTGCCGCCCAGATGCTGGTGCCACCGCTCGAAAGCGAACTCGCGCTCGCAACCGCGCAGCCCGACCCTGACGCCATCCATCGCGCGCGCAGGGCGTTGATCGTCGCAATCGACGCGGCGCACCATGCAGAGATCGATGAGCTGTATCAAAAGCTCAATTTCATCGGTCAGTTCACACCGGATGCCAAGTCGGCCGGGCGCCGCGCGCTGCGCAACGTGCTGCTTCGTTACATGACGAGCGACGACGATGCGGTCGCAGCGGAAATCGCAGACGCACACTATCGCGCCGCGACCAACATGACCGACATGATCGCAGGCCTCGCGGCATTGACGCGCATGGATTCGCCGAAGCGCCAGGCGGCGTTCGATGATTTCCACGACCGCTTCAAGAGCGATCCGCTGGTGCTCGACAAGTGGCTGAGCCTACAGGCCGGTTCCTGCCTGCCGCAGACGGCAGAACGCGTGCGCGCGCTGCGCTCGAAGATCGACATGAAGAATCCCAACCGCGTGCGCTCCCTGGTCGGCGCCTTCGCAGGCAACCATGTGCGGTTCCACGCCGCCGACGGTTCCGGCTATGCGCTCGTCGGTGAGACCATCCGCACCGTCGACAGCATCAACCCGCAGGTCTCTTCGCGCATGGCCGGCGCGTTCGAAACCTGGCGGCGTTACGACCCGAAACGGCAGGCGCTGATGCGCGGCGAACTGGAGTCGATGCTCAAGATCGAGGGCATCTCCGCGAACCTGTTCGAGGTCGCGACCAAGATGCTCGGCTGAAGTATTAACGACCGCCCACGCAATTCGTTAATGACAGCGACTCGCTGATTCGCATAATCGTTAAAGCGAATCACTTTGACCGCGCGCGGGGATGTAGCGAGTCGTGGCGCAAGGAAGCACAGCCTACTGGCCGATCGGCGCCGCTGCCGGACAAGCGGCCCGCTTCGCGTCGCGCAACGTCAAGCTGACGGTGGTGATCTCCGTCGTGCTGATCTGTGGCGCGTTCGCCGCCGCGTCGGCGTTGCAGATGCGCTTCGATCGCGTCCACGCCTTGAATCAGGCGGAATATTTCGAGCAGCGACGGGCCAATGACATCGCGGCCGTCGTTGAAAACAATCTCGACCGGATCGAAGCGGAAGGCGCGACCTTCGCCGCCGACCCTTTGACGAAGCATGTACCCGCCGGCGTGCGGAACATCGCCATCTATGACGCCGCCGGCTTCGCGACCGCGACGCTGACCGGCACGACAGCGTTTGTGAATTTGCCATCGGATACGATCGCGGCCGCGCGCAATCAGAAACTGCTGATTGCGAGTTCCGGCATCGCCACCGCCGTCTTCGCTGAAGGCGGAAACGTCATCGCCGTCGCCTTCGATGCGGCATCGCTGGCGCCCGCATCCATGCTGGACAAAACGACCGTCCAGACGAGGTTCGGGCTGCCGATCCTTGGCGCCGCGTCCGGTGGGGCGATCCAGGCGCAGGTACACGGCTGGCCCGCAATCGTCTCGACGGCGCCGGACGACGCCGAAGCATTGAGAGCCTGGTACGGCTCGCTGCCGCTTTATCTGTTCGTGATCCTCGGTCCGGCGCTGGTCGGCGCCGGTCTCGC
The DNA here is from genome assembly GCA_035502175.1 of Rhizomicrobium sp. Lineage (GTDB taxonomy): Bacteria > Pseudomonadota > Alphaproteobacteria > Micropepsales > Micropepsaceae > Rhizomicrobium. Next base: position 8,806 of record DATJUS010000063.1, read on the forward strand.
CGCGTTGTTCGTCGGCGAATTTGAGCGCCGCTCGAAAGCCATGGCGGCGGTGAAGGCCCTTCGCGCAACGAAACCCGAAGATGCAAAGCTTCTCGTCCGCCTCGCGCAGGCGGAGCGTGATGTCATCGAAGCGCGCCGCAGCAAGGCCGAATTCATCTCGCATATGAGCCATGAACTGCGCACACCGTTGAATGCCGTGATCGGGTTCTCGGAGATCATCGAGCGCGGCATGTTCGGCGCGGTCGGAAACAAGAAGTACGTCGAATATGCGCGCGACATAGGCTCGGCCGGGCGCGGTCTGCACACCAAGATCGGCGACATCCTCGAGTTCGCCAATCTCGAAGCCGGCCGCTATCCCCTCAAAACCTCGCAGTTCGATGTGACGGAATTGGCCGGCACCATCGTCGAAGAGCATGTCGGCCGCGCGTTCTCGCGCCGGATCGCGCTCGACATGACGCCGGGCGCGCCGATGACGGTGCGAACCGATCCGCAGGCCGTGCGGCGCATCCTTGTCGCGCTTCTCACCAATGCACTCGCGTACACACCGGAAGACGGACGCGTGCGCGTGTCCCTCGCCATGCGCGACGACGCGATCATCGTGACGGTTGCCGATAACGGCCCCGGTTTTCAGCCGCAGGAAGCGGCCCAGGCCGGCAACGCGTTTCGCCGTTTCGACCGCCAGGGCGGCAGAACAGGCTCGGGGCTTGGCCTCGCCATCGCGATGTCGCTGGCCGCGCGCATGGGCGGCGCGCTCAAGCTCCTGTCCGCGCCCGACAAGGGGACGCGGACCGAACTCTGGCTCAGGCGCTGATTACAAGTACCACTCGTACTCGGCGGGCGAGATGATCTTGGCGAACCGCTTCGCCTCGAGCCGCTTGGTCTCGCCGTAGAGCGACACCGTTTCCGCACCGAGATATTCCGGAAGCACGGTGTCTTCCGCGAGCTGGTTCAATGCCGCGTCGAGCGTGAACGGCAGCGCGAGATCAGGCTCGCGCGAGACGTTGCCGACAGCCGCGGCGCCGGGATCGATCTTGTTCGTCAAGCCGTGGTGCAAACCTGACAGGATCGCAGCCAGCATCAGATACGGATTGGCATCGGCGCCAGCGGCGCGATGCTCCACACGGCGCGCCTCGCCGGGGCTCATCGGAATGCGCAGGCCAGCAGAGCGGTTGTTGACACCCCAGCGGCGGTTCACCGGCGCGAACATGTCCGGCTGGAAACGGCGATAGGAATTAAGCGACGGTGCAAAGAACGCCATCGAGCCCGGCATCAGCGCCTGCATGCCGCCGATGGCATAGCGCAGCGCGGGCGATCCCTCGTTTGTGCCGTCGTCGAAGATGTTGCGGCCCTTTTCGTCAACGACGCTGACGTGGACATGCAGTCCCGTTCCGGCGCGGTCGGGATAAGGCTTCGCCATGAACGTTGCATCGAAGCCGGCCGACAGCGCGGCTGATTTGATGATCTGCTTCAGGAAGACGGCGTGGTCGGCCGCGAGCAGCGCGTTCGCCTGATGGCGCAGATTGGCCTCGAACTGGCCCGGCGCATATTCCGAGCTTGTCGCACTGACCGGAATGTTCTGATGCGCCGCGGCGTTGGTGAGTGCGGTCAGGAAGCTGCGATAGCGGTCGAGATCCTCGACGCCATAGACGGAGTTGTAACGTTCACGCACGCCGCTGCGCGGATCGCGCGGCGGCAGCGGCGCGCCACTTTCGGCGCGTTCCTTGTCGATCAGATAGAACTCAAGTTCGAGCGCGCAGACAGGCCGCAAGCGCAATTCCGCAAACCGCGCCACGACGCGCTCGAGCGCAGCCCGCGGCTCGGCCGCATGTGCCACGCCGCGATCATCGCGCAGGGTCATCAGCATCTGTGCGCGCTTGGGGCCCTCGCCCCACACTGGCGCGATCGTGTCGGGGATCGGCCACGCGGTGCCGTCGGGATCGCCGTCGCCGATGCCCTTGCCGAACGGGTTCACCATCTCGCCGCTCGCATCCATCAGATAGATGGATTGCGGGATCTGCATCCCGTTCTCGAACAGATGGCTGGTGCCGCCCTTCGGGAAGCGCTTGCCGCGCAGCACGCCGCAGATATCGGCTAGCAGCGCGTCGATGAATTCGATGTCGGGCTGGGAGCGCAGCAGCGCATCAAGCTGTGCGCGCGCTTCGTCCACGAAGGCGGGACGCAGGAAATTCGATTCAGATGTCCTATCCATGATCGCACTCTGTCAAAACGCAGCAACGCCGGAACCATGGAACACCACGATCCGGCGTTGAGCAGAACTGAGAATTTACGGCAGGGAACTTACCACAAGGTTTTGCCGGATAAAATATCAGGCAATTCCAGTCGTTTAGTGCTTGCGGAACAGCTTCCGTAGCTCCGCGCGGTCGGGTTTCTGCACCTTTGCCGCGATATCGGCGCGTTCCTGCGGCGTCAGCGCCGCCACCGCTTGGGCGGTCATCGCCATCGTTTCGGCTTCAAGTGCTGCGTCCGCCGCATCGACTGACGCGAGCGACTTCGCGAAATCGTCGGCGCTGAAATCCTTGGCCTCGAGCAGGCGGAACGATTCTTCGCGCGCTTCCATCGCCTGACGGCGCAATGAACGCATCTGTTTGCGGTGTGTATCGATGATGGTCTGGATTTTTGCCTGCTCTGCAGGAACCATGCGCATCAGCGATTGTGCATTGAGATTCAGTTTGGGCTCTCGCGGTTCAAAACGATGAAGGCCCGTGCGCATTACTGTGATCGCGATAAGCCCGATCAGCGCAAGGTTCAGGCACAGCGATACGATCAGCAGAACGCTCGGCTGGCGCTTCGGCGTGACGGTGGTTTCACTCATGAATTCTCGTCTAGCCCGAAGGATGGCGGCGCGTCGAGCGCCACGCTCGCCGCCTGGTCGCTGTTGTCCGCCATGGCGCTTTCGAGCGGCACCAGCGTTCCGGCGGCCAATCCGATCGCCAACGACAAGGACAACGCGAGCGCCGGACGCCAGGCTGGCGCGCCCGGCCACACGACATCGCGAACGCGCGCGAACAGGCTCGCTTTCCGGCGCGCGGTCACGGCATCAAAGGACGCGAGGATGCTTTGCTGCAACGCAGCCGGAACCGGCACTGTCGGCAGCGCCTTCAGCGTCTCGGTCGTCCAAACCGCATCGTCGTCCGGCAAAGTCCCCATATCCCCGTCTCCTAACCTTCCTTCAAGTGGGCCAACCGGGCCCTGAGCGTCCTGCGGCCCCGCGACAGCAAGGACTCCAATGCTTCAACGCTGATCCCCAGAATCTCCGCCGCTTCGATATTGCCGCATTCCTGATTATGGCACAGCACGATGGCCGCCCGCTGGCGCTCCGGCAATGCAGCAAGCGCCGCCTCGATTTCCTTGCCTAACGCGGTGTTCTGCATCACCGCGTCGGCCTGCGGCGCAGCGTCGGGAACCTCGACCGCCTCGTCCAGGCTGGCATTGGGCTTTTTGCGCAGGCGGTCGTAGCACTTGTTCATCACGACCCGGTACAGCCAGGTCTCGAACAGCGCCTTGCCGGGCTGCCAGCGCGCCGCATGGGTCCAGACTTTCAGAAAGGCGTCCTGAACCGCGTCCTCGGCTTCGGCCTGACTGCCGAGCATCCGCCGCGCGACCGTTAGCATCTTGGGCAGATGCCGCGCCATCAGCGCCTGCGCCGCCGCGCGGTCGCCCTGCCCTGCCCGGGCAACGAGGTCGGTATCCGGATCGATCATCTCAACCGGCTTCCAACCATGCCGCGGGCGCGTGCGCAATCGGCCCGCGAATGGGACCTTCCGAGCTTTAACGAGGCCGAGCGCCCGTTCCGTCGCCTCGGTTCATTCCGCGATTGGATCGGGGACTGGCAGAAAGGGCAAGTCCACGACCTTCGCCGCCGTGCCATCAGGCAAGGTCAATCGCGTGCCTGGCTTCGCGGACGACAGATCGACCGTTGCGAGCGCGATCGCACGCTGAAGCGCTGGAGAATACAGCGAACCCATCGTTCGACCCGCACGCTGGCCGTTGTGCAGCAGGGGTGCATGCGGCGCCGGCTTGTCACCGTCCAGTTCGATACCGACGCGGGTTCGCGTGCGCGGTGCGGAGAGAGATGCGGCGCGGCCATTGAACAGGAGATGATCGTCATCAATCAGGGATTCCAGCTTTAGCTCGAACGGCGTCGGCGCTGTGGCGAAGCCGTCGCGTGCAGCTTCGTAATCGCGCTCGGGCCGCGGGACGCCGGCTACGAGATCGAGTAGATCCATTGCGTGAAGCCCCGCGAGCTTCATCGCGAACGGTTCCCCAGCTTTGAGAAGACGTCCCCACAAGATCAGAGCATCGTCCGGCTTGCACCAGACCTCAAACCCCGCATGTTCGCCGAACCGCGACAGCGTGATATCGAGCCCGCGCCAGAATAGCTTTCGGAACTTGAGCGCCTCCAGCGGATCGCCAAATCCCGCAGCTTCGAAAATCTTCGCGGCGTAGGGCCCGACGATTGCCAGACCGCCCTCTTCGATCTCGCGGACCCGAACATCGAACAGCGCGGCGCCCCGCGCGATCCAATCGAAATCGGACTGCGTCGCGACGATCTGAAAGCTCTCACGTCCAAAGCGCGCGATCGCGCCGGCGCCACGCACCGCGCCGCGATCCGAAAGCCAGAGCGCCTTGAATGCCTGCCCAGGCGAAAGCTTCGCCGGGTTGCGCGTCAGCAGGCGCGTCAGAAATTCTTCGGAGCCTGCACCCTCGATCGTCACGCGCCATCGCCAGGAGATGTCCGCCATCGCGGCTGTCGCATGCGGCGCAATGGCCTCGGCGTTCACATCACCATAGTGAGCCGCGAGCGTATGATCGTTACGATTGACCCACGCATTCAACCGGTTCGCGGCGGCGACACGGGAATGAAACGGCGTGGCGCGGACGAGCATTGTCATCCCCGTTTCTCCCGCGCGAGCCACGCCTGTGCAATCCCCGCCGCGAGCCGTCCGGCGCGTCCTGAGACCGCATTCACCGGTTCGGCGGCGACGCCGCAGAGAAACAGGCCTTCGACGGGTGTTGCGATGCGCGCCCGATAGGAGGACGCGAGACGCGCGCCGGAGAAAGGCTCTTCCTCGCGTGGAACCTGAACGTCCAGCCCCACAATCCGCGCGCGCAGATGCGCGGTATGGCGTTCAAGGGCTGCCGTCACGCGTTCGACAAGCTTCACGGACAATGCAGGCCAGCCATCCGCCGGCATCAGCGGAAGGCCCTGCACGCGCACCGAAAGAAGATGCTGTCCCGGCGGCGCCAGCGTGGGATCGGCGATCGTGGGCACGAACGCCTCGATCTGAAGCTCGTCCGGGAAGCGATGTTCGCGAATGGCGGTGTCGGCAAATGCCTCCAGCCTGTCCGCGAGGATATAGCGCGCATTTGCGCTGCCGAAATCAGCAGGCGCATTCAGCAGGAACAGGATCGATCCTTCCCCATTCTGCGCGGACGTCCTCGCCAGCTTCTGTGTTTCCGAAAAACCGGAAGAGCCTTTCGGTGCCAGATCCAGCAACGTCTTGCGGCGTGACAGGCTGCACAGAACCGCACGGCAATAGATTTCCTCGCCGCTTTCCAGCGCCGCGCCCGCGACGACGTTGTCGGCGATGATCTTTGCGACACGCGCTCTGGTGCGCACTTCGACGCCAGCGGCCTGCGCCGTCGCGGCCAGCATCTCCATCAATGCCGGCAGGCCACCTTGGGGCAAGGCGAGCGCCCCCTGCAGGCCGCACATCTCCTGCGCGGCGCGCCAGACCAGTGCGAGTGCCGAGCCAGTCTCGAACGGCGCCACGCTGTCGAAGGCAAGCGCCGCCTTCAGCGTATCCGATTCAAATCCGGCCAGCAGCGAAGCGGCGTCCGTTCTGCGAAGCCGCGACAGCAGCGTATCCGGCGGCGACGTGCTCGCACCGTCACACCAGAACGGCCGCATGGCGCGAGCCAATGTAAAGATTTCGGCACGAAGACGCCTGTAGGTGTCTGCGTCGCCAGGTGAGCGCGCGGCTAGCGCACGCTGCGTTCCGTTGACATCGCGCGCCAACGTCAGCGAGCTGCCGTCCTGCTGAAGTGCAATCGTGGGAATGTCGCGCAGTGCGAATTTCAAGCCCTGCAGCGCGAGATCCTTTGCCAGACGCGGGTCGAGCGCGATGAGGAGAGAACTTCTTACGGATGCGCGAACGCCCGCCAGTGCGGTCGTCGCACGACAGGAGCCGCCAAGCGTCTCTTCCGCTTCCAGCAACAGGACTTTCCGGCCGGCTTTGGCGAGATAGATCGCGGCGACAAGGCCATTTAACCCGCCTCCGATCACCACGGCATCGCGGCTCTGGCTCATGTGAGATCGGCCATGATGGCACGCGCTGCCGCGACACCCGCAGCGCAGGTGCCGAACGCAGGCGAAACACCACCCAGATACAGCCCACCGATCGGCGTACGACCTCCGGGATGATCTTCGAAGCCGCGCAAGGCGAACATCTGATCTGGCGCGATCTCGCCGCCGTCGAGATCGCCATCCGTAATGCCGAGTTGCTCCTCAATATCCGGCGGCACAATCAATTCTGAACCGAGCACGCTCGCCGACACCCCGGGCAGCGCCATCTCGATCCGCGCGAGCGTGCGGTCGCGCAGCGCTGTGCGCTTCTCGTTGGTCCAGGCGCCATCGAAAACCGTGTGTGGGATGCAGCCAAGCGTTGCGGTGAGAACGGCTTTGCCCACCGGTGCGAGGCGCGGGTCGGACGCGGAGACGAGGCGCAACGTCAGCGGCGGCTCGTCGGGCACGACATTGCAGCGCCAGGCATCGTGCGCCTTTGCCAACGCCGCCGCACCCGGCGCGATGTGGATCTGCCCTTGGGCGAAATCGGGATCAAGCGCGGGCGGCCTATCCAGCGCCAGCAACAGACGGGCACGTCCCGCGGCATTGCGATAGCGTGAGACCCTCTGCTCCGCCACTTTCGGGATGTCTTTCCAGGCGAAGAGCGAGAAGAATGTGCGGCGAAGGTCGAGTGTGGAGATGACGGCCAGGGCATCGATCTCCCTGCCATCGGCGAGATGCAGGCCAATCGCACGCCCTCCCCGAAGGTGGATGTCGGCAACTTCGAGACCGAGTGAGATTTCGGCCCCCGCCGCTCTCGCTGCTGCCTCAAGCGCACCGCCAAAGGTCGCCAGTCCGCCGATGGGCATTCCGCCGCCATGGCCCGCGAGGAGATGGAGCGCGCTTCCGGTCGCAAAAGGGTCCGCGACCCGCCCGGTCAACGCGGCAGCCAGTATGTGCGCCCGCGCGTCTTCGCCCAAATGCCAATCACCAGCGAAACTGATGAGAGAGAGGTCAGACCAGTCTTCGCTCGGCCAAAGTGTCGGCTCCGGTGCGGAGGCGAACCAGCGGCGCTCAATAGCATGAGCGGCATCCGCAAGTGCCCGCGCGCGAATCTCCTTCTCTCTCGATCGTACGACCGTCCTCAGTCGCGAGAACGCAGCGCTGGCGCTCCAATGGAGAACCTCGTGGCGCCTGTCCGGCCAGAGCGCGAGGGAACTGGGCATCGGCACCAAGATCGCGCCGTGGCGTGCCAGATCGAGGTCACGAAAGATCTCTGCCGGGACCGGTGCAAGTTCGTCGGCAAAAGGCGACGCGCGAAAGCCAGGATCAAACTCGCGTGTGATGGCGCGTCCGCCACACACCGTCGCACGGTCAAGGACGATGACTTTCAGACCGGCGCGGCCGAGCGTTGCCGCAGCCGCAAGACCGTTCGCGCCCGCACCGATGATCGCCGCGTCGTATCGCACCGTTACCCTCTCCGCGCGATTGTCCCACATCGGGCGTTTGGACGGAGTAAACGCATGCTAACGATTTCGGCGCGCAGAACTAAGGGCCGAAACCGCTTTGGAAAACGGCGACTTTGGTTAATTGGTCCTCTGCAAATTTAAAGCCAGTGCGATACTGCGGCAATCAAGCCGATAATTGTCCCGAGAAGCCCTGTAACGCCAGACAGAAGTGGCACCCATCGCGACCATCGGTCCCATTTCTGCTTATCCAAATCCCATATGGATGCGCGCAGATCAGCCCGCGCACGCTCCGTAAGAATCGGACTCTGAGTTACCGGCGATGAATACCAATCATCATTCCGGTGCCCCCACCCCGGCAAGGGTGGCACAGGAAGGTCATTTTTCCTCGCGTTATGAAGCAGCCATTGCGATTTCAGATGCTCAATTGCGTCGGCATTTCTTAGAGTTTCCTCAGTAAATCGGGCCATGAAAACTTCACGTGCAGGATCTGCCGATTTCAGTGCAGGAAAGCTTCTATGAAAATGAATATCAATGCGGCGTTGCTCTCTGAGGAGTTTTCGAAGTCGAAAATGGTAAGACCAAAAACGCATCAGCCCAGTCCCGATTGTTTGGGTTCGATACGCTACTCTCTCACGCAATTGAAATCGCACGTCGGACGCGCAGAAACTCCGAAACGGATGGTGTCAGCCTCTCCGCTTCGAAATCGTTAGGAAAAGCGTGGAGCTTTAAAGCACGCCGCGCTTGTGTTCACCGACCACGACGCGGCCAGGTTTGAACGCGCGCTTGAACACCTCAAGCGCCTTGCGGGGCTCCGCGTCGCCGCACATGAACACGTCGAACGCCGCATAGCCTTTTTCGGGCCAGGTGTGGACGCTGATGTGGCTCTCCGCCAGAACCGCCACACCGGAGATGCCGCCGCCATCGGTGAAGGTATGGAGGTGGATGTGCAGCAGGGTTGCGCCTGCTTCCTTCACCGCATCGATTAGCGCATCTTCGATCCGATTCTTGTTGTCGAGACCCTCGGCCTCCCACAGATCGATGATCAGGTGGCTGCCCGCAAAGACGACGCCGTTGCGGGTGATGAAGTGATCCTTGTGTTCCTGTTCATTGGCAGGAACGGGCATGAATTTCACGGGTTTCGCGGAAGACTTGACGCGAGGCGTCTTCGCTTCTTTGGTCGCCGCAACAAGTGCGAGTTTAGCCATTTCGGGCACCTACCCAGTTAAGAGTTGACACCTGCGCCTTGGCCTTACGGACTTCCGGACGCGCCTTAAGAAGAAAGCGGCAAAGACGGAAGGCCGCCTCGCCGCTTTGTTCTGTTGCCAGAACACGGGCGAATATAGGGACGTTCCCCCCCCATGCAAGAAAATTTTTCCCCCAGCCGTAATTTTTTCTGAACGCGTGCGGCTGAGACACGCTGACTGTCACACTTCTCGAGCGCCGAGCGGCGGTAGACAGCGCCGCGAGCGGGCCCTATACGAGCGCGCTTTTTCCCGCCGCGCGCGGAGTCGTTTGAGAGAGGAAACACCGATGCCAAAAGCGTTTCAGGAACGCCTTCACAAGGGCTATGCGCAGAGCATGGAAATCGTCGGCACGCCTCTCGTCGACGAGAAGAGCAAGTATCAGCGAATTAAGATTTTCGACACGGTCGCCAACGGCCGCGTGATGACGCTCGACGACATCGTCCAGGTCACGACCCGCGACGAGAGCGCCTATGCCGAAATGCTGACACATTTGCCGATGCTGGAGCACGGCAAGGTCGAGCGCGTGATGATCGTCGGCGGCGGCGATCTCTCCATCGCCGACGAGGCGCTGAAGCACAAAGGGGTCAAAGAGGTCGTGCTCGTCGACATCGACGGCCAGGTTGTCGATCGCTGCCGGGAACACTTCGCGGCGTTCAATTCCAAAGCCTTCAAGGACAAGCGCCTGAAGATCGAGATCGCCGATGCCTTCGTCTATCTGGGCGACAAGAGCGCCAGGAACCGCTTCGACCTGATCATCGCCGACCGTCCGGACCCCGTTGGTCCCGGCAAGGCTTTGTTCGGCGACACGTTCTATGACCGCATCAAGGGCGCGCTGAAGCCCGGCGGAATCGCGACATTCCAGACCGGGGTGCCGTTCTACCAGCCGTGGGAAATCACAGAGGCGCTGCAGGACCTCAAACACTTCTTCCCGTCGTCCGGTCTCTATCTGTCTGTGGTTCCCACCTATATCGGCGGCTTCATGGCGCTGAGCTGGGCCTGCAAGGGCAAGGCGAAGCTCGGCACACCGGCCGGCATCAAGAAAGCAACGGCGGCCTATAAGAAGGCCAAGCTCAAGACCGATTACTACAACCCCGCAATCCACGCGGCCTGCTTCGCGCTGCCGGAATGGATCAAGCGCCTGGTCCCATAGTCTCCCTCCGCGTTGCTCACGCAACGCTCCTCCCCCGTAAACGGGGGAGGATTAAGTTCGCGCCATTTCTTATCCTCCCCTGCGAAGCGGGGGAGGTGGATCGGCGCGCCAGCGCCGAGACGGAGGGGGCAGCGGTGATTGCAATCGATGAGTGATCTGAATCTCCCCTCACCCGAAATCCGCGAAGAAGCGCTCTATGAGCGCCTTCGCGCGCTGGGCATCTCGTGGACGCATTACGCCCATGTGCCGGTGTTCACGGTCGAGGAAGCGCTGCAGGTCAATCTCAGCCAGCCGGGCGGTCACACCAAGAACCTGTTCCTGAAGGACAAGAAGGGCGGGTTGTGGCTCGTCGTGCTGCGCGATGATTTCAAGCTCGATCTGAACGCGCTGTCGAAACAGATCGGTGCGCCGCGGTTCTCTTTCGGTTCCGGCGAATTGCTGATCGAGACGCTGGGCGTGCCGCCGGGTTCGGTGACGCCGTTCTCACTCATCAACGACAAGGAACAAAAGGTCCGCGTCGTGCTCGATGCCGTGATGCTGGAACAGGAGCCGCTGAACTATCACCCGCTGCGCAATGACCGCACGATTTCGATCAGCCGGGACGATCTGCTGAAATTCATCGCGTCGTGCGGCCACACGCCGATGATCGAGACCTTACCCGGAGCCACACCATGAAACCGGTCAGCACCCTTGGCCCTCGTCCGATGACCGGTCGCTTCATCGCGCTGGAGCCGCTGGAAGAGCATCACCACGCGCAGCTGTTGATAGCCGCCGCCGATCCGGAGACGTGGACCTATATTCCGGTCGATCGCGAGGATGGCTTTGCCAAGCGTCTGCCATGGATGGTGAAGGAGAATGCCGAAGGCCGCTTCATCACCTTCGTCGTACGGCGGTTGAGCGACGGCACGATCGTCGGCTCGACCACCTATCTCAACATCGCGCCGACCGATGCGAAGGTGGAAATCGGCTTTACCTGGTACACCGCGGACGCGCGCGGCGGGCCGGTCAACCCGGAAGCGAAGTATCTGCTTCTGAAGAACGCGTTCGAGGCCGGCTACAACCGCGTCGAGTTCAAGACCGACGCAAAGAATGCCCGGTCGCGCGCCGCACTGCTGAAACTCGGCGCCAAGGAAGAAGGGATACTGCGCGGGCACATGTGGATGCCGCAGGGCTATTTCCGCGATTCGGTCTATTTCTCGATCCTTGCCGCCGAGTGGCCCACCGTCCGCGACGCGTTGGAGAAGCGCCTCGCCGCCTACGTCTGAGCCGTTCCGGCGTTATAATAAGGTAGCGGAACACGGGCCTTTCTTTTCCGGCCGTCCATGCCCATGTTCCGGCCAGAGAAACACGAGAGTTCCATCATGGCATTGATCGGTCCCGGCGGACGCCCCATCGCCTCCCCCAAACCGGCTGGCGAAGCTGCAGCCAGCGGCTCATCGAGCCCCTACGTGAAAGACAGCTCGCTCGAAACCTTTGCGGCAGACGTTCTGGAAGCCAGCCGCGACGTACCGGTGATCGTCGACTTCTGGGCGCCGTGGTGCGGGCCGTGCAAGACGCTCGGCCCCCAGCTCGAGAAAGCCGTCAACGACGCCAAGGGCGCCGTGAAGATGGTGAAGGTGAACATCGACGAGAATCCGGAGATCGCGCAGCAGCTCCGCATCCAGTCGATCCCGACCGTGTACGCGTTCAAGAACGGTCAGCCGGTCGATGGCTTCATGGGCGCGATCCCGGAAAGCCAGATACGAACCTTCGTGCAGCAACTGGCCGGCGGTCACGGCGGGCACGACCATGCTGAAGAAGTCCTCGCAGCGGCTGAAGAAGCGTTCAATGCCGGCGATGTGACGATGGCGGCGCAGGCCTATGCGCATGTGCTCCAGGATGAGCCCGGTCACCCGAAAGCCGTCGCCGGTCTGGCGCGCTGCTATCTTCAGAGCGGCGATGTCGAGCGCGCGAAGACGACGCTGCAACTCGTGCGGCCCGACGGCGCCGGCGACGAAGCCATCCGCGCGGTGGAAGCGGAACTGAAACTGCGCGAGCAGGCATCGGCCAAAGCCGGCGAGACCGATGCATTGCGTGCAAAGATCGAGGCCGACCCGAAGGATCATCAGGCGCGCTACGATCTCGCGATGGCGCTGGATGGCGCGGGCGATCGCGATGGCGCCATTGAACAACTTCTCGAACTCGTGCGCCGCGACCGCAAATGGAACGAGGAAGCGGGACGAAAGCAGCTTGTCACGTTGTTCGAGGCCATGGGCCCGACCGATCAGCGCACGCTTGACGCGCGGCGCAAGCTGTCCTCGATCCTGTTCTCTTAAAGAAACGCGATGAGCCGCTATCACAACATCGACGATCTGCCCGCGACGCTCCCCGTATTCCCGCTCAGCGGCGTGCTGCTGCTGCCGCGCGGGCAATTGCCGCTGAACGTCTTCGAGCCGCGCTATCTGGCGATGGCCGACACAGCGCTGTCGGGCAACCGCCTCATCGGCATGATCCAGCCGGCGGAGCGCGAAGAGATTACGCTGAAGCCGCCGCTCTCGGCCGTCGGTTGCGCGGGCCGCATCACCGCATATCGCGAGACCGATGACGGACGCTATCTGATCACGCTCACCGGTATCTGTCGCTTCCGCGTGGCGGAAGAACTCACCGTCGAGACGCCCTATCGCCAGGTGCGGCCCGACTTCGCAGCGTTTGCGAGCGATCTGGCGGCAGCGACAGACTCCGATTTCCCGCGTGAGCGTCTGCTCGGCGCGCTGAAGGCCTATCTCTCGCAGCGCGACATGAAGGCCGACTGGCAAAGCGTGATGAATGCGCCCGGCGAAACGCTGATAAACGCGCTATCCATGCTCTGTCCCTTCGAACCCGCCGAAAAACAGGCGCTTCTCGAGGCCCAGAACTGGGAAGAACGCGTCGCCGTTCTGACCGCGCTGCTCGAGATGGCCGGCGCTGCGTCGGACGGCCCAACCACGGTCAACTGATGGAACCGGACGCGAAGCTTCTGGAAATTCTGGTGTGCCCGGTGACCAAGGGCACGCTGAGCTATGACCGCGAGAAGCAGGAATTGATTTCCCGCGCCGCGGGTCTTGCCTATCCGATCCGCGACGGCATTCCGATCATGCTGCCGGGCGAAGCGCGCGAACTCACCGACGCCGAGCGCGACGCGCCGTGACCGAAGCCGCCGAACGCCCCTGGCCAACCGAGCTACGCCTCGACCCGGCAAAGACCACGCTGACCGTCGCCTTCGACAACGGTCAGCGCTTCAGCCTTCCGGCGGAATATCTGCGCGTGGAATCGCCGAGCGCCGAGGTTCAGGGGCACGGTCCCGGCCAGAAGCAGATCGTCACTGGCAAAGAGACCGTGACGATCGGCAAGCTCGAACCGGTGGGCAACTACGCGGTGCGCATCTGCTTCGATGACGGCCACGACACCGGGCTCTATTCGTGGGACTATCTCCACGAACTCGGGCGCGAGCGCCCCGTGAAATGGGCGGCTTACCTCAAGGCGCGGGGCTATTGATCGAACGATGAGCGCGAACGGGGATCCGGCCAAGAGACCACCGCCGCTTTCGCCGGTGTACCGCCCCGGCGCACTTCCGCAGCGCCAAAGGCTTGCCGTCGTCAAAGGCCAGGACTTCTCGCGCTACACCGACCTTTACCACGCGGTCCTGCGCGCGCCGTGGTGGCTGTTCTTTGTCGGGCTGGCCGGCGTTTTCGTTGCTGTGAACGCCCTCTTCGCCTTCGCCTATGTGATGGATCGCGGCGGCATCGAGCATGCGCGGCCGGGCAGTTTCTGGGACGCTTTCATCTTCAGCGCGCAGACGATCGGCTCGATCAACTACAGCGTGATGGTGCCGAAATCGAACTACGTGAACATCCTCGTCATTGTCGAGGCATTCACCGGATACATCGTGCTCGCGCTTTTCACCGGCATGATCTTCGCGCGCTTCTCGCGGCCGTTCGCGCGCGTCGTGTTCTCAAGGGTCGCGGTCATCACGCCGTTCGACGGCGTCCCGACGCTCATGTTCCGCGCTGCCAATCAGCGCGGCAATCAGGTTCTCGATGCGGGCATCAGCGTGACGCTGGCGCGCCAGCACCAGACGAAGGAAGGGGCAATCTTCCGCCGCTTCGAGGAACTCAAGCTCGTACGTGCGCGCACGGCGCTGTTCGCACTGTCGTGGACGATCATGCATGTGATAGACGAAACCAGCCCGCTGCATGGCATCTCGGAGGAAGAGATGTTCGACAAGCAGATGGAGATCATCGCCCTGCTCTCCGGCGCCGACGCGACGATGGCCGAGACCATCTATGCCCGCTATTCCTACAGCCCTGACGACATCCGCCGCGACCAGCGGTTCGTCGATGTGCTCTCGCTGTCGCCGAAAGGCCAGCGCGTCGTCGACCTCACACGCTTCCACGACACTTGCCCGATTTAGGGTTCCACGATCACTTTTCCGATCGCCTTGCGGTCTTGAAGCATCCGCATCGCATCGATGACTTGCATGAGCGGGAAGCGCGCGCAGACATGCGGATGGAGCTTTCCGTCCGCGAGCATCGTATCGAGCGCGGCGATGTTCTCTCGTCCCTTCTGCGGGAATTTGCGGCCATATTCGCCGGCGCGCATGCCCATGACGGAGAAACCCTTGATCAGCGGGATATTCACCGACACCGTGGGAATGCGGCCGCTGGTGAAGCCGACGACGAGCAGGCGCCCGTCGAAAGCGATGCAGCGCGCGGATTCGTCGAACACATCGCCTCCGACAGGATCGTAGATCACGTCGGCGCCCGCGCCCCCGGTCAGCGTCTTCACCGCTTCGCGAAAACCCGACGACGGCAACACATGATCCGCGCCATAGCTCTTGAGGAATGCGCGCTTTTCGTCCGTCGACGCCGTCGCAATCACACACGCGCCAAGCGCCTTGCCGAGGTCGACGGCGGCCAGACCAACACCGCCGGCCGCACCATGAACCAACAGCCACTCGCCCTCCGCGATCTGTGCGCGACGCACCAATCCGACATAGGCGGTGAGATAGGCGGCGGTGAAGCCGGCTGCGGTTGCGTAGTCCACATGATCGGGAATGCGCCTGACCGCAGTCGCCGCGATCTGCGTCTCCTCGGCGAAGCATCCGAGGCCGCCAACGATCACGCGGTCACCGGCCTTCACATTCGCCACGCCATCACCAACCGCGATCACGTCGCCGGCGCCCTCGGTGCCGGGCACGCAGGGAATCTCCGGTTTGTGCTGGTACTTGCCCTGAATGGTGAGGATATCGGGGAAGTTCACGGCAGCGGCGCGAAGGCGCACGCGCACCTGCCCCGCGCCAACCGGCGGCAGTTCGATGTTCTCTATTCGAAGCGTTCCGATGTCGTCCGCGAGTTCGCGGCACACAAGCGCCTTCATGCAGCGTCCGACTTGGGCGCGGCCTCGACATGCGGCAGCGCGCGGATGCCGCCGAGCAGAAGTGCGGTGGCGAACTCCGCTGCCGCTTTCGGATCGCGGTTCTCGCGGCGCAGGATGTGCTCCATGATCTCGAAGGCCACGCCGACGATCGCGGCCATGAGATAGTCCGCGTCGATCGGCGGGAAGACGCCCTTGGCGATCGCGGTCTCGATGTCCTCGCGGAGTTCGTCGAAGCCAGCAATCACTTCCGGTGTATCGACGCGCATGCGCGAGACATCGGCGCTGTGACGGATGGTGCGGAAGTTCATCTCGTCGCGGGTCACGACTTCGAAGAAGGTGCGGAAGGTGGCGGAAATGAATTCCTCGATCGTCGCGGCCTTCTGGCGTTCCTCGCGCAATTGCGGGCGGATGGAGAGCGCCGCCTCGTCGCGGATCGCCTGATAGATCTCTTCCTTCGACTTGAAGTAGTTGTAGAACGTGCCCGAGGCGAGCGGCGTGGCGCGGATGATGTCGCGGACGGTTGCCGCGCCATAGCCCATGTCGGCGAATACCCCTCGGGCAGCCTCCAGGATCATCTGGCGGTTCTGGGCCTTGGTCTGTTCGCGTTTGCCCTGTGGCGTGCTGGCGGGAATGGGATTGATGACGGCGGTTTCCATGGCACGGACTCTAACGATCCGTGACGAACCGTCAATTTTTTGCGGATATCGAAACCGGCGCCAGCGGCGTCCACATCTGGTATGGTATTTCTCAGTGTCTACCGGCGCTTGAGAATTGAAATCGCGTTCTCAACAGTTTTCGGCTTTGAATTCTACACTCGGTATTCGTTTTTATTTTTGGCACGTTTTTGTGCACCACTTTCTCCATCCCGCTTTCTCGCTCTCTCCCAAAGCGGCCCGGCTGGCCGCTTGAAATGGGGAGCGCAGGAGAGGGTTCAAGGCCATCCCGGGCTATAGCCTTATGCAAATTCGCATTGCCGAGTTTTGACTCTGCGCACCTTCCCGCTATCACCGGCGCATGAGTGAACCGGCGGAATTCTGGCGGCAGGCCATGGCCCAGGGCATGGGCAAGACGGCGTTTCTCGTCGCGCTCGGCGGTGAGCTTCTGAAGTTCGACAAGGGCATCGGCCGGCTGCGCCTGCCCTATTCCGAGAAGCTCGTCGGCAATCCCGAGACCGGCGTCGTGCATGGCGGCGTGATCACTGCGATGCTGGATCAGGCCTGCGGCATGGCGATTGGCTCTGCGCTCGACACGCCGATGGGCATGGCGACGCTCGATCTTCGCATCGACTACATGAAGCCCGCGACGCCGCGCGAAGACATCCTGATCGAATCCGAATGCCTGAAAGTGACGCGCGAGATCGCGTTTGCGCGCGCCCGCGCCTATCAAACGTCCATCGACGAACCGATCGCGATCGCGACCGGCACCTTCATGCTGATGCGGTTCGCCGCCGCGGAGGCGCGCTGATGGCTCTGCTGAACGCCGGCGGCAAATCCGATCCGAACGCGATCCTGCGTACCGTGCCCTATTGCGCATGGCTTGGCCTCGCAGCACGCGCGGAAGGGGATGCACTGATCCTCGACATGCCGTTCGATCCGAAGCTGATCGGCAATCCGATCCTGCCTGCGCTGCATGGCGGCGTCGTCGGCTCACTGCTCGAGACGGCCGCCATCGTGCAGACGATCTGGGAGACCGGCTCCGCGAAACTGCCGAAGCCGGTCGACATCACCATCGATTACCTGCGCAGCGGAAAGGCCGTCGAGAGCCACGCGCGCGCATGGCTCGCGCGGCAGGGCCGCCGTGTCGTCAGCGCGCGCGCCGAGATGTGGCAGGAAGATCCCGCCAAGCCCGTCGCCAGCTTTCGCGGCCATTTCCTTCTTGGCTAGTTCCAGCGCCCGCCGGCGATGCTGAAGCGACCGGCGCCGAGCAGCATGACGGCCACCGCGCTCCAGAAGTAGAGCGCTTCAAGCTCGAGCGCGTAACCGCCCATCGCGTTGAAGGTCATCGCCTGCGCCATGCCCGCGAGGAAAACGGCCACGAGCATGTTCACGGCGATCAGCGCGCCGCCGATACGCGCAAATATGCCGAGCAGAACCATCAGCGGCCCGACGATCTCGCCGAGATAGACGCCATAGGCCGCGGCTTCGGGAACGCCGTGCACCGTGACCATCGCCTTGATCGGCGCGATGCCGTTCAGAAGCTTGTGCATGCCGTGAAACAGAAGGAGCCCGCCCAGCGTAATGCGCAGGACCAGCTTGCCCAGATCTTCGCTCATGAAATTCCCCCCGGATTTCAAAATGACGGCGGAGCATACCGCAAAACTCCGGCGCAGCGAGACCCTGCGGCGGCATTTACCATGTATGTTTAACGGCTAGCGCGCGTCGACGCCCACAGCATCGCCGACATGCGCAAAGCCGTCGCGCGCGAGGCATTCGACAAGTTCCCGCTTGATGCGCGCGACCAGACCGGGGCCCTCATAGGCAAGCGCGGTGTAGAGCTGCACCAGGCGCGCGCCGGCGCGGATCTTCGCATAGGCGTCAACGCCGCTCGCCACACCGCCCACGCCCACAAGCGCGACGCGCGCGCCGACACGACGGTGCATTCCCTCCAGAACCTTCGTGGAGGGTTCGAACAGTGGCGCGCCGGACAATCCGCCAGTCTCCTTCGCATTCGCGCTTTTTAGCGAAGGCGGGCGCGCAATCGTCGTGTTGGAGACGATCAGGCCCTCGATGCCGGATTCCAGAAGCACCTGCGCGATGTCATCCATCGCCTGCGCATCGAGATCAGGCGCGATCTTGAGAAGCAGCGGAACGCGCAATCCGCTCTTCGCGCGCGCATCGCTCAGTGTCGTGAGAAGACGCTGCAACTCGTCGCGGTTCTGCAATCCCCGCAGCCCCGGCGTATTCGGCGACGAGACGTTGACGGTGACATAACTTGCGAATTGCGCCAGGCGTTCGAAGCCGCGCGCATAATCGGCGATGCGGTCTTCGCTGTCCTTGTTCGCGCCGATGTTGATGCCGACGATGCCGTTGCGCTTGCGCTTCGCGAGACGCCGTGCGGCGATGTCCGTCCCGCCATTGTTGAAGCCCATGCGGTTGATGACGGCGCGGTCTTCACGGAGACGGAAGAGCCGCGGCTTCGGGTTGCCCGACTGAGGCCGCGGCGTGATCGTGCCGCATTCGACGAAGCCGAAACCGAATCGCAGCATCGCATCCGGCACCTCGGCATCCTTGTCGAACCCGGCTGCCAGACCGATGGGGTTGGGAAAACTGAGGCCGAAGGCCTCCACAGCCAGCCGCGGATCGTCGGCCGGCGCAGCAGGGATCAGGGGTCCAAAAACCGAGGCAAGCCGGATGGTTGCGCGATGGGCAGGCTCCGCCGGAAGGAGCCTCAGGGCGCGCGCGGCCAGGTCGATCATCAACTTTCCTCTGGACCTGTTCTTTAACTTATTCTAGGAATTATTCCCGCAAAATCGGATCAGTTTCTTATCCCGATGCTGACGCACAAACAAATCTGGACGGCCATCGACGCGCTCGCCGCGCGTTACAACCTGTCGCCCTCGGGACTGGCAAAACTCGCCGGTCTGGACCCCACTACTTTTAACAAGAGCAAGCGCGGCGACGCCACGGGAAAGCTGCGCTGGCCGTCGACCGAAAGCATCTCGAAGGTGCTCGCCGCGACGGGCGCGAGCCTCGATGAGTTCGTCGTGATGGTTGAAGGTGTCGCGTCGCGCACGCGCATGGTGCCGCTGATCGGCATGGCGCAGGCGGGATCGCGCGGCTATTTCGACGACGCTGGATTTCCCGCCGGCAATGGCTGGGAAGAGATTGCTTTTCCCGAACTCGCCGACGAACACGCCTATGCGCTGGAAGTGACCGGCGATTCCATGCAGCCGGTCTATCGCGACGGCGACAGGATCGTGGTGTCGCCGTCCACCAATGTGCGCCGCGGCGACCGCGTGGTCGTCAAGACGCAAGAGGGCGAAGTCATGGCGAAGCTGCTGCATCGCATGACGGCGCAGCGCATCGAACTGAAATCGCTGAACCCCGCGCATGAAGACCGCGCCTTCGCGCTGAACGAGATCGTCTTCATCCATCGCATCATCTGGGCGAGCCAGTAGTTGCCGGGACGTCACATCCCCGTGATTTCCGGGCACTTTTCGGTGGATATTGCGGCGATTTCGTCGCTATCCTCCTTTTCGCGTCACCAAGCACGATAATCATGGACCCTCGACCGAACATGCCTCCGGGCATGGAGCAACACATACGCTCCTTGCTTTCCAAAGCCGCATTGGAAGTGCTTCAGGGCAATTCGCCCGCGGCGGCGATAACGTATCGCGGCGTGTTGCAGATGGTCCCGCAAGGCGCGCTTGTGCCGCCGTGGATGGTTCCGGAACTGAAGCGGGCCCAGGACATCGTGGACGCGAACAATCGCGCGCTCGAAGCCTATATCGAAGAGGGCCTGACGGACCTGCGCAAGCTCTATCCCGACGAGCCGCTCCAGAGATTCGATCAATGCATCGATACGCTCCTGCAAAAGCGGCGCATCTACCGTCAGCAGCCGACCTTCATGCTCTATCCCGAACTGCCCACGATCGAGTTCTATAGCCGGCATTATTTTCCGTGGATCGAAGAGCTTGAGGCCGCGGCCGACGACATCCGGGGAGAGCTCCTGGATGTGCTCTCGGACGGTCAGCAGGTTCTGGATCCCTATGTCGCCGATCAGCCGGGATTGGCGATGGAGAAGTGGCGCGAACTCAACCACTCGAAGCGTTGGGGCGTCTACATTCTCTCGCAGGAAGGCAAGGTGTTCGACGAACACATCGCGCGTTGCCCGAAAACTCTTGCCGCGATCAATGCCTGTCCGCGATGGGACGTAACCGGAAACGGACCGACGGCGCTGTTTTCCATTCTGGATGCCAAGACGCATATCCCCCCGCATACCGGTCAGGTGAACACGCGCCTGTTCGTGCATCTGGCCCTGGTCGTTCCGCCCCAATGCAGATTCCGCGTCGGCGGCCAGTATCGGGAATGGGAAGCCGGCAAAGCCTTCGTCTTCGACGACACCATCGATCACGAAGCCTGGAACGACGGCGACGAGGCCCGCGCCGTCCTCATCTTCGACGTCTGGAGCCCGTTCCTGAGCGACGCGGAACGCAAACTCATACGCGCGCTGACCAAGCGCATGGGCGAGTTTTACGGAACGATGCCGACGGACGGCCCGAAGCTCTAGCGCAAATCACGAAGAGGCGCTGAGCGCCTTGCGGATCATCGCAGCGGTTTGCCTGCAGCCGTAGAGCGCCGCGAACGATCCGAAGCGCGGGCCCTGCGTCTGGCCGAGCACGACCTCGTAGATCGCCTTGAACCAGTCGCGCAGCGGTTCGAACGTGTGGCGCTTGCCAATCTCGTAGATCTCGAACTGCACCTTCTCGGAATCGCGTTCGTCGCCGAGCTTGTCGAGTTCATCGGCGAGCTCGTTGAGCGCGGCACGTTCCTTGTCGGTCGGTGCACGATACTGCTTCGTCGGCTTCACGAAATCTTCGTAGTAGCGCAAGGCGTAACCGACGAGACGATCGAGACCGGGATTGCGGTCCGGATGCGCTTCCGGCGCATAGGCGCGGATGAAACCCCACAGCAGATTGCGGTCGTTCGCGTTCGACGCGCTCACCAGCGTGAGCAGCAGCGCGAAGCTCACCGGATAGATTTCATCCGGCGGATTGCCGTTGTGGATATGATAGACGGGGTTCTCGATCCGCACCGCGGGATCGTTGGTCTCCCGATATTGCGCGAGCAGGGCGATGTAGTCGTCCACCGCCTTCGGAATCTGGTCAAAATAGAGTTTCTTCGCCGTGCGCGGCTTCTGGAACATGAACAGCGCGATCGACTCTTCCGGTCCGTAGGTCAACCACTCGTCGATGGTGAGCCCGTTGCCTTTCGACTTCGAGATCTTCTGGCCGTTCTCGTCCAGGAACAACTCGAAGACGAAATGCTCGGGCGGCTCGCCGCCGGCGATCTGGCAGATGCGATCGTACAGGCCCTGATTGGGCTGATGGTCCTTGCCGAACATCTCGAAATCGACGCCGAGCGCGGCCCAGCGCATGCCAAAATCCGGCTTCCATTGCAGCTTGCAGTGCCCGCCGGTGACGGAAACGGTCTCTTCGCTGCCGTCTTCTTCGATATAGGTGATCGTGCCCTTTGCTTCGTCGCGCGCGATGACCTTCGCCAGCAAAACCTTGCCGCTGCGCGGCGACACCGGAAGGAACGGCGAATAGGTCTGCTGCCGCTCCTCGCCCAGGGTCGGCATCATCACGGCCATCACGCGATCGTATTCCTTGAGGACGCGAAGCAGCGCCTCGTCATAGACACCGGATTTGTAGAGCTGCGTCGCACTGCCGAACTCATAGTCGAAGCCGAAGCGATCGAGGAACGCGCACAGCCGCGCATTCATGTTGTGACCGTAGCTTTGCGCCGTACCGTAGGGATCGGGAATCGCGGTCAGTGGCTTGCCGAGATTGGCGGTCATCATCTCTTTGTTGGGAACGTTGTCCGGAACCTTGCGCAGGCCGTCCATGTCGTCCGAGACGGCGAGCAGCCGCGTCTTCACATCCGGGCGCATCATCTGGAACGCGCGGCGCACCCAGGTCGTGCGCGCGACTTCGCCGAAGGTGCCGATGTGCGGAAGGCCCGAGGGGCCGTAACCGGTCTCGAATAAGACTTCCTTTACGGTTTCGCCGCGGGCCGCGCGGCGTTCGAGGCGGGCGACCACTTTGCGCGCTTCCTCGAACGGCCAGGCCTTGGCCGCAAGAGCTGCATCGCGCAAATCGCCGGAAGACATTGGAAATCCTTAACCTTAAGCGTTCTGAAAGGGCCGCGAAGCTAGGCTTTGGCGAGGGATTTCGTCAATGTCCGGCACCAGGCCCATTTCGGATGAAGACGCGCGCGCGGCTTTCGCGGGGCGCATCGATATTCTGTACACGCTCGGGCGGCATTATCTCTCGCTTCCCTTCGCGGTTCTGTGCATTCCGGTGACGCTGTTCGGAAGCCGCCCGCTTGGCTGGCTTCCATTGATGCCGCTGTGTCTGCAGATCGCCGTCGTGATCGCCGCGGAGCAGTTGACCACCGCGTACAAACACCGCGGCCTCAAGAGCAACCCGCAATATTGGGCCAACCGCTATACGTTCGTATCGGCGATTGCCGGTGCAACGTGGGGTGTCGGCGCGTGGTACTGGTTCGTGCCCGGATCCTATCCCGCGCAGGCCTATCTCGCCCTCGCCTTCCTCGGCATGACCGCGACGGAGTTCATCGCGCGCTCCGCGCATCGTCCTGCCTATCTTGCCCATGCGAGCTTTGCGCTCACGCCGCTCGTGTTCCTGCTGGTGCGCGAAGGCGGCGCATACGCGACGATGACCGCGGTGCTGATCGTTCTGTTCACCGCCGTGCTGTACACCTATTGCGACGGCATCGCGGGCATCATGGAAGAGTGCCTGCACCTGCGAGACGAGAACGCGGAGCTGATCCAGAACCTTTCGCATGAGAAGCAGGATGCGGAACAGGCGCGCGACGCAGCGCTGGCCAGCGCACAGGCGAAGTCCGTCTTCATCGCCAATATCAGCCACGAACTGCGCACGCCGCTGAATGCACTGCTGGGCATGGCTCAGTTGCTCGACCGCGCCGAACTCGACAAGCCACATCGCGACCACGTCAAGGTCATGCTCGAAGCGGGCCGCGGGCTTCAGACGCTGCTCGACGACGTCATCGCGCTCACCCGCGCCGACGACGATCATTTCCGCGAGGAGGATTGCGATCCGGCCCAGGCCGCGCGCGCCGTCGCGCGACTGCTGCAGCCGCGCGCGTGGGAGAAGCATCTGCGCCTGAGCGTGTCCGCCGCGGCGAACCTTCCGCGTGTCGCCGCCGATCCACGTCGCGTGCGCCAGGTTCTCCTGAAACTCGCCGACAACGGACTGAAGTTCACCGATCAGGGCGGCGTCGAAATCCGCGTCGAGCCGGATGCATCGGTCGTTCGCTTCAGCGTCATCGACACCGGCCATGGTGTGCCGAAGGAAATCGCCGCCAACCTCTACACGCCCTTCACGCCGGGCGATGCGTCCTACACGCGCCAGCAGCAGGGCGCGGGCCTTGGGCTCTCCGTCGTCAAGCGCGTCGTCGAAGGACTGGGCGGCGCAACCGGATTCGAAAGCGAGCCCGGCGCCGGCGCCACTTTCTGGTTCACGATCCCGCTCGCCGTGCGGGCCATCGCAGAGAAATCGCACGCCATTTCGTCCGAAGGGGCAGCGGCCCCGACGGGGCTCACAGTCCTCGCGTTCGCACACGACGCGGACGGCAACAGGCAACTCGCGAACTATTTCGAGCCCTTCGGCAACACGGTGCACATCGCGGACAGCATTGCCGACGCGGTCTCGCGCGCGGGACGTGGGAGCTTCGACGTCATTCTCGCGGCTGCATCCGACGCGGATACGCTTGCGGCGGCTCCCGGCGTGCGTGCGCCGATCCTCGCGCTTCTGCGCCGCGGAGATCGCACGCCCACCTGTGCCGACGCGCTGGTGCGCTGGCCTGCTTCGGCAACAGAACTCTATACAGCCATCGGCAATGTCGCGGAGAGCCGCCGGAGAGACGCGGCCCCCGAGCCGCCGCCGGCGGACAGCGTCGCGTCGATAGATCCGGCGACCTTCGCGGCCCTTGAGAAATCGGTCGGCATTCCGGCGCTGGTCGAGATTCTGAAATCCTACATCGACTCTGCCGAGAAGCTGTGCACAGCACTCGGCGAAGCGAGCGACGATGCCAACTGGCAGGAAGCGGTTCGCCTTGCGCAGGACATCGCCGGCAGCGCGGGTGGTCTCGGTCTCACGGCGATGACCGCCGCCGCACGCGGTTTCGCGCAGGCAGCGCGCGATGGCGCCGATCCACACGATCTGCGCAACACGGCGCAACTCATCGTGTGGGAGCATGAGCGCGTGCGCCGCTCGCTCACCAATCTTTATCCCGATCTGGCGGCGTAACCGGCCGGGTTCCGTCCGTCCGGTTGAGGATATTTCACAAAGTCCGGGCGCCCGGGCCCGCGTCACGGCGCGTTCAAGATGCAGCCGGACAGGTGGCCTGTCCGCCCTGTTCCGGAGAGGCAGATCATGTACGACCTGCTTGTCGCGTCCGTGTGGTCGCGCGTCATATTGGATTTCTTCGCGCACCTGATGCCGAAACGGCGGCGCGCACCGCGCTAGCGTAACGCCCTTCCCATTCCGCCCGCGTCCGGCATACAAGTACAAATGCCGAACGAAATCGTGCCGCGCCTTGATCTGCCTGCGCTTGCGCCTGCGTCGGGCGGTGCGGTCGTGTGCGCGACGGACGGCTCCTGCGAGCGCGCGCGGATCGATGAGGCGCGGGTTCTGTTCCGCTCCGGCAATGTGATTGTTGCGCACGCCGCGTTCGTCGCGGGACGTTTGAAGACCAATCCGGCGGCCGCGCTGTTCGACGTGCTGGAGTTGTTTGCATTCGTGCGACCGGGGCAGCCCTGCGTGCCGAGCGCGCTCGGCATGGCGCGGTGCCTCGGACTCGAAATTCCGCACACGCCGGAAGACTCCGCCCGCGTGTTACGCGAAGCGGCAGAGCATCTTCTTGATGAACTCGCGCGCCTCGATGAGAAAGCGCGCGCGGCGCTTCGCCCGCTCACGGAGACGATGGGCAAATCGGGTTGGCGGTGGTCGTCGCCCATCCTCGAGGCCATCGGACGCATTGAGGAGAAGCTTTCACCGATTGCGGGACTAGAAACCTGGCGCGGTCTTCCGACATGGGAAGACGATGCCGCGCCGGACAAACCCGGCTCACTGCCGGTCGATCCAAACGAAGCGCGCGCGCGATTGCAGCAACTTGTCGGTCTCTCGGGTGAAGCACGGCCAGAGCAAGCGTCTTATACCGACGCAGCTTCGTATGCGTTCACCGAACGCGAGCGCGTCGGTGCGCCGCGCATTGCGCTGGTCGAAGCGGGCACCGGTGTCGGCAAAACGCTCGGCTATCTCGCACCCGCATCCGTATGGACCGAAAAGAACGGGCCTGGTCTTTGGATCTCGACCTACACCCGCAATTTGCAGCGTCAGATTATGCAGGAGATTTCGCGGCTCTATCCCGATCCTGCTGAGCGCAACGACAAGGCCGTCGTGCGCAAGGGCCGCGAGAATTATCTCTGTCTGTTGAACTTCGAAGAAGCCGCGAAACGCACCGCGCTTGCCCCGGGACAGCGCGCGGTCGCGCTCGGCCTGATCGCACGCTGGATCGCGGCGACGCCGGACGGCGATATTTCCGGTTACGGCTTTCCGGCGTTTCTCGGTGCGTCGCTGCCGCTGCGCGAGATCACCGACCGGCGCGGCGAGTGCGTCTATGCCGCGTGCCCGCACTA
Organism: Rhizomicrobium sp.; assembly: GCA_035502175.1. Classification (GTDB taxonomy): domain Bacteria; phylum Pseudomonadota; class Alphaproteobacteria; order Micropepsales; family Micropepsaceae; genus Rhizomicrobium. Next base: position 34,774 of record DATJUS010000063.1, read on the forward strand.
TCGCGCCTGTTTCATCGAGCGCGCGATCCGCCGCGCGCGCCATGCACCGATCGTCGTTGCCAACCACGCGCTTGTCATCGCGCAGGCAGCGCAGGATTGGCTGAGCAATGATGAGACCAATGACGCACCGCCGGAACGTCGCGTGCGCTATGTCTTCGACGAAGGCCATCATCTGTTCGATGCGGCGGACAGCGGCTTTGCCGCGCTCGTTTCGGGAAGCGAAATGGCCGACATGCGCCGCTGGATTCGCGGACCCGAAGCACGCGCGCGTTCGCGGTCGCGCGGATTGCAGGAACGTCTCGACGGCCTGATCGAAGACAGCGAGGAAGCCAAACACGCGCTCGAAGAAGCTATCGCGGCATCGAGCGTGCTCGCGGGCGAAGGCTGGATGTCGCGGCTGCACGGCGGCGGCGGGCGTGGGCCGGGCGAGGTGTTTCTCGCGGCCTGTCACCAGCACATCCGCGCACGCAGCGAGGACGCCGACGCGTTCTACTCGCTCGAAGCCGAGACGGTGCCGCTCGGTCAGGACATCATCGAGGCGGCACAAGAGCTCAGCCGCGGGCTCAAGCGTCTCACTGCGCCGCTGCTGCGTCTCGCGCATCATCTGCGGAAGACTCTCGACGACAAAACGAAAGAACTGGAGACGTTTCAGCGTGCGCGCATCGACGCGGTGCGGCGTGGGCTCGAGCGCCGCGCGAAGATTATCCTTCCCGCCTGGATGCAGATGCTCGACGCGCTGGAGACCGGCGAAGTCAACGACGAATTCATCGACTGGTTCATGCTGGAGCGCGACGACGGCCGCGACCTCGATGTCGGACTCGAACGCCACTGGATCGATCCGACTATTCCGCTCGCGGGCGAGGTGCTCAGCAACGCGCATGGCGCGCTCATCACGTCGGCCACGTTGCGCGATGCCGCCGATACCGAGGACTGGCAGAGCGCGGAGGTGCGCACCGGCGCCAATCATCTTCCCGAGCCGCCCAAGCGCGCGAGCTTCGGCTCGCCGTTCCGCTATGGCGATCAGGCGCGCATCTTCGTGGTGAAGGATGTGAACCGCCGCGAGATCGACCAGATCGCCGCCGCCTATCGCGAGTTGTTCATGGCAGCCGGTGGCGGCGGCCTCGGTCTCTTCACTGCGGTGCGCACCCTGCGCGCCGTGGAAAGCCGCGTCGCCGCGCCGCTGAACGAGGCCGGTCTCACGCTCTATGCGCAGCATGTCGACAAGCTCGACGCCGGTGCGCTGGTCGATCTGTTCCGCGCCGAGGAGAACGCGTGCCTGCTCGGCACCGATGCCCTGCGCGATGGCATCGACGTACCGGGCCGATCACTGCGCCTCGTCGTCTTCGACAAGGTGCCGTGGCCGAAGCCCACGATCCTGCACAAGGCGCGACGCGCACGCTTCGGCAAGAGCTACGACGACCTGCTCACGCGTCTGCGCCTGAAACAGGCGTTCGGCCGCCTGATCCGCGGCGCCACCGACAAAGGCTGCTTCGTCATCCTCGAAGGCGCCACGCCTTCGCGCCTGCTCTCGGCGTTTCCGCCCGACGCACCGGTGAAACGGTGCGGGTTGGCGGAGGCAATCGCGGAGGTTGGCAATTTCCTAGGGTGATAAGTTTTCGGAAACTGGATTTTTGAATATCATTCTGCAACGGGAGATCTTGTTAGCGCCTTACTGGCGTGCTCATCGTCCGATTGGAATTGGCAATGCAGCGCTTGGCACCAATGATCGTGACGCTCTGCTTGATCGTTTTACTCTATGTGCTCGGAACAGCAGGCGTAGCTCAGCTTCAACTCCTTTGCGGCGCGATGGAGGAATGCGCCAGAAAATCGCAGCCGGGACTTTTGTTCGATGCGTGCATCACATTGTTTTTTGCTCTCCCTTTCATCATCGCGAGCGGCCTGATTTCCGCCACAACGTTGCGTCGCTACCATGTCCGAACTTCGCCTGCCTACATCGCGAACGCGATAGTGTCAGCGATACTTGGCGCGTACGCTTTCATTTTCAATTTTGGAGTTGCGGACAATCTGGGAGCCATTCTTGAGCATGTTCCGAAGAACGGTAGAGACATTACAAATGGGATGGTTGAGCGTTCTCCGCCCTTTTTTCAGACCGTCAGCAGTGTATTTCGCGATTTTCCCGCATTTGTAGGAAGCGAATTTGTCTATTTCGGAATGGCTGTCCTCCTCGCACTTGCCCTAAGCATTGTATGTGGATGCTTATTCTGGATTCTTGTTGTTCGCCGTAGCTCTGCCAGTCCCGATTAGATATTCAACTTGCCCAATCGCCAACACCTGCGCGTTACATCGACGAAAAAACATTGTGCCTTTAGTTTTTCTTCGTCTCCGCGATATAGGACGGATTGAGCGTGCCGAGTTTCGTCGCGATGGGAAGCAGCGTCGGATAGAACTGCACGAAGGTCGTGTCCGCCGCGCCGTGCGCCTGATGGCAGGAATAGCAGGATGCGCTGTGGTCGATCTCTTCCGCGGGCTTGTCACCGTCGAAGGCAAAGAAGGCCCAGCCGCCCTTGAAGCGTGAATCCTTCACATGCGCCTCATATCCCATGATCTCCGTGGTTTGGACGACGCCGCGCTTGTTGATCGAGACATCGGTTCCGCCGCCGCGGTTCTCCAGCAGGATGATCGTCTTGTCGGGCCACACGCCGGTCTTGAGGAATTGCTGATAGGCGGCACGCGGCACGAAGGTGTTGTTGAACATGTGCCCGTTCGCCATCGACGGCAGCGCACTGTAGCTCATGTCGAGGCCGGAGCTCAGAAACGTCCAGTCGCGATAGTCGGAGGGAAACACCAATTTTCCATCCTTGTCGTATTGCGGCGCGTCCGTGGCCGGCGGTTCGCCCGCGCCACACAACAGGATTGCGGCAACCAGGGCGCCCGCGGACACGCTAAGCAGTTGTGGTCGTGTCATGATGCTGTTCCTCTGAAGAAATTTCTGTGAACCGGCCGCGATAGGTGCTGGGTGACACGCCGAAGCGGCGCTCGAACGCCCGGCGAAACGCGTCGTCGCTGCCGAAGCCGGTGGAATGCGCGATCGTGGCGATCTTCTCGCGGCCGGATGCCAGACGCAGCCGCGCTTCGTCGAGGCGCAACCGTTCGATATAGAGCGCGGGCGTCACGCCGAACGCATCGCGAAAGCGGCGCGCGAACTGGCGGCTGCTCAATCCCGTCTGCGCCGCCATTTCCTCGACCGACCAGTCGCCCGCGAGATTGCCGACGATCTTCGCAACCAGTGCATTGAGCCGGTCGCCCGCCTGCGCCTGAAACCGCAGCGGCTCCGAGTATTGCAGCTGTCCGCCCGAGCGCTTCATGTAGACGACAAGTTGGCGCGCGGTCGAAAGCGCGAGCGCCGGGCCGTGATCTTCCTCGATCAGTGCAAGCGCGAGGTCGATGCCGGCGGTCATGCCTGCCGACGAATAGAATTTTCCATCGCGCACGAAGATCGCGTCGGGCTCGATGCGCACCTTCGGAAATCGCGTCTGCGCATGCGCGGTGTGTTCCCAATGCGTCGTCGCGCGGCGCCCGTCGAGCAACCCGCTCGCCGCTAGCCCGTAGAGTCCAGTGCAGACGGTGACGATGCGGCGCGTATCGGCGCGCGAGCGTAGCCACGCGGCGACCATCGCATTCGTTTTCTCTTCGCGAAGACCGGGCCCGCCCGGCACAACAATCGTGTCGAACGGCGGCACATCGTCGAGCATCATGTGCGGCACGAACTGAAGCCCGGATTCGGCGCGGAACGGTTCGCGCGAAAGTCCGATCACCGATGTCGCATACCGCTCCGACGGCGTCCGCCAGTCATTGCCGCCCGCGATGTAGAAAGCATCGAGGACCCCAACCAGATCGATCGCCGCAACGCCGTCGAACCCCAGAAGACCGATATGCCGAACACCGCTCGAAGCCATGGAAGAGACTACGCCGTACCCGCAATGTCTCTTAGGACATTTATCCGACGAAATCGGACATAGGTTGAAATTTATTTGTTCACCTCTTGTTCTTATATTCTGTCACGCCATATCCCGGGAATGGCAACGGCGAGACAGAAGGCAATTCGGGAAAAGAGACGGCGGGGCATCCGGTCCCACTGCCGCAAACGCGCGCTCATGCCGAGGGCATTTCCGGAGGCGGATCAGACAGTTGATGCCGGTCGGGCCGAATTGAATGAAAATTTTTTGTACCCCCTCCCCCTCGCTATCCAACAGAAGCCGCGCGGCGCACCCAAAGGAAACAGGAACCGCTTTGTCCATGGCAAATACACTGGGGAGGTCTTTGCGTTTCGCGCCGATGTCCGCGCACACATCCGAAAGGCGCGCTTGCTCCTGACCGCCGCGCGCAAGCTGTTGCGCGGCGATCCAGACGGCGGCGCGCGTGTTGGGGATATAAGTGGGGTTCCGGGCGATGCCGGATGACCCGCGCTTTGGGCACACCTATAACCGTTCCATGACTCAGACGGACGAGACCCTGTTCGGCGAAGCGCCGGCCGAGAGCGAGGAAGGCTTTGGCCGCCATTCGACCGGCATCCTGCCGAGCCATGTATTGCGCCGGCTGATCCGGGCGCGGCGCGAGATCGTGGCCGTGGAGGAGATCGACGAGGCGCAGCTTCAGCCAGCCAGCCTCGACCTGCGACTGGGCTCCGTCGCCTGGCGCGTGCGCGCGAGTTTCCTGCCCGGGCCAAACGCGACGGTGGAGGAGAAGCTCGCGACCGTCTTCATGCATGCCATCGACCTGACCGAGGGCGCGGTGCTGGAGACGGGCTGCGTCTACATCGTACCGCTGATCGAGCGCGTGGAGTTTTCGTCACGCGTCTCCGGCATCGCCAATCCGAAAAGCTCCACCGGACGCATCGACGTCTTCACCCGCCTGATCACCGATTACGCGCAGGCCTTCGACCGCGTGGAGCCCGGCTATCGTGGGCCGCTGTTCGCGGAGATCAGCCCGCGCACGTTCCCCGTGCTGGTGCGCAAGAATTCACGGCTCAATCAGCTACGCGTGCGTCACGGCTCGCCGCAGTTCACCGACACACAACTCCGCCGCCTGCATGCGGAAACGCCATTGGTCGACAGCGAACCGGATATCGACAATGGCCTCGGTTTCTCCATCGACCTGAAAGGCGTCGGCGATGGCGAGCGCATCGGCTGGCGCGCGAAGCGGCACACTGCGCTGATCGATGTCGACAAACGGAACTATCTGAACCCGGCGGATTACTGGGAGCCGGTGACGGCGCAGTCTTCGGGCACGATTATCCTCGATCCCGACGAGTTCTACATCCTCGCGTCGCGCGAGGCGGTGGCGATTCCGCCGGACTATGCGGCCGAGATGGTGCCGTTCAATCCGCTGGTCGGCGAGTTCCGCGTGCATTACGCGGGTTTCTTCGATCCGGGCTTCGGCTATGAGGCGGGCAAGCCGCCGACATCGCGCGCGGTGCTGGAAGTGCGCTCCCGCGAGGTGCCCTTCATCCTCGAACATGGCCAGATCATCGGCCGGCTCGTGTTCGAGCGGCTGACCGATCCGCCGCCGGAGGTCTACGGTGCCGGGATCGCGTCCAATTACCAGGGCCAGCGCTTGAAACTTTCGAAGCATTTCAAGCTGCCCTGACCGTTCCGGGTACGGAATTGTTGCTTGGGCAACACAGCGGGGCGTCAAAGTTACAGTCACGCAGTGAAGGACCGTTGCGTCCGGCGCATGAGTCGGGCCCTACTCTCCCGCGTTGCGGATCGGCGATTTTGGGGGTTCGGTTCGCAGCGGGTCCACTTGAAGGGGGCAGCGTGAGGCGGCTACGGCGCGGAAGTGCCGGCCGCCTCATGATTTTTCAGGCACCCCAATGAAACTCCAGACAAACCGGCTTTTCCTGCGTCCGATTGCAATCAGCGACGCACCCGCCCTGTTCGCGGCCCGCGGCGACGCCGAAGTCATGCGCTACTGGGACTGGCCGGCGCAGAAAGACGTTGCTGCTGTCGAGCGGATTTTCGCAGAGCACGTCCCGGAACTGGCCGATGGGACCACCCGATGGTGGGCGGTGGCGCTGTCCCCCGACGGCCCTGCGATCGGCGAATGCGACCTGTCGGAAATCGACACCCACCACGGCCGCGCCGAGATCGGCTTCCTGTTCGCCCGCCGCCATTGGGGCCAGGGTTACGCCCGCGAGGCGATGGAGCGCGTCATCGATTACGGCTTCAACGATCTCGGTCTCGAGCGTCTGTGGGCGCGCTTTCACGACGGCAACGAGGCGTCGAAGCGACTGCTGGAAAAACTTGGGTTCACCTATGAGGGCCGCCTCAAAAGCCACATCATGCGCGACGGCGCACGGCGCGATTGTCTGATCTACGGACGTCTGCGCGCCTGAGAAATTCTGTCGGCGATTAAGAACGGCAGATAGAGCACCAGAACGAAAGCGATGCCGATGGGTACGAGTTCGGCAATATAGTATGGCCACGGCGCCAGCAGATCGAGCACCGACGGATCCTTCGACTTGCCGTGCAGGAAGCCGAAATTGACGTCGAATATCCAGTCCACCAATCCGGCGCAAACGCCGTAGAAAAGCGTCCAGCCGATCACACGCGGAATCGATCGCAGATATGGCCGCATCTTCATGCCCAGCGTCATGTAGAGAACCGCGGCGATCACGCCGCAGTGGAATCCGAAGAAGACGATGAAACGCCAGTCCGGCCAGCCAAGCGCAAGTTCCGGCGTCAGCGTCGCCTGTAACGTCGCGCTCAGCGCCCAGAAATAAGCGAGCTCGTACGTCTTCTGGTTCGGCCAGATCAGCGAGACGATAGCCGCAATCGCCGCCCAATCGCAGAGGTGCATCGGAAGCAGATTGCCGACCGCCATCCAGCCGCGCGAATAGAGCAGCCAGATCCAGAGCACATAGGTCGCGATCAATTCCGCGGCGAACAGCAGTCGTACTATTTTGTAGAGCGCGGGGTTGTTTGCCATCCGCACAAAGATGGCCAGAACGACCGGGACGATGAACGCAAGCGCAATCGCGATCAGATGCGCCTGTCCAAATATCACGAATGGTATCGTCATCACCGCCCCCAGAGATGACGCGATCATAGCAGACCCGTCACTGGACGACGATCTTTCCCGTCATGCCCAGCATCGCGTGCATGAAGTGGGTGCACGTCACGGGATAGGTGCCCGGCTTGTTCGGGGTCAACGTGATGTCCGTGGATTGGCCGCCGTCCAGTTCGACCTCATCGCCGTCTTCGAGTTTGGACTTGTCGGCCGGCGCAACCGTCGCGGACTGGAAGAACTCCCGCGCCGTGAAATCGTGCCCTTTGCCGGCATCGTTGCTGAAGTGGATACGATAGGTCTCGCCGGCCTTCAGCGTCAGCGTGCTCGGCGTGAAGGCGTAGTTTGTCATCGATACGGTAATCGCAGTTTGCGCATTCGCCCCGCCAATGAGCAAGGCCGCTGCAGCGACAAAACCTGAGACGAACAACTTCACGACATCCTCGCTTTGGTGATCCTGTCGGAGAAGAAGAATGGCAGATAAAGCACCAACGCCGCTAGCACGCCGAGCAGCACTGTCTCAGGAATGTAATATGGCCACGCGCTCATCAGATCGAAGAAGGTCGCGTGACTGGGCTTGGCGCGGAAAAATCCATAGTTCGTGCCAAGCATCCAATCCACGGCACTTGCCGTGACAGCGTAAACCATAGTCCAGGCGATCACGCGCGGCAGCGACGCTGGCACCTGCCGCATCCGCGTGCCCAAGGTGAGATAGAGCGCAGCCGCGATGATCGTCGCGTGACTCATGAAAAAGACGACGAACTGCGGTTCCGGAAAACTGTAGTTCACGTCCGGCGTCACAAGCCCCTGGATCGTGCCCGCGAACGCCCAGAAATAGGCGAGCTCGAATGTTTTCTGGTCGGGCCATATCAGCGTGAGGAGCAGCGCGATTGTCGCCCAGTCGCAAAGGTTGAGCGGCAGCGCGTTGCCCCAGGCCAGCCAACTGCGGTCCACGAACAGCGCGTACCACGCAATCCAGGTGCCGATCAGCAATGCGGCAAAGCCATGCCGGAACGCCGCGTCAGCGACCGGTGACGAACGGCGCGCGACGAACGCCAAGATGAGCGGGACGATCAGCGTCAACGCCATCACGACGATATGATCCGCCTCGAAGAGGATGAATTTGTGCATCGCGGCCTCAAACCGTCCGCGGACGCTTCAGACGATCTCCGACCCAGAACGGGGCGTAGAGCAGGAGCATCGCGGTGATGCCGATCCCGAAGCACTCGGCGATGTACCAGGGCCATTGCGGCATGGAGTCGAACAAGGTTGCCACATGCGGTTTGGCGCGCAGAAAGCCGTAATCGGTGCCGAGCAGCCAGTCCGCCGTTCCGGCAACCGCGATATAGGACAGCGTCCACACGATCACGCGCCGGATCGAACCTCGAACTGGCCGCATGCGCAGCGCGAAGGTCAGGTACAGAACGCTGGTGATGATGATCGCATGATAGAAAAAGAAGAAGATGAACCGGACATCCGGAAAATCATATTCCAGGTCGGGCGTGATCGAGGCCAGCAGCGTTCCGGCCAGCGCCCAGAAGTAGGAAAGCTCATAGCTGCGCTGATTGGGTGAAAGCAGCGTTACGACGACCGCGATCGTCGCCCAGTCGCAGAGGTTGAGTGGAAGCACGTTGCCGAGCGCGAGCCAGCCATTCACATAGAACATCGCGAGATAGGCTATCCAGTCCGCAAGAAGGAACCCTGCGAGCGTCCAGCGCAGCGCTTTGTCGAGCACCGGATGATCGGCGGCACGCGATGCGGCAACAAGCGCGGCTGCCGTCGCAAACATCAAGATCATGGCCGCCCAGTGCGACGGACCGAAGGAGTGGAAATGCGCAGACATCGGAAACGCCCTCCTGCACACGACCAGACCAATCCCGATCCGTGGCGGATTTGCGGCGCGGCGAATGACACTTTCGCAACAGCGGCGATGCGTGCTATTTCAACGGGCGCTCGCGGGTGTAGTTCAATGGTAGAACGGAAGCTTCCCAAGCTTCATACGAGGGTTCGATTCCCTTCGCCCGCTCCAATACTTGGACAATTCTCCGCAAAGAGTTTTGGTATCGGTTTCGCCGAATGCCGTTCGCGGCGGGTTCGCATTAGTCCCACCTCGCGAACGCTAAACAGAGGACGCCGGCGCTCAGCATGAAGCGCGTCAAGATGAGCCGCCTCAAGTTCAACGTCGCGGCGTGGATCCATCGCGGCCGACCTGCAATCGTGACGTGGCGCAAGCGGCGTGTCCCGCGCGATGGCGGGATATCGACCGTTGGAGGCCTCCGACCTCGTACCAAGGCTTCGGTGGCCGCGAGAACCTTGCCAACCGGCCAAGGATATTGTGAGTTTCCGGCATGCCAAAACCACTGGTGTCGATCCCGGCAGCCCAAGCCATTCAGAATAGGAAAGGCAACAAGGCTGCGACCTGGGGAGAACGCGGACTCCCCAACCGCGTCGAGCCTATCGCCAAGCCCCTATTCGATGTCCCGTTCCTATTGCAGCCGGGTCAGCGCATCTTCACGGTCGGTTCGTGTTTTGCGCGCAACGTGGAGGTAGAGTTTCAGAACAGGGGCTTTCAGATACCGGCGCGCGATCTGTTCAAGCTTCCGGAATTTTTGGGGCAGGATCTCGGCCTTTTGAATAACTATGGCACACCGAGTATCTACAACGAGATTGCGTGGGCGTTCGGTAAGAAGAAGTATTCCGAGGATGACAACATCCTCGAGATATCGCCGGGCAAATTCGTTGATATCCACGTCGTGCCGTCGCGAAGGCCGGAGCCGAAAGACATTGTACTCGCTCGCAGGCGAGCTATCACCGCAGTGTATCGCGAAGCGGCGACCTGCGACGTATGCATCATGACGCTCGGATTGGCGGAGACTTGGTTTGACAAGAAGACCGGGCTCTACCTCAATGTCTCCCCGCGGCCTTCGATGATTTCAGCAGAGCCGGACAGGTTCGAGCTGCATGTTCTGTCTTACGCGGACGCTTACAAATTTCTATCTGACGCCATCACGATATTGCATCGCGCAGCACCTGCGATGCGAATTCTGCTGACGGTGTCGCCGGTACCTCTGACCAACACACACCGTCAGATGGATGTCATCGTCGCGAATGGCTACTCAAAAGCGGTCTTAAGAGCGGCTGCGGAAGAAGCGATAGTAAGACACGATTTCGTCTCCTATTTCCCGAGTTTCGAGTCCTTCACGATAAGCGACAGGAAGTTGGCGTGGCTGGACGATCTTGTTCACACAAATGAAGCGCTTGTCGCGTTCAATGTGCAGAGAATGATAACCGCCTTCACCAATGGCGAGCTGGTCGATGACGCGACAGTGTTGGAACAAGCGGCGTTGATGGCGGAAACAAGCCCAGCTGAAGCTTTGTCTCTCCTTAAGGAAGACAATTCCACAGCCGCACTTGTTATCAAGGGGACGGCGCTGATCGCGGCCGGATGCGCGCGCGATGCGTACGATATGTTGGACCCGGTGTGCCAACCGAAATTCCGATCGCGGCAGGCATGGCATGTCTTTATCAAAGCCGCGATTGCGATGGACGATTTGCCCCTCGCCGTCTCGGCTTATGAAAGAATGAAGTCCGTCGTCCGACGACTGGCCAACAATACGACAGGACCGCTGGCAAGCTGGTTTCACAAGAATGGCCGCGATGACATAGCGGCTGAGTTGCGTGCGCCCGCAGAGTCGTAGGTACTCCAAGCAACTGAATCGTGCACCTGAGTTGGCAGTTCGCCAATGTCGGCTGCGTCCCATCAGGAGCCGGAGAGCGAAATGGCGTCTCATTCGGCAAAAAAAACAACAATCCTGGCGATGTGTATGGCAGCTTCCAACAAATGCAGCCGGTTGTTAGCAATACCGCCGTTTCTGCGCCGTTGAGCGATTGCGAAATCTCGCGATCGCGATACGATGCCGGGAATTCTCCGGCCATATTCCGTTACCCATTGCACTTCATGTCGTAGAACCGAGAGATATCAGTCTCCCGCCCGCTCAAAATCACGGGCCGGCATCGCGGACGCGGTAGATGTATCAAGAGCCTGACGCGCCCTATATCGATTATCGGCAATACAGATTCGGCGCGCGAAGGATCGTTGTGCGTGGCCCGGAAGAGCCGGTCACCCAGCCCTACATCGTGTGCCTCGGCGCGGCGCAGACCTTCGGCCGATTTGTCGATATCCCCTATCCCCAGCTCCTTCAGGAACGGCTCCGCGTGCGATGCATCAACCTCGGCGTTGCGGGCGGGGGGCCGGAGCTGTTTCTCGCGGACGAGGACGTCCTGGCGCTGTGCGCCGGCGCGAAGGCGTGCGTTCTGCAGGTCATGAGCGGTCGGTCGGTCAGCAACGCGTTCTATCAGGTCGAGCCGCGCCGCAATGCGATCATCACATCGTTTTCGGACGAATTGAAAAACGTGATCGCCGATCTTCGGCGGAAAAAGAAGAAACTCTTCGCCCACGACGTTCTGGTGAAGATCAGCGAGACACAGGATGAAGCTGTCACGAAGCGGGTTTTTGACGATGTTCGCCGCGCGTGGATCGATACCACGTTGCAACTCCTGGAGCGCATTTCCACGCACCGGATTCTGTTTTGGTTTTCCGAGCGCGAACCGGGAGCGGGGGATACCTACCTCCACGGGCATGTCCTGATGAAGTATCCGCAGCTTGTGGACAGGGACATGATCCGGTCCGTTCGCCATCAGGCGGACGACTATGTCGCGTGCGTCGCTTCCGCCGGAATGCCGCAATCTCTGCTGCGCGACGGCAGCCCGGTGCTGTTCCGTCCCAATGGCGCACCGCGACTGGAGAACACGTACTATCCGTCGCCGGAGATGCATGAAGCGGCGGCCGATGCGCTGTCCGAGCCGCTTCGCCGCGTGCTGGGATGACGAACCGAACCACACACCGCAAAGAGTGACGTATCCATGCTGAGAGATCGCCGTAGTTTTCTCGCTCTGTCGGCCGCCGCGCTGATCGCACCCCGTGCCTATGCGGGCACGGGCAGGAACTGGCGACGTGACTTCGAAGCCTTCGTGAAGGACGGATTGGCGATGACGAACACGCCGGGCCTGAGCGTCGCAATCGTGCGCGGCGGCAAGGCAGTGTTCGCCCAGGGCTTCGGATATGCAGATGTCGAACACGCGCGACGTGCCACCGCCGACACCGTGTTTCAGATTGCGTCGGTCAGCAAAACCGTCACCGCCACCGCGATGATGATGTTGTGGCAGGACGGTCGCTTCAAGCTCGACGATCCTGTCGCACCACTGCTCGACTTCCCGCTGAAGCATCCGAAGTTTCCGGACGCGCCGGTCACGTTCCGTCACCTGTTCACGCACACATCGGGCATCTCCGACGAAGTCTATGGCGATCTGGATTTCACCGGACAGACGCCGCCACCGCTTCGTGATTTCCTTGCGGCGTATCTCGCCCCTGGCGGGCGCTGGTATTCGGCTGACAAAAGCTGGTCGACGGCGAAACCCGGAACGGCGTGGAGCTACAGCAATGTCGCGGTCGCGCTGCTCGGCTATCTCGCCGGTCGCGTCGGCCCCGATCCGCTCGATGTCGTCACACAGAAGCGCATCTTTGCGCCGCTCGGCATGCACAACACCGCGTGGCGTTACGAAGGTATCGCGGACAACGATCTCGCGCAGCCTTATGCATTCGAGAATGCACGTTACAAACGCATCGCGCATCAGACCTACCCGGATTGGCCGGCGGGTTTGCTGTGCACATCGTCGAATGACTTCGCGAAATTCCTTCGCATCTACACAGAAGGCGGCCGTGTCGATGGCCGCACATATCTCACGCAAGACGCGTTGAAGGCGATGCTGACGCCCGATCCGGTTGTCATGGATTCGAGGCATCCCGACCACAAGCAGGGACTGATCTGGCAACTGTTCGAACGGAACGGTGCACATCTGGCCGGGCATCATGGCGGCGATCCGGGCGCGGCCAGCGTCGCCGTGTTCGATGCCGAACGGCACGTCGCCGTTCTTGTGTTCGCCAATATCGACGACAATCGCGCCTTCAGGCCATTCCAGAACGAGGTCACGTTCCGCCTGTTGGACCGCCCCAATTCGGCCTAGTTCCGCGGCATAATTTCCCACTTTCCGCCGCGCTGGATTGCTATAACTGGACACCAGCCTTCGCTCGCGAAGCGAGGAAGGCTGCCACGCCGTAGCCCATCGGGCGAAGGCGGGCGAAACCCCGCGAGCTACGGCCTGGCAAGCCGTGCCTGCTCGCAGATAGCTTTCCAGGTACGGACAATGGCGAATGTGGCAGTGATCGGCGCCCAGTGGGGCGACGAGGGCAAAGGCAAGATTGTGGACTGGCTGTCCGCGCGCGCCGACGTGGTCGTGCGCTTTCAGGGCGGCCACAATGCCGGGCACACGCTCGTCATCGATGGCGTGACGTACAAGCTCTCCCTTCTGCCGTCCGGCGTGGTGCGTCCGGGCAAACAGGCGATCATCGGCAATGGCGTCGTCGTCGATCCGTGGGCGTTGCTCAGCGAGATTGAGAAACTGCGCGCGCAGGGCGTGAACGTGACGCCGGAGAATCTGATCGTCGCGGAGAACGCGACGCTCATTTTGCCGCTGCACCGCGAATTGGACGAAACGCGCGAAAGCTCCAACAGCGTACAGGCGCTGGGCACGACAAAGCGCGGCATTGGGCCAGCGTACGAAGACAAGGTCGGCCGCCGCGCGATCCGCGCCATCGACCTGAAAGATCTGTCCTCGCTGCCGAAGAAGATCGAGCGCCTGCTTGCGCATCACAACGCGCTGCGCCGTGGCACGGGCGCCGACGAGATCTGCGAGAAGGAAACGCTCGCGCAGCTCACCGAGATCGCGCCGAAGTTCACGCCCTTTGTCGGCTCGGCCTGGCGCACACTCGACGCTGCGCATCGCGACGGCAAGCGTATCCTGTTCGAAGGCGCGCAGGCGGTGCTGCTCGACGTCGATCATGGCACCTATCCGTATGTCACGTCGTCGAACACGGTTGCGGGACAGGCAGCAGCCGGTTCGGGCATCGGGCCGAAGCAGATCGGCTATGTGCTCGGCATCGTGAAGGCCTACACCACACGCGTGGGCGAAGGCCCCTTCCCCACCGAGCAGGATAACGAGATCGGCGAGAAGCTCGGCACCCGCGGTGCGGAGTTCGGCACGGTCACGGGCCGCAAACGGCGCTGCGGCTGGTTCGACGCGATGCTGGTGAAGCAGACAGTCGTCACCGGCGGCGTCGACGGGATCGTGCTGACCAAGCTCGACATCCTTGACGCGTTCGAGAAGATCAACGTCTGCGTCGGCTACGAACTCGACGGAAAGAAGATCGACTACCTCCCCGCCGACGCCAACGAACAGGCGCGTCTCAAGCCCATCTATGAGATCATGGAAGGCTGGAACTGCTCGACGCGCGGCGCGCGCAGCTGGGCGGACCTTCCCGCACGCGCGGTGAAATATGTCCGCCGCGTCGAGGAGCTGATCGGCGCGCCGGTGGCGATGCTTTCGACCAGCCCGGAGCGCGAAGACACGATCCTGGTGCGCGATCCGTTTCTTGGCTGAACTACCAGCCCATGGTAGAATAGGCCGACAAAATGGTAGAACTCCATGGGCCTGAACATCAAAAACTCGGAAACAGAACGCCTGATCAAGGAGTTGGCTGATCTTACCGGCCGGACCCAGACGGCGGCCGTAACAGAAGCCGTACGGAACGAGATCAAGGCCGTGCGTGCCAGCAAACGCCAGAAGGGCGCTCTCGCGGCGGATTTGATGCGGATAGGACGCGAAGCCGCCGCCCTGATGACCGAGGAAGAGCGCAACTGGGATTACGACGCTTTTCTCTATGACGAAAACGGCCTGCCGAAATGATCGTCGACAGTTCTGCGCTGATTGCAATTCTTCGACAGGAACCAGAAGCAGACATTCTGGCCGAAGCGATCGATGACGCGCAGATCGTCCAGATATCGGCCGGTACCATGTTCGAAGCATCGATGGTCGCGGATCGCATAAAGGATGCCGGCTTCGGCAAGCGCTTCGATACCTTGTGCGAGCGCATCGAAATGGTTGTCGTTCCGTTCGACGAAATACACGCCCGCATCGCGCGTAATGCCTATCGTGAATTCGGAAAAGGAAGCGGTCACAAAGCACAGCTGAATTTCGGTGACTGCTTTGCCTATGCTTTGGCGAAAGTAACCGGTGAGCCACTGCTCTATAAGGGTAAGGACTTCCAGCACACCGACGTTGCGTCAGCTTTAAAGTAGCGCACGCCTCTTGCGCCGATGCGCGCGTTCCCGGCAGGCTGTGTCTATTGCTATTCAAGACACAGGGGCGAATGCCATGTTGAAAACCCGTTTCACCGAAATGTTTGGCGTCGATGTGCCGATCACCTGCGGCGGCATGACCCGCGTGGGCAAGGCCGAGCTGATCGCCGCCGTCGCCAATGCCGGCGCGCTGGGTTTCCTCACCGCGCTGACGCCGGGTTCGCCCGAAGCGCTGGTGAAAGAGATCGCGAAGACCCGCGAACTCACCAACAAGCCGTTCGGCATCAACCTCACCATCCTGCCGTCGATCAATCCGATCCCGTATGACGAATACCGGCAAGTGATCTGCGAGAGCGGCTGCAAAGTCGTCGAGACCGCCGGCAACAACCCCGCGCCGCATCTGCCTGCGTTCAAGGAGGCGGGCGTGAAGGTGATCCACAAATGCGTCACCGCGCGCCACGCCGTGAAGGCCGAGAGCATTGGCGTCGATTGCGTGTCGATCGACGGCTTTGAGTGCGCGGGCCATCCCGGCGAGGAAGACATTGGCGGCCTCGTGCTGTTCCCGGTGACGACGGCGAAACTGAAAATCCCGGTGATCGCGTCCGGCGGCATCGCAGATGCGCGCGGATTGGTGGCGGCGCTGGCGCTGGGCTGCGAGGGCGCGAACATGGGCACGCGTTTCATGGCCACGAAGGAAGCGCCGATTCATGAGAAGGTGAAGCAGGCCCTCGTCGCCAACGACGAGCGCGCGACCGACATGATTTTCCGCACGCTGCACAATTCCTCGCGCGTCGCGAAGAACAAGATCAGCCAGGAAGTCGTCGCCATCGAGAAGCGCGGCAACGCGACCTTCGCCGACGTGAAGGACCTCGTCGCCGGCACGCGTGGCGGCGTGGTCTATGACACCGGCGACACCGATTACGGCATCTGGTCCGCCGGCCAGACCCAGGGGCTGATCCACGACATCCCAAGCTGCAAGGATCTTGTCGAGCGCATCGTGAGCGAAGCGGAATCCATCATCCGCAGCCGCCTGGAGAAGGTCGTCGCGTAACGCGGCATCCGGCGCCTGCGATAAGGCGATGTATTTTTCGAGCAGCCTGACCTGCCGATAAAGCGCATTGGCCGAACGCAACCTGTCTTTCGCCTCGCTGTGCGTGGCGCGCTTTGCCGCGCGGCGGCGATAGGCTTCGCGCGTGTATCGGCCATGCCGGAGCGCATTGCTGTTGCCGTCGGGCGCCCCGCGCCGCGTCTGTACAGAAGACGAAGAGATTTTTGAAAAGTCGCAATTCAATTCGGCCCGACGTGCCCTAAGCGCCGGAGGAACAAGAAGAATCTTCCTCCTTCGCCGCACTGCATTCCGAGCCACTCCACCCGCCAATCGGGCCTCCTTTCACATCGAAAGGCAGTCTAGCCCAAAAAGAACAAAAAGTGAACAATTATTTTGTTGCGCGCGAGGACGGGACGCGCCCGCTCCACAACGCTCTAAACTGGGCGCGGCTGGCAAAAAGGGGAAATACAAATGTTCTACAGGCCGTCACCGATCGCGCTGTGTCTGGCCGCGATCGCAACCTTGGTCTGGAACGCGTGGTTCAAAGAGCAATCCATCGGCGACGCCGTCGTCGGCGATGCGTTCGGCGCGATCTATTTGTCGGTGGCAGCCTTCGTCGCGGTGATGTTCGTGATCTTCTTCCCTGGCTACCGCCCGACGGATCGCTACTGGGCGTATGCGACGCTCGGCATGATCATCGGCTTCTGGACACAGCGGTGAGCGGCTGCCGACTAACGTCGGCGATTAGGGGAATTCCAGCTTCTGGCCATTCACATCGAAGCGATAAGGGCTAACTGACAACATAGATTTTTCAAAGCGATCAGCAAACCAGGCCCAGTTCTGAGATGCGCGATGCCCACCGACACTCGCCAAGTACCTAGCCTTTTCCAGCGCCTTCGCTCGGGTCGCCAGCGCCCAAGCTCTTCGAGCCGTGCAAGCCTCGACGCTGATCTCTGATCCAAGATATTCAAGATAAGCCGTCATGTAGTCGAGACACCAATAAGCGTCAGCATCGCGAAACATGGAACAGTCGTACGCGGTGCTTCCCTCTGCGTTCATCAATGTTGGAAGTAGCTGAACGACTTTCGGCGACACAATGATCCGAGGAAAATACGCGACACGAGACTCCAAATCGTAAGCATCAACGAGGCCCATCCCGAACGTGACTCGATCCTTATGATAAAGAGAGCCTAAGGTCACGGCACCACGGACTAAGCAGCCAAATTCGCGTGCACGATGCGCAAGTGCGCAAGCGGTATTTCGAAAGCCCATCAAACCATGGTAGAGGCTGACAGATTTTATTTTTTCCAGATCAAACGAGATCAAGAGGTTGTCTGAAAAACTTGTAAAGGCAGGCGCGATGGAAGTTACTCTTTCGGCACCAGCAGCAGCATCAACATTTATTTCAAAATTCCTGTTCTGATCTGCCACTTCTTTGAGCGCAGCTAAGATTGTTCGTTGAGCCTCCACGCTCGCGCTAGAAATAGCAGAACGAAATCCGAGCAAGTCTATAAACGCTATGAGGCAATCTGTGGGTGTCGTGTTTTCTTCGTCGCTCTTAGTCTCGGCGATCACGCTTCATCTCTGCCAAAAGATTGATTAAGCGGCCCGTGACCTTTGCCTAAGCCGGGCGCGGTTTCGATGGCGTGCTGTACATATTCGCGGGCTTTGCCGACTGCGAGTGGGAGTGACTGGCCCTGCGCCAAGCCGCAGGCGATGGCGGTGGAGAGCGTACATCCAGTGCCGTGGGTGTGTTTGGTTTTGATGCGCGGGAAGGCGTAGACCTCTACGCCGCCTTTCCAGACCATCACGTCGTCGATGGTGGCGCGGGTGGCGTGGCCGCCTTTGATGAGCGCGGCTCCTGCACCCATCGCGATCAGTTTGCGCGCGGCCGCTTCGGTGTCGTCGCGCTTGGTGCCTTTCAGATGCGCGAGCGCTTTCGCTTCCGGGATGTTTGGCGTGACCAGGGTTGCAAGCGGAAACAGCTCTTTGGTCATCGCAGCAACGGCGTTTGCCGCGAGCAGACTGTGGCCGCTGGTCGAGACCATCACGGGATCGAGAACGATGGGAATTTTGCGTGCATGTTTGCGAAGCGCGTCCGCGACCGCTTTCACGACTTTCGCAGAACCGAGCATGCCGATCTTAATGGCGTCGGCGCCGATGTCGCTTAAGGTCGCCGCAATCTGTTCAGCGACAATGTCGGGCGGAACGAGATGCACGGCACGTACGCCGCGCGTGTTCTGTGCCGTCACGGCCGTGATCGCGGTTTGCGCATAGACGCCGAACGATTGCGCAGTCTTGAGGTCGGCCTGAATGCCGGCGCCGGCGCTGGAGTCCGATCCGGCAATTATGAGAATTCGTTTGGGTGCGTTGTTCTTTTCCATCATCGCAACAACTGTCATCCCCGGCGAGCAACGGCGCAATAGCGCCGGTGCGAGGTCAAGGGGACCCAGGTGGATGGGGCGCCCCTACTCTTTCCACCTGGGTCCCCTTCCCCTCGCGATGCTATCGCATCGCTCGGCCGGGGATGACAGTGGTGTCGATTTCAGCAGAACGCTATCCGCCCGACTAAGCCGCCGCTTCCTCGATCGACGCGGCGATCTCGCGCACGATCTTGCGCACCAGCTTTTCGTCGTCGCCTTCGGCCATCACGCGGATCACGGGCTCGGTGCCCGATTTGCGAACGAGGATGCGGCCGGAGCCGTTGAGACGCTCCGTGCCCGACTCGATGCACTTCTTCACGCGTGCGTCTTCAAGCGGCATGCCCTTCTTGAAGCGCACATTCTCCATCACCTGCGGCAGCGGTTCGTAGAGATGCGCCGCGTCGCTTGCTTTCACATCGTCCATCGCCAGCACGGCCAGCACCTGCAGCGCCGCGATCAGGCCGTCGCCGGTCGTCGCGAAATCGGAAAGCACAATATGTCCGGACTGCTCGCCACCGACGTTGAAGCCGCCCTTCTTCATCTCCTCGATGACATAGCGGTCGCCAACCGACGCGCGCGCAAGCTTCAAACCCTGCCCTTGCAGATAGCGGTCGAGACCGGCATTCGACATCACCGTGCCGACGACGCCGCCACCCTTGAGGATGCCGTTCTTCGACCACGAACGCGCGATCAGCGCCAGGATCTGGTCGCCGTCGATGATGCGACCCTGCTCATCCGCCATAACGACACGATCGGCATCGCCGTCGAGCGCAATGCCGAAATCGGCGCGCACTTCGCGCACCTTGGCCTGCATCGCTTCCGGCGAGGTCGAGCCGCAATCCTGATTGATGTTCATGCCGTTCGGCTCGACGCCCAGCGTCACGACATCGGCGCCAAGCTCCCACAGCACAGCCGGTGCGACCTTGTAGGCGGCACCGTTGGCGCAATCGAGCACGATGCGCAGACCGTCGAGGCGATGGTTGCGCGGAAAGGTGCGCTTGGCGAATTCGATGTAGCGCGCCTGGGAATCGTCGATGCGCTTTGCGCGGCCGATAGAGCCCGCGTCGGCAAGACCCTCTTCAAGGCCGTTCTGCATGAGCGCTTCGATTTCCTGTTCGCGCGCGTCGGAGAGTTTCTCACCGTCCGGGCCGAACAGCTTGATGCCGTTGTCGTGGAACGCGTTGTGCGAGGCGGAGATCATCACGCCCATGTCCGCGCGCAGCGAGCGCGTCAGCATCGCCACCGCAGGCGTCGGCAGCGGGCCGAACTGGAACACATCCATGCCCACGGACGTGAAGCCCGCGACGAGCGCGCTTTCGATCATGTAACCGGAGAGGCGTGTGTCCTTGCCGATCACGACGCGATGGCGATGGTCACCCCGCGTAAAGATGCGGCCGGCCGCCATACCCACCTTCATCGCCACTTCCGGCGTCATCGGGAATTTGTTGGCGAGCCCGCGCACCCCATCGGTGCCGAACAGCTTGCGGGAATTGGCCATGAGAACCTCAAAATGGGGCGGGATTTCTATCCTCTATCCCCAATCATAACAAAACCTTAGCCGGAAAGCGCCAGTCCCCGAATCACGCTCGGTTACGCCTTGTTGCCCTCTAAAGCCCGGGAAACCGCCAAAGCGTCGCGAAGCGCCCGGGGGTCGTGCGTGCGGATCATGTCCGCCCCCTGGCGGACGGTATAAAGTTCGGCGGCCAGGGTCGCGGGGCCAATGTCCGGCACCTCGCGGCCGACCAGCTTGCGCAGGAACGACTTGCGCGACACCGAGATCAGCACCGGCAACGCGAACCGCTTCTTCAGATCGCCGATCTGGCGCAACACCGTGAACGACGCATCGGGATGCGAGCCCAGAAACAGACCCATCCCCGGATCGAGGACGATCCGTTCGCGCGCAACGCCGGCGCCAGTGAGTGCCGCGATGCGCTGTTCGAAAAATCGCGAGATGCGATCGAACAACTCCTCGACGGGAACATGCAGGCGTGTGGCAGGGCCGACGCCCTCAACCGAAAACATCGCAATCAACTTTGCCGACGACGCAGCCAGCTCTGGATAGAGCGCTTCATCAGGAAACCCGCGCACATCGTTCAGATATTCGACATTCTGCGCCAAGGCCCAGCGCTGAACTTCCGGCGCGAAAGTATCGATGGAAACCGCGACACCATTCTCCTTCAGCAGCGCGACAACCGGCGCCATGCGCGCGATCTCGACGTCCGGCGTGACAGGCTTCGCATCCGGCTTCGACGACGCCGCGCCCAGATCGATAACGTCCGCATCCTTCGCAAGCCGCAGCGCGTGCGCGCGCGCGATCTCGGGGTCGAGAAACTTGCCCCCGTCGGAAAACGAATCCTCGGTGATATTCAGGATGCCCAGCAGCGTCGTCATGGGCGCATCCTTAGGCGTTCGCGGCGCGCCGCGCTAGGCGGCTTGTGCTGCTGTCCGTGCGCGGATCGTGCGGCCGATGGTGATGCGCAGCCAGGAGTACTGGATCAGGAACAGCGCGATCATCGCCGCGTAGGGCACGAAGGCGTTGAATTCGAGCCAGGTCTTCTTGTCGGACGCAAAGACGATCCACGCATTGGCGGCGGCGAGGCCGATCTCAAGCACCGCCCAGATATAGCCCCAGACGATCAGCGCGATCGGCGAGACGTTCTCCTTGACGATCGGCGGCAAGTAGCGGCCCATCCAGTTGGGCGTCAGCATCACAAGCCCGATCGCGAAATTGCCGACGCTGGGCTTCAGCATCGCGAATTCGGGATTGGCCGTGATCAGCGAAGCCGAGCCAAGCACGATCACGAGCACAAAGCTCGCCCATTGCATGATCTCGATTTTGCGGCCGCGCACTTTCTCGACGACGATCTGCGCGATGCCGACGGCCATGCCGGAGAGAATCGCCCACACGAGATTGTCGGTGAAGCCAAACACGGCCACGAAGGTGATGGTCGAAAGGAAATCGCTCAGGATCGGTTTGAACGCGCTGAACAGCCGGACCATGCGAAGACCCCTCTTTAGACCAGAACCGATGTGGGGATGCCCTCGTCCTCCGACAAGCTCCGGACGAGGGATTTAATGTTCAGGCGTTTAATGATTCAGCCCTGGCGCCAGTTGCCGTGGAAGCCGAAGGGCACGCGGCGGGGCAGTTGCGCCTCGCCGATGGGGCCTCTGGCCACGTCCTGCGCATCGAACACGACGAAGTCGCTGGTGTCGGTGTTGCCGCGATAGACGGTGGCCACCAGCCAGCCGTCGCCTTCCGGCGCGTCCGCCGTGCGCGGAACGAACACCGGCTCGCCGGGTGCATCGCCCGCCGCGAACGTATGGATCGCGCGCTTGCCGGTCTTGTGGTCGATATGCGCGATGGAATCGAAGATGATCTTGTCGGAGTTCGTCGAGCTCGCGGCGTAATAGCCATGGCGATAGGCGAGCCCCGCGAAGCGCTCATCGAGACGCGGGAATTCGCCGGTCATGTCGTCGATCTTCTGCTGCTTGATCGTGTTGGTGTTGTCCGCAAGATCGAACGTCCAGCGCACCAGACGCGCACCGGCCGGTTTGCCTGGCGATCCGTCCGCGTTCGGGAACAGCGGCGCGTTCGCGTATTGCATCACGTCGGCATAAATCTTGTCGCCGTCTTCCCACATGTTCATCGGATGGAAGACATAGCAGGGATCGGTCGTGAACCAGCGGATCGAACTCACGTCGCCGTCGCGGCGCATCACGCCGATATGCGAACCCTTGTCCGGCTCCCACGCAAACGCCGGCTTGCCGGACATCGCACGCTGCAGCGAACCACTCAACGGCAGCACCGGAAACGCGACGTAATTCCGCGTCACGAAGAAATCGTGGATCATGCTGGAATACGGCGCCTTGAACATGTCGAGGCGCGTGACCTTGCCGCTTTTGTCGACGACGCCATAGGCGACATCGTCGTTGAAGAAACCGCCGCCCGCCGAATAACCGAAGAACACCATCTCGCCGGTTTCGGGATCCATCTTCGGATGCGCGGTGAAGCGCATCGCCTTTCCGGCGTAGTCGACATAGCCGCGCGACTCGAGCGTGACCGGATCCATCTCGAACGGATTGTGGCCCTCTTCCAGGGCCAGCAGCTTGCCCGCGTGCCAGACGATGTTGGTGTTGCCGACGCCGCTGTCCTTGCCGACGAACGCCGGTTCGGTCGTCATCGGATTGCCGAAGGTGCCGAACACCGAACGCCCGGCTTCGCGCTCCAGCACATACTTGTTCGTGTGCACATAGCGGTTGCGATACGAGACCTTCCCGTTCTCGACATGGAAGGCGTGGATCATGCCGTCGCCGGCGAACCAGTGATGGTTCGGATCGCGCGGTTCGAACTGCGGATTGGGACCGTTGCGGTAGTACGAGCCGTGAAGGCCTTTCGGAATCTCGCCCTTCACTTTCACGTCAGCGAAGTCGTCCTCGCTGCGGACAGGCGCAAAATTACCGGTAAGATAGGGATTGATCCGAACGGGAGCATTCATGGCGATCCTCCGTTGCCGCGGTATTCTTACTGTGTAAATTTATATGATACGGCATCGCGAGGGTTCAAGGCCTGACGGGGAGAAAATCATTGCCGCGCGTCCTGACATCGACTGATTTGGCGGATTTCCGGGAAAAATTGATCTCGGCGGCCAGCAATATTTTCGCGGAGAAGGGCCGGGAAGGCTTCACCATGCGCGAAGTCGCCGGCGCCCTGGGCGTCAGCGCGATGACCCCCTACCGCTACTTCAAGGACAAGGAAGAGATCCTGGCCGCGGTCCGTGCCGCAGCGTTCGACCGCTTCGCCGATGCCCTGGAAGGCGCATTCGCCGGCGGTGCCGATGCCGGCGAACGCGGCAGTGCGGTCGGTCAGGCCTATGTGCGCTTCGCGTTCAGCGAACCCGCCTCCTACAAGCTGATGTTCGACATGACCCAGCCGGAAGAAACGACTTATCCGGAACTTGCCAGGGCAACGACGCGCGCACGCCGCACGATGACGGACTATGTCCGCGGTCTTGTTGACGCCGGGTTGCTTGCCGGGAACCCGGTGCTGATGGGGCATGTCTTCTGGGCGTCATTGCACGGCGCCGTGGTGCTGCAACTTGCCGGCAAGCTCGACGCCGAGTGCGATTTCGAAACCCTCATCCATGAATCGTTCCGCGCGCTGAGCGCAGGATTTGCCCCGATACATTCACACAAATCATAGTAGACTGTGTCCATGGTGGGGGACGTCAACGCACGCGAAATCGCGGGCGAAAAAGCAAAATTGCTTATGGAAAGCGGCCAGTTCGCCGAGGCGAACGCGCTGTATCTGCGGCTTTCGGAGGAATTCCCGAAACACCGTCAGTACAAGATCTTCTATGTGCGCACCGCGATCGAGGCATGCCGCGACCTTGCCGATCCGACCGCACGCCGCCGGGAACTGCGCGACTACGTCCTCAACAACATCGCGACCGGCGGCGACGAAAAGGACCGTGCCCCCACGCTGCGTTTTCTCGCGGCCCTGGGTGCGTGGGAGGAAGGCGCCGAGCTTCTGCGGAAGTTCGAGAAGGAATGCACGGTCCTCAGAGACATCGATACCTGCTTCCGCTTCATTCCCCGCTTCACCGAGCGTGGCGAACGCGCGGTGTCGTGGCGCTCGCTGCTCGCCGATCTGCGCCGGATGCGCTCGCGCCTGAACTTCGAAGAACAGCGGGAGGCGGCCGAGCTTGAACTGAAGCTCCTGCTCGCCATGGAACGGTTTCCGGAATTCGTGTCGCATTTCGACCGGCGTTCGTCGCTGTTGCGCGACGCGGAAAACCTGAAGCTGCTCGAAGCCGCACGCCGGCGGCTTGCCAAGCCGCGGTCGGAGGGCTTCGCAGAGCCGCGGGTATTCGGCATCGGCCTGTCACGCACGGGCACGACATCGCTGGCCATCGCGCTTTCCCATCTCGGCCTGTGGACCGCGCATTGGACCAATCCGCTGACGCACCAGATTCTGTCCGACACGGACTTCTATCTTTTCGACGCCTGCACGGACTGTTCGGTCTCGCCGGAGTTCGAGCGGCTGTACCACCTTTATCCGAATGCAAAGTTCGTGTTCACGCAGCGCAATGTGGACGACTGGGCGCAATCGTTCTGGAGCCACCATCGCCGCGTCAGCTGGGCGGGCGACATGCCGTCGTTCCAGAAAGCCTTCGAACAGCGCCCGTTCGCCGACGCCGCGATCGAGTTCGCGCTCTACAACAAAGGGCCGGATATCCGCGACAGCTACCGCGCGTTCGAGACGCGCGTGCGGAATTTCTTCGCCGACAAGCCGAAGGACAAGCTTCTCGACATCGACATCTGCGCAGGACAGGGCTGGCCGGAATTGTGCGCGTTCCTGGGCAAGCCGGTGCCCGAAGAACCGTTCCCGCTCGTCAACGCATCAGCACCCGCACAGACAGATCAGGCCGCGACCTTCTCGGGCACCAGCGCAGGCGCGACGTCGTAGTCCTTCCTGCTGGCCGCGTGCGTCTTCCACCAATAGGTCACGGTGAAGTCCGGCCAGATGGTCGAGTTGGTGCCGTTGGCGTTGAGGTACCAGCTCTTGCAGCCGCTCATCCACACCGTGCCCTTCATCTTCTCATGCAGGTCGGTGTTGAACGCATCCTGCACGTCCTTCTTCACCTCGATCGTGCCGGCACCGTTCCACAACCACTTCATGCAGTCCATCGCGTAGCGCACCTGCGCCTCGATCATGAACACGACCGAGTTGTGGCCGAGGCCGGTGTTCGGCCCGAGCAGCAGGAACATGTTCGGATAGCCGTTCACGGTGACGCCGTAATAAGCCGACGCGCCTTCTTTCCAGTCGTTGATGAGTTCGCGTCCGCCCTTGCCACGAATATCGACGTGACTGAGCCAGTCGGTAACGCGGAAGCCGGTCGCATAGAGCACCGCGTCGACCTCGCGCAGTTTGCCGTCCGCGGTCACGACGCCGTTCGGACGAATCTCGGTGATGCGGTCGGTGATGACATCCACATTCTTGCGCTGGAGCGACGGATAGAAATCATCCGAGATCAGCACGCGCTTGCAGCCGAGTGGGAAGTCGGGTGTCAGCTTCTTGCGCAGTTCGGGATCGCGGATCGCGTGCTGCATGTAGTCTTCGGCGAGCTTCTGGAATTTCGCGACCATCTTCGGTTTGCGCGTGAAACCGATGGCGAGCATTTCCGCGCGCCAGTAGATCAGATTGCGCCACAGCCGCTGCACGAACGGAATGCTTGCGAAGCGCGATTTCGTCTTCTCCGCAAACGCATAGTCCATGCGCGGGATCACCCAGCCGGGCGTGCGCTGATAGAGATCGAGATGCGCGACCTTCTCCGCGATGCCAGGGACAAGCTGCACCGCGCTCGCACCGGTACCGATCACGGCGACGCGTTTCCCGGTGAGATCATAAGAGTCATCCCAGTTCGCGGTGTGCATCACCTTGCCGGTGAACGTCTCCGCGCCCTTGATCTCCGGATAGAACGGGACATGCAGGATGCCCGCGCCCGCGACCAGCGTGCGCGCTGCAAACTCTTCGCCGCTCTTCAGCGTCAGCCGCCAGAGCTGTGCCGCGTCGTCATATTCCGCGCGCGCGACCTCGGCATTGCAGCGAATGAACGGCATCACACCGTGCTTCTCCGCCGTCGCCTTTTGGTACTTCCAGATTTCCTGCGCCGGCGAATAGGCGCGCGACCAGTTCGGGTTCTGCTCGAACGAAAACGAATAGAGATGCGAAGGCACGTCGCAGGCGCAGCCCGGATAGCGGTTCAGGAACCAGGTGCCGCCGATGTCCGACGCCTTCTCGAACACCTTGAAATTCGTGCGGCCGGACTCCTTGAGCTTGATCGCCATGCAAAGCCCCGAAAACCCCGCACCGATGATGGCGACATCGAGAACCTGCTGGTCGACACGGAAAGGCGCGTTCATCTGGGACCCCGTCTTTAGAACTGACAATATGTCAGTTCTCGGAGGTTGACGCAACTGGAGGGTCCCAAGGGCTCCCGCACGCTCGGCAGACTCGGGCAAGAACCGGCGGGACCGGCACGCCCGTCAAAAACAGCACGCCAAATGAAAATATGATCTGAGGGATCGAGGCGCGACGACGAAAGTCCGCCGATCCGCATTTCGGGCAACGCGGCTCGTCGAGTTCACCGAATTCATCACGAAGCTCGGCGAGCAATGCACCCGCGCGCATCCGGGCAATGATTGCACCCGCTTCGGACACCTCGTCGTCCACGACCTGCACATGCACGCCGCCGAGCGCATAGGCGTAAGACCATTTCGCACTGATGTGGTTGTAATACTGAACGAACGGCGCGAGGCCATCGGCTTCCAAACGGGAGCGTAGGAGCTGGGCCTCCCATGGATCGCGAAAAATCGCGACCGTCGTCAGCATGCCGTCAAATCCGGCCAGAAGTTCTCAGGTCCCCGCGCAGCAATGCGCGCACCAATCAGATCGGACCAATGCCGCTCATTGCCGTGCTCCGAGCCCCAGGCCCAGAGGCGCTTGGTCAGATGTTGCAGGCGGTATTCCGCCGTGAAACCCATCGCGCCGTGGACCTGGTGTGCGATGCCGGTGGAGATCCGTGCGGCCTGGTTGGCGCGGAGCTTGGCGCAGGCGATCTCGAGCCACGCGTCGCCGCGATCGGCGGCGCGGAAGGCAGACGCCGCTGCCATGTCGGCTGCGGCCGCTTCTTCCGCGAATACGGCAAGCTGCTGCTGGATCGCCTGAAAACTCGCGAGCGGTTTGCCGAATTGCTGGCGCTCGCGCGTGTACTGCACCGAAAGATCGAGCGCAGCATTCAGCGCACCGGCCATCTTCGCGGCGAGGATCATCGCGCTGTAGAGATCGCGGTCGTTCGCATTCGCCGAGTCGAGAATGGCTTCGGCGATCGGATGATCGATGGCATGCGCGCCGCACGCGCGCACGACGATGTAGGCGTCCTCCCAAGTGCCGCCGAAACCGCCCTGCTCTTCCGGCACGAGCACTTTCGTCAGCCCCGCGTCTTCTACGGCGGCCCAATCTGGATTGCTGCCGAGTACGCGTTCGGTCGTGTCGGACAGCAGTGCGCGGAGTTCGCTCATCTGAGCCCCAATTCGCGCGCGATGATGCCGCGCAGGATTTCGCGCGTTCCGCCGCGCAGCGAGAAGGACGGCGATGTCTGCAACAAGTAAGTCAGCGTGCGCTGAAATGCTTCGTCATCCGACTGCGCAATCGCCTGAATGTCGCGCGGAATATCCTGCTCGAACGAGGTGCCGAGATCCTTCACCAGCGCTGCAGCGACAGCCGGGTTCTCGCCGGCAACCAACTTGCCCATCACAGACAGCGACATCTGGCGCAGCGTCCACATCCGCGCGGTCATTGCGCCGATCAGCTGACGCTCGACCTCACTCGGCTTGTCGCCGACGACGCGCAGAAATTCGAGGAGAAGACGGATACTGGAGAGATAACGCTCCGGTCCGCTGCGCTCGTAAGCGAGCTCCGCGCCGACCTGTGCCCAGCCGCCGCCTTCCGCGCCGATCAGGCGGTTCTCCGGCACGAAGACATCGTCGAAGAAGACTTCGTTGAAATGACTCTCGCCGGTGAGATTGGCGATGGGCTTCACGGTAAGGCCATCGCTTTTCATGTCGACGAGCAATTGGCTCAAGCCCGCATGCCGCTGATCGGCATCGCCGGTGCGCACCAGCGCGATCATCCAGTCCGCGCTCTGCGCGCCGGAGGTCCAGATCTTCTGCCCCGACACTTTCCAGCCGCCGTCGACCTTGCGTCCGCGTGTACGCACGCTGGCGAGATCGGAGCCGGAGCCCGGCTCGCTCATGCCGATGCAGAACGACAGATCGCCGCTCGCGATTTTGGGCAGCAATGTCTGACGTTGTTCTTCCGTGCCGAAACGCAGAAGCAACGGCCCACTCTGACGATCCGCCACCCAATGCGAAGACACAGGCGCGCCGGCGACGAGCAATTCCTCGATCACCACATAGCGTTCGGCATAGCTGCGCTCATGGCCGCCATACTTCTTCGGCCATGTCATGCCGATCCAGCCGCGCGCGCCCAATCCTTTGCTAAATGCGCGGCTGCCGCCGGACCACGACCGCGAACGTTCCGCCGCCGGCATGTCACCGAGTGCGTCTTTCACCCACGCGCGCACCTCACCGCGAAGCGCGCTGGCTTCCGGCGGAAGATCGTAGGGAATGAAATTGAAGCTCGGCAAAGCGCGTTCCTCGACGCGCCATTGTGACGGTCGGCGATGTACCGTGCAATCAGATGCGTGCGCGCGAACGGCGACGCGACGGCAACTTGCTCGCCGTCTTCTGCTTGATGCGGCGAAACGGAACGAACAGATGGGTGCGTGGTTTCGTGCCGCGGATACGACCGCGAAGTCTGCGTGCAGGCATGGTGCCTCCCCTCGCCCGATCTCTGCCGTGAAGCGCCCCCGCCGCACAGCGAATCATTGTGGAAAGATTAAGCGGTGAGCTTAACGGCGACAACGGAAACCATACGCAATGGTGCTGTGCACCACGTAGCGCGCGCCGTAAACTATCTTCAGAGCAACAGGGAACTCGCCATGGACAAGGTTTCACTCGGCAATACCGGATTGAAGGTCAGCCGCCTCTGCCTCGGCTGCATGACGTATGGGTCATCGAAGTGGCGCGGGTGGATTCTGGGCGAGGAGGAAAGCAAACCGTTCTTCCGGCGCGCGGTCGAAGGCGGGATCAATTTCTTCGACACCGCCGACGTTTACTCTATGGGCGTCAGCGAAGAGGTGACGGGCCGGGCGCTGAGGGAATTCGCGGGCAGCCGCGAGACCTATGTACTCGCCACGAAAGTCTTCTTCCCGATGGGATCGTCGGCGCTGGAAGGCGGCCTTTCGCGCAAACACATCCTGCATGCCATCGACAACAGCCTGAAGCGGCTGGGCACCGACTATGTCGATCTCTACCAGATCCACCGCTTCGATCCGGCGACGCCGATCGAGGAAACCATCGAGGCGCTGCACGATGTCGTGAAGGCCGGCAAGGCGCGCTACATCGGCGCGTCGTCGATGTATGCGTGGCAGTTCGCGAAATATCTCTCGACCACGGAGAAGATGGGCAAGACGCGGTTCGTGTCGATGCAGAACCACTACAATCTCATCTACCGCGAGGAAGAGCGCGAGATGCTGCCGCTCTGCCGTGATCAGGGCATCGCCGTCATCCCGTGGAGCCCGCTCGCGCGCGGCTTCCTGGCCGGTAATCGCCGCCGGCAGGACAAAGGTGAAACGGCGCGCGCGAAAACCGACGATATCGCGCACAACATGTACTATCAGGAGAGCGACTTCGCGGTGGTCGATGCCGTCAGCGACATCGCGGAGAAACGCGGCGTCCCGAATGCGCAGGTCGCGCTCGCCTGGCTGCTGTCGCGCAAGGGCGTCACCGCCCCGATCATCGGCGCTTCAAAGATGCAGCATCTCGACGACGCGATCGCCGCTGCCTCGCTCGAACTCAATGAGGAAGAGACAAAGGCGCTGTCAGCGCCCTACACGCCACACCGCGTATTAGGGCACACGTAAAATCCTCTCCCGTTTACGGGAGAGGTGGCGCGCGCGACATCAGTCGCGCGTGACGGAGAGGGCCCCCTCCGCCTCGCTCCGCTCGGCACCTCCCCCCTAAAACGGGGGAGGACTTTTAGAGCGGGATCGGCAGAGGGTTGAAGTCGTTGCGGGTGGGCTGGTCCTTGTCCTGGTCGATGGTCCAGCCGCCGCCGAGCGCGCGGTAGAGACTGACATCGGCCTGGAGACGGGCGAGCTTCACCTGCACCAACGTGTCCTGCGCGGTGAACAGCGTCTGCTGCGTCTGCAGCACGGCGAGAAGATCGGCGACGCCTTCGCGATACTGCAGCTCGGAGATGCGGAACGCTTCGGCGGCGTTCTTCACCTGCTCGGTGGTGAACTGCTCCTGCGTGGCGAGGCTCGTCACCTGGCCGAGCGCACTTTCGGTGTCGGACAGCGCGTTGAACACGGTGCCGCGGTAATCGGCGACCAGCTCCATCTCGCGGCCCTTGTTGACGTCGAGCTGCGAGGTCTTCGCGCCGCCGTCAAAGATCGTCTGCAGCAGCGATGCGCCGACGCTCCAGGCGAGGCTTTCCGGATTGAACAGCGAACCGATCGCCGGATTGGTGAAACCGCCCGAACCCGTGAGCCCGATGGCCGGCAGGAACGCGGCGCGCGCGGCATCGACGCTGGCGTGCGCGGAGACGAGATTGGCTTCCGCCGCCGCGATGTCCGGACGACGCACGAGCAGCGAGGCCGGCATGTCCGGCTGCACCACCGGCGCCGAAACGCCGGAGATGGTGTTGGCCTTCACGTCAAAACCTTCCGGCGCACGGCCTATGAGAACGGCCAGTGCATAGCGCGCCTCGCGCTCCTGCTCTTCCAGGGCGGGGATCGACGCTTCGACGCCGGCGAGGATCGCACTCTGCTGCGCGAGATCGAGGTTGGACGCAACGCCGTTCGTCACCTTCGCCTGCGTGATGGCGAGAATGCGCTTGGCGGCATCGACGTTGTTCTTGGCGATCTGGATGCGGTCGCGCAGCGCGAGCACGTCGAGATAGGTGTTCGCGACATCGGAGGTGACGGTGAGTGCTTCGACGCGTTGCGCGTAGAGAGCGGAACGCGCGTTGTATTGGGCGGCGCGCAGATTGTCCTGCGCGAGGCCCCAGAAATCGAGTTCATAGCTTGCGTTCAGCGAGACGCCGAAGGTGTTGACCGCGACGCCATGCGTCCCGCTGATTGTCGTCGGGCCGCTGCCGGTCGTGTGCGATCCGCCGCCGCCCGTCGTCGTGAACGGGACCTTCGACCCGTTGCGCTGCGCCGTGCCTTCCAGGTCGACGGCGGGAAACAGCGCCGAAGCCGCGAGGCCGGTGTTGCCCCGCGCCTGAACGACGCGCGCCACGGCCGCGGCGAGATCGTTGTTCTGCTGCTGGGCGGTGACTTCCAGGTCGGTCAGCTCCGCGCTGCCGAAGCCGGTCCACCAGTCGGCGGTCGGCCAGACCTGGCTGCTCTTGGTCATCGGCGCCGTGAAGGCCGACGGCATTTCGGTCGGCTTGAGCGCCTGGGGAGGATCGGTTGAACAGGCGGCAACCGCCAGTCCGGACATCACAAAAACCGAGTTACGCAATAGCGCTTTCATGGGAACAACTCGCTCAAATCACGGCAATGGATAGGGATCATCCCTTAGATAGAGGCCCAAATAAGGAAGACAAGCCCGCAATAATCCCGTTTTCGGGTCTGCGACAACTTAAATCTCTGACCGGTTTGGAAGGAATTGGGCGGCCGGACCATTGATTCGATGTGGGGGCACCGAAGCGAGCCCGACCGCCCTTAAGCCGCACCCATCATTGGGGAACGCCGAGGAGGTACGACCGAGCTCTAATGTGAAACCCGCACTCTTACGATGGAAGTATACAAAGCCGTGCAAATTGTAACGGTATGTCGCCGGTGCGGCCACCCAAACAGGGGTCGCGACGAAAATCGCATTACAATTTTGTCGCGCTCACGCGCCGTTGGTTTTTTCCACGACGCGGAAGCGCTTCAACTCCTTCGCCGCCGGTTCGAAACCGGGTTCGATATCGAGCGCTTTCTTGTAATCGTTGTACGCGGCGCGAATATCGCCCTGCTGCTCGAACACGATCGCGCGGTCGTAATACGCGACCTGCGGGCGATGCGGTCCCAGCGCGATACCTTTGTTCAGATCTTCGAGTGCTTCCGCATAATGGCCGAGCGCGATCGATACCGCGCCGCGATCGACAAACGCGTCGGCGAGATCCGGTGCAATCGCGATTCCGGAATCGATGTCGCCGAGCGCGCGGTCGTCCTGATGGAGCGACAGGCGAAGCACACCGCGATTGACCAGGGTCGCGGCGCGATCGCGCGGTGTCAGGATCGTGTCCAAAGCCTCTGTGCATTTGTCGATGCCTGCGTTGGGTTCGCCGCCGAACTCGGCCGCCTGAAAACACTCCTGCGCCGGACCGCTGCCCAGCACGGTCACGGCCGCATGAACGCCGGTCCATGTGAAGAGCGCAACGGTGCTGCAAGCAGCCGCGGAGAGCACTTTCGCGAGCATGGCGATGTCCTCAGAATTCCCGCCACAATTTACCAGCGGGTGCCCCCTTGGTCCACGACGGCACTTGGCGGAAACTCCGTCCGACAGACACTTTCACGTGAGGCTTGACGATGAACTGGGCCGCGATTGCGCCGATCCTGCTGCTCTGCGGCTCCAACATTTTCATGACCTTCGCGTGGTACGGACAGCTGCGCTATCCGAACACACCACTCTGGATTTTGATCCTGACAGGATGGGGCATCGCGTTCGTCGAATACTGCCTCGCAGTGCCGGCGAACCATTTCGGCTATCGCTACTACACGGCCGCACAGCTCAAGACGATACAGGAGATCATCACCCTCGCCGTGTTCGCGATCTTTTCCACGACCTATCTCGGCGAAGCGCTGCGCTGGAATCACGCTGTCGCGTTCGTCTTCCTCGCGCTGGCGGCGTTCTTCGTGGTTCACAAATGGTAATCAGCCGCCAAACGGATTGTCGCTGAAATCGCCGACTTCGCGCATCGGGATCCGTATCGACGGTTGCGTGCCGATATAGACCACGAGCCACATCTGCTTCTTGCTCGCCTTCCAGATCATTTGCGGTGCGATACCGCCGGGCTTGCGGAAGGTCTCGCCGTCGAAATCCATCTTGCGCGGCACGACATCGCCCCATCCTCCCGCAAGATCACCTGCGAGCTGTTCGCGCATGCTGCCGCGCTGGTCCGCCGGCGTGGCGCCGATGTTGAGGAGGTCCGGCGCGCTCACCTTCACCAGTCCATCCGTGCCGATCTCGAGGCGCGCGGCGATCATGGTGTCGTCGGTTTCATAAGTGCCTTCCCACTTGCCTGCCGGCGGGGTGGCGCGCGAGCAGGACAGCAGCGTCAGTGCCGCCAGGAAGATCAGGGCCAGAGGACGCATGGGGAGACTCGCTGGGCTGGCCTGCAGATTAGCGTTAGCGGGGTTGAAAATCAGCAAAGTGGGGCATTTTCCCTTGTTCCTCCCGCCCCCGGTTGATAGGTCATCCCCCTAATCGCCACGGAATCGGCGGCGGGAGCCCGCAAAGACATGTCGAACCCACTGCCCAAGGGCTTTCTCTCCGATGCGCTGAACCGCATCCAGCCCTCGCCCACCATCACCGCGACCCAGAAGGCGCGCGATCTCGTTGCGGCGGGCCGTGACGTCATAAGCCTCGGCGTGGGCGAGCCGGATTTCGACACGCCCGACAACATCAAGGAAGCCGCGATTGCCGCCATCAAACGCGGCGAAACGAAATACACCGCGGTCGGAGGCATCCCCGAGTTGCGCAAGGCGATCTCGGGAAAGTTCAAGCGCGAGAACGGGCTCGACTATACGCCGGCGCAGACATTCGTCGCGCCGGGCGGCAAGGCGATTGTCTACAACGCGATGATGGCGACGCTGAATACCGGCGATGAAGTCATCATCCCCGCGCCGTTCTGGGTGAGCTATCCGGATATCGTTCTGCTCGCGGGCGGAAAGCCGGTGCTGCCGGAAACCAGGCTCGCCGACGGCTTCAAGCTGCGTCCCGATACGCTTGCCGGCGCGATCACCGCGAGGACGAAATGGCTGATCCTGAATCAGCCGTGCAATCCGACGGGTGCGTGCTACACGCGCGACGAATTGCAGGCGCTCGCCGATGTGCTGCTCAAGCATCCGCAGGTGTGGGTGCTGACCGACGACATGTACGAACATCTCGTCTATGGCGGGTTCAAGTATCACACCATCGCGCAGGTCGAGCCGAAGCTCTACGACCGCACGCTCACCATGAACGGCGTCTCGAAGGCCTACGCGATGACGGGCTGGCGCATCGGCTATTGCGGCACGTCGGAGCCGCTGATCAAAGCGCTGTCGAAACTGCAATCGCAGTCGGCATCGAATGCGTCGTCGATCTCGCAATGGGCGAGCGTCGAGGCGCTGAACGGCCCGCAGGATTTCATCCCGAAATTCCAGAAGGTGTTCGAGGAGCGCCGCGATCTCGTCGTCTCGATGCTGAACCAGTGCAACGGCATCGAATGCCCGAAGCCGGAAGGCGCGTTCTATGTTTATCCGTCGATCGCCAAACTGATCGGCAAGACGACGCCCGAGGGCAAGACGATCGCGAACGACGAGACCTTCGTCACCGAGCTGCTGGAAAGCGAAGGCGTCGCCGCCGTGCACGGCGCCGCGTTCGGCCTGTCGCCGTTCTTCCGCGTGTCCTACGCAACGTCGAACGCAAATCTCGAAGAAGCCTGCCGCCGTATCCAGCGGTTCTGTGGGAATTTGCGGTAAACATCCGATCCAGTTCGCTTTGGCGTCCGCGCTCGGCTAGCATCTCCCGGTTGCGCGGGGGCGTTCATGTCGGATGTGGAAAGTACCCAGGAGTCCGGCTCCTGGCGCAAGGGGGAATTTGTCCGCTGGCAGGACTTGTTCGTTCCGCTTGAGGCAATTCTGGTCTGGATCGGACTGGCGGGCATAGCCATCGCGGCGGCGATGTCGATGAACCGGCACACCGGGCATTCGAATTCGGTCCTTCTGTATTTCCTCTCGAACCCCGGAAAAGATTTTGTCGGCAAGCAGATCATGCTCATCAGCATGGATCTCGTCGTCCTGTTCTTCGTCTGGCGCGTCGCACGCCGCGTTTGCGATGGCGCCATGGTCGCGCGCTATCGCTCCGTGGAATGGACAGCAATTCTGTTTGCCTTGCTCGGCGGTGTGATCCTGGCCGTCGCAACGATGGTGGTGAACGTGCAATTGATGCGCCATTCGATCGTGACATTTCACGAGACGCCCGGCGAGCGGTCGATGCTGCCGCAGTCGCCTGCAAATCTTCCGCTCGGCCTGCTGTCCATCGCGCTGGTGGCGCCGTTCGTCGAGGAATTTTACTTTCGCGGCATCCTGCTGAGCTGGCTGAAGCGCAAGATGTTCGTGCCGCTCGCCGCCGTCATCAGCGCCGTGCTTTTCGCACTCGTGCATTTCCGGTTCGTGTCCCACCCCGGCGCCGACGGCTGGGTCTATACCGGCATGATCGCGACCGTCGGGTTGGTGAATGCAACGCTGGCGCTCAGATTCCGCTCGCTCTGGGAACCGTTTGCCGTGCACGCGGCCCACAACGCGACGCTCGTGAGCACGGCGGCGCTGCTGCCGCTTTTCTGGCAGTAGCCGCTCGCGCGAAACTTTCACCGACGCAAAACAACATTTGCCTTGCCAGCCGCCACCAACGGCGCGAGCATTACCGGACAATGCGGGGCGCGTGACGCCGCCCAAAGCCTTGGGAAGAAGACGCCCGCCGCGCCTCGACATCCTTGAGTAAGGGTGATGGAGGCGATCATGTCCAATGGAGGAAGAGGGCCACGCACTGTGGCCCTGGTAGGACCCTACGGCAGCGGCAAGACGACGTT
This sequence comes from Rhizomicrobium sp., assembly GCA_035502175.1. Lineage (GTDB taxonomy): Bacteria > Pseudomonadota > Alphaproteobacteria > Micropepsales > Micropepsaceae > Rhizomicrobium. The sequence continues at coordinate 70,996 of DATJUS010000063.1, forward strand.
GCTGGAAAGCATTCTCTTTGCCACCGGTGCGATCCAGCGTAAAGGCGCCGTCGCACAGAAGAATACGGTCGGCGATTCAAGCCCCGAAGCGCGCGACCGGCAGATGAGCGTCGAGGTCAATTGCGCGACGACCAAATATCTGGATGAGAGCTTCACCTTTCTCGACTGCCCCGGCTCCATCGAATTCCTGCAGGACACGCTGAACGTTCTTCCCGGCATCGATGCGGCCGTCGTCGTGTGCGAGCCGGAAGCGGCGAAGATGCAGATGCTGAAGCCCTATCTGAAGCGGCTCGACGATCTGAAAATTCCGCACCTTCTGTTCGTGAACAAGATCGACAAGGCAAGCGGCCAGGTGCGCGACCTGCTCGAGATGCTGCGTGAGGTCAGCGACACGCCGTTGCTCGTGCGTCAGATCCCGCTGGTCGATGGCACCGCAGTGACCGGCTTCGTCGATCTCGCGCTTGAACGCGCGTGGATTTATCGCAAGGGCGCAGCCGCCGAACTCGTCGACATCAAGGACAAGGATACGGAGAAAGCCGAACGCTTCGCGATGCTGGAGAAGCTCGCCGACTATGACGAGCACCTGATGGAGGAACTCCTCTCCGACGTCGAACCGCCGCGCGATGAAGTGTGCGCCGATCTTTCCCGCGAATTGGCGGAAGGGCTGATCGTTCCTGCCCTTCTCGGCTCCGGCGAAAGCGATCTCGGCGTCGAGCGTTTGCTGAAAGCGCTCCGTCACGAAGTGCCCGGTGTGAGCGCGGCGGCCGCGCGCGCGGGTTTGCCGCCCGGCGACACGCTGGTTCAGGTCTTGAAGACCTATCATTCCAGTCACGGCGGCAAGCTCTCGCTGGCGCGCGTGATGTCCGGAACGCTGAAGGACGGCGCCGTGCTGCACACCCATGACGGCGGCGACGCGCGTGTCGGCGGCATTCTCGCACTGAAAGGCGATGCCCAGACCAAGCTCAGCGAAGCGCAGGCAGGCGATACCGTCGCGCTTGCCCGCCTCGAAGGCGTTACAACTGGCAGCACGCTGTCGCTCGGCAAGAAGGCGCCGGCACAACAGAAGATCGAGCATCTCATCCCCGTCTACCGCCTCGCCATCGAGGCGGCGGATCGCAAGGACGAAGTGAAGCTGACGGCGGCGATCGCCAAGCTGCGCGAGGAAGACCCGTCCCTGCATTTCGACCAGAACGCCGAATTGCAGGAGATGGCGCTGGAGGGTCAGGGCGAAATCCATCTGAAGGTCGCGGTGGAAAAATTGCAAAGCAAATACGGCCTCAAGCTCATCACCCATCGCCCGCGCGTGCCGTACAAGGAGACGATCAAGAAGGGCGTCACGCAGCACGGCCGTCACAAGCGGCAATCCGGCGGTCATGGCCAGTTCGGCGATGTCATCATCGAGATCAAATCGCAGCCGCGCGGCAGCGGCTTCACCTTCCTCGATCAGGTCAAAGGCGGCGTCGTTCCCCGGCAGTGGATTCCGTCGGTCGAGAAAGGCGTCGTCGACTATCTGAAATGCGGACCGCTGGGGTTCCCGGTGGTGGATGTGTCCGTCGCGCTGGTCGACGGCTCCTATCACGCGGTCGATTCCTCGGACGCCGCGTTCCAGACCGCGGCGCGCATCGCGATGCAGGAAGGCATGCCCAACTGCGCGCCGGTGCTGCTCGAATCCATCATGCATGTGCGCATCCATGTGCCGAGCGAGGCGACCGCCAAGGTCAACCAGATCGTCAGCGGACGCCGCGGACAGCTGATGGGCTTCGATTCACGCGACGGCTGGAAAGGCTGGGATACGGTCGAGGCGCAGATGCCGCTGTCGGAACTCTCCGACCTGATCATCGATCTCAGATCGCTGACGCAGGGCGTGGGAACGTTCGAGATGGCCTTCGACCATCTTGCGGAACTGAGCGGCAAGCTTGCCGATCAGGTCGTGGCGACAAGAAAGGCAGCTGCCTAAAAAGAAATCGCCGGAGCGTGGGGGGACGCTCCGGCGACTTTCCTTGGGCGCCCACCTTGGGGGCGCAGCCCGCCCGGCGCCGATACGCAGCGCCGGGTCGGTTCGCGGAAGGAGGGTTTCCCGCGATGCTGGCATTGTTGGGGGGAACAATGCCTGCTCAAATGAGATGGGGTGACGGGGAACTCATTTCAAGACTGCGAACCGTTCTCGCAAAAAGACCTTTTTTGGGGGGCTGAAGATTTGCCCGCGCGTTGACCGTCGCGAACCACGGTCGCTACGCTCTCCACAGTCGGAGGGCTTTTCCAGTCAACAGGAGAACCCAATGCGCGTAAGTCTCAAATTTGCACTCGGCATGTCCGCCGCTCTGCTCATCGCGAGCGGAGCGGAAGCCAAAAAAGGACAGCTCATTCCGATCATACCGTATCCCGGCGCCACGACGACGACGTTGACGGGCATCGCCGACGACAACAACACGGTCGTCGGAAGCTACATCGACAGCAGTGGCGTCACACACGGCTTCTACGGAACGCTGGACGGCAACTACACGTCGTTCGACTACGACATCAGCGGATTCACGCAGGCGCGCGGAATCAGCGGAGACGGCAGTGTCATCACAGGCTTTGCGAACAACGACGGCATTCACTGTGATTTCGAGGAGTGGACGATGAAGGGCGGCAAACCGCCCAAGGCCGTCAAGAAGGGCAAGACGAAACTTGCCGGCATCGCGCAGGGCATCGACTCCAAGGGCGTCTTCGCCGGCGACTACTGCGACACTGGCGGCAGCGGCACCGTATTCGGCATGCTCGGCCAGAAAGGAAAATGGCAAAGCAAAGTGACGACGCCGTTCACTTCGGTCTACACCGGTGAGCGCGGCGTGAACAAAAGCGGCGTGATCGTCGGCTTCTATCAAGATCAGGATTCAGGCCTGCAGGTCGGCACGGTCCAACAGGGCGGTACCACGAGCGCAATCACCTATCCTGACGCGACCGAGGTCTACACGGTGTTCGAAGGACTGAACGACAAGAACATTGCGAGCGGCCAGTGGGAAGATTCAGGCGGCATCGTGCACAGCTTCTCGTACGATATCGACAAGGCCAAATTCGTCGAGATCGACGATCCCAACGCCGCGTCGTTCACACAGGCCTGGGGCGTCAACAAGGCCGGCCTGATTGCGGTGTCGTCCGACGCGGGGTCCTATGTCTACTGCACCCTCGGCAACAAGTGCCCGAGTATCGGAACGAAGGCGATCACCGTCGAAGTGCGGGAAATCCACGTCGCGCCCGGCAAGTTCCTGCGCTACGGCGACGCCAAGACATCGGCGCCGAAGCACGCGGCCCTGCCGAAGCTTCCGAAAGGCGCATCGCCGCTATAGCACTGAGACATACGGTAATAGCTGCGGCGCCTTCGGGCGCCGCAGTCGTTTTCAGTATTTCCAGTCCTTCGCCGAACGCACGAGGAAGTCGCGGAACGCTGCGACCCGCTTGGCCTGACGCAGCGCATCCGCGTACACCAGATGCACATCGAAGCTCGGCCCCGGAACATCCGGCAACACGCGCACGAGCTCCTTGTGTTCGGCCGCCACGTAGTCGGGGATCGCGGCGAGACCGATGCCGGCAAGCGCGGCGGACAGAATTCCCGTCACATTGTTGATGCGGATGACGCGGCCTTTGCAGCTGAGGCTCCGGCGTGTCGCCTCGAGCAGCCAGTTGATCTCGCGGATCTCGGGCGCGGCGGTCTCGCCATAGGCGACGATGGTGTGATCGCCGACATCCTCCATGGTCCGCGGCGTGCCGCACTTCTCCAGATAATCCTTCGTCGCGTACATGTGATAATGCACGGTGAAGAGCTTGCGCTGGATCAGATCCGCCTGCACCGGCGCACGCATGCGGATCGCGAGATCGGCCTCGCGCTGGGTGAGATCGAGTTCGCGGTCTTCCATCACCAGATGGACTTCGACCTCAGGACATTCCTTCAGGAACTCATCGAGACGCGGCACCAGCCAGTACGTGCCGATGCCGTGGCTGGACGTGATCTTGAGCACGCCGCGCGGCGCCTCGCGCACGTTCTTCAGCGCTTCTTCCGCCTGCGCCAGCCGCGTGAGCACATCGCTCACCGCGGCGTAGAGCATCTCGCCCTCATCCGTGAGCGTGAGCCCGCGCGCGTGCCGCTGAAACAGTGGTGTGGTGATTTCTTCTTCGAGGGCGCTGATCTGGCGGCTAACGGCCGACTGGCTCAGCGTCAGCATCTGTCCTGCGTGTGTGAAACTACCCGCGGACGCGACCGAGTGGAAAATCCGAAGTTTGTCCCAATCCATAACGTTGCCCTACCCGTTAAAGCCCCCCAGCCTCAACGCAAACTTCGTGACATTCTATTTCGGTGGCCTCCGGCCACATGTGTGTTTCAATGCCCGCCGGCCAGAAACCTCTCCGCTTCCAACGCTGCCATGCAGCCCATTCCCGCAGCCGTTACGGCCTGCCGGAAAACCTTGTCTTTCACATCGCCGGCCGCGAACACACCCGCGACGCTGGTATGTGTCGAGTCCGGCGCGGTCTTGATGTAGCCGCTCTCGTCCATCTCGACCTGGCCCTTGAACAGCGACGTCGCTGGCGAATGGCCGATGGCAATGAACAGCCCGTCGACATCGAGCTGACGCGCGGTCCCCGTAACCGTGTTGCGCAAGGTCAAACCGGTGACGCCTTTTGGCTCTTCCGTGCCCAGCACTTCCACGACTTCATGGTCGAACAGGCAATCGATCTTCTTGTTCGCCATCACGCGCGCCTGGTTGGTCTTGTCCGCACGCAGCGAGTCGCGGCGATGGATCAGCGTGACCTTGTCCGCGAAGTTGGTGAGGAAGAGTGCCTCTTCCGTCGCGGTGTTGCCGCCGCCGACGACCGCAACCTTCTTGCCGCGATAGAAGAAGCCGTCACAGGTCGCGCAGGCCGAGACACCGAAGCCCTGGAATTTCGATTCGGTCGGCAGACCCAGCCAGTTCGCCGAGGCGCCGGTCGAGATGATCAGCGTGTCTGCCGTGTATTTCTCACCACCATCGCCGGTCAGCGTGAACGGGCGACGCGACAGATCGACGGACGCGATCGTGTCCTGGATCATCTTGGTGCCGAGATGGGCTGCCTGCGCCTGCATCTGCTCCATCAACCACGGGCCCTGAATCGCCTCCGCGAAACCCGGATAGTTCTCGACCTCGGTGGTGATGGTGAGCTGGCCGCCGGGCTGGATGCCCGCGATCAGCGTCGGCTCGAGCATCGCGCGCGCGGCATAGACGGCGGCGGTGCATCCCGCCGGCCCACTTCCCAGAATGACGACTTTGGAATGCAAGGACGCTCTCCCGAAAGCAGAGAGCAAATCGCGACGGATGACCTCTGCGGCCCCCCGAAAAACGCGCCCCTCGGCTGATGTACCGCTGATATCGGGAGCGGGGGCTGAAACGTCAAGCGTCACAAATTCGTTAATTTAAACAGGCGCTTGTGCCTAGTTAGTAGGCAGGTTTCGGCGGAAGGCGCCGACTCGTTTTTGGACACACCCGGACACAGAAATATTATTGCTCAAAGGGGCGTTCCGGAGTTAAAACCCAACGCGTTTTTCTTTACCCAAGGTGACCACGTGGAGCATCACAAGCTCGATTCCATCGACATGCGCATCCTTTCCGAGTTGCAGGCCAATGGCCGCATCACCAACGTCGAGCTGTCGCGCCGCGCCAAGATCACCGCCCCGCCCTGCCTGCGCCGCATGCGCACCCTGGAGAAGGCAGGCTTCATCAAGGGCTATCACGCCGATCTCGACGGCAAGTCGCTGGGCTTCGAAGTCATGGGATTTGTCTTCGTCGGTCTCGCCAGCCAGAACGACCACGATCTGAAACATTTCGAAGAGCGCGTGCGCGCATGGCCGGCCGTCCGCGAGTGCCACATGCTGTCGGGCGAAGTGGATTTCCTTCTGAAGTGCGTGGCGAAAGATCTGTCGGGCTTTCAGACCTTCATCACCGAGACACTGACCGCGGAAAAGAACGTCGCCAGCGTCAAGACCGCGCTGGTGATCCATGCGTCCAAGAACGAGCCCGGCGTCCCGCTCGACGTGAAGGGCTAGGACACCTGACGCAGCAATTCCGGCTGCGCCTCCGCCAATGACAGAATGTGACGCGCGAGCGCGAAATACCCTTCGCGCGAGAAATGCCGTGCGTCTTCCATCTTGTCCGGCGTGATGATCGGGCTCAGATCGACAAAGTGGAACCGGCCGGGGTAGCGCTCGCAATAGGCCCGCGCATGCGCGTTGAACATGGCCTTCTTGCCCTCCGCACCCTGCTCGACTTCGTGAACGCCGAGCACGAACACATGACAGTCGCTGCGGATCCTGTCGCGCACCCAATCATAGGAGCGTTCGACCAGATCGAGCTTTTGCGACGGTGAGTAGGACATCTCTTCGAAGCGCTTGCGAAAAACCTTCGGGTTGTCGGCCTTGATCTTGTTCAGCCTCTCCTTGCCCTGGCGCAGCAGCACATTGCCGTCGGCCATGAGATATTTGCCGGACATCGCGGTCCACATCGAAATGAGGATGAGTTGCGATGTCGCGAGCGCCGCATCGAAACGCACGGTGTCTTCGTAGGTCCAGCAGGGAATCTTGCGGATGCTTTTGGACTCGCGGATCGCTTCGCGGTCGCCGGCGATGAAGCCGGGATCGTCGTAGCGCACCATGATGTCGTTCTGGACGGTGTTGACGAATTCGATCCGGTTGGAGCTGCAGTAATTGGCAACCTGCATCAGATCGCAGCCGCCGACGAGGAGAAGCGGCTTGTCGTTGCCGTTCGCGGGTCCGGAGGATTGATCGCCGGTGCGGATCCAGTCGATCGCCGCATGCGTCTCAAGCCCATACGACACGGGCTCGGCGATCTCGATGTCCGGCTTGCCGAGCATTTCATAGATATACTGTTCGATGCCCATGTTCATCGTGCGGCACGAGAACGCGAAATGCACCAGCCGCTTGAACTTCGCGCGGCGCTGCATCAGGAAAAACCCGATCAGGCCGTAGTCGCCGTACTTGTCGACCGCGCGCACGCAACCCGCGTAGTAGCCGAAGGCATTCAGCTGTTCACGAAATTCGGCGAGTGTCTCCGGCGTCTCGAGACGTTGCTTGGTGTAATTGAGCTGGTTGGTGCGGTTGATGAGCTCGACGACGCGCTCGAGATTCGCGTCGATGTCGTGATCGATCTGGATGCGGATATTGCTTTCGCGCAGGAATTCCTCGTTCGACAGCGTGCTCGCGCTGCGCGTTTCGAACTTGTCCTGCAGAAAGCGATATTGCTTCAGACGGGTCAGCTCCGGATCCGGCTTGCCCTTCAGATTCGGATGATCGAGCAATCCCTCAAGCGCATCTTTCGGATGACTGGTCATGATCCCGGGATTGAAGAACTTCACCTCTTCCAAGTTCATCGGATTGTCGTCGAGAAACAGGACGTTCTCGGCGCGCAGCGCCGCGGCCTCGATCAACTCGGAGACAGCTTTGCCCTTGGGGCCGAAGCTGATGCTGGGGAACACGAAGTAGTCCCAGATATTGAGTTCGATCAGCTTGGCCTTGGTCTGCTGATAGTCGTTCTTCGAGGAGATCGAATTGATGATGCCGCGCGTCGAAAGCTCGCGCACGATCTCGCTGTTGCGCGCGATCGGGACGATGCCCTCCTCGCTGAGCGTGCCTTGCCAGAAGGTCTCGTCCAGATCCCAGACGACCAGCTTGACCTTGTTGGCAATCATATTCTCTCCGGACGCGACACGGCCCGCGGACGGCGGGACGGCCGCGATCCTATCCATCGCTACTCGCAATCGCCAGCAAAACAGGCGCGACGATCAGAGCGAAATGTCCCGTCCCCGTGTTTCCGGCAGGAATAACAGCGTTACCAGAAAGCCGATGCACGCAATCCCGGTCGGATACCACAGCCCCGCATAGATGTTGCCTGTCGCCGCGACGATGGCGAACGCGGTCGCGGGAAGGAACCCGCCGAACCAGCCATTGCCGATGTGATACGGCAGCGACAGCGCCGAGTAGCGGATGCGCGTCGGGAACAGTTCGACCAGCGCGGCCGCCTGCGGCCCATAGAGTGCGGCTGCCGCCGTCATGAACAGCAGAAGGATCAGCAACGCACGTCCAAAATCGATCTTCGCGGTGTCGGCCGTGAGCGGATAACCCTGCTGCTTGAGGACCGCTTTCAGATCGGCATCGAATTTCTTTTTCGCGGCCGTCAGATCGGCGCCCGCCATGCTGTGCCCGTCGAAACTTGCGATGTCCGCAGACCCGATACGGATATGTGCCAACGTCCCCGACGCAGCGTCTTCATTGGCATAGGGTACGCCCGCCGCCGCAAGCGTGCTCTTCGCAATATCGCACGACGAAACGAATTTCGTCTTGCCCACCGGATCGAATTGCACGGAGCATTCCGACGCCGGCGCCATGACCACGACAGGCGCACGCGCCGCGGCTGCCGCGAGCGCGGGATTGACCGCCTCGGTCAGCAATTTGAATCCGGGGACGAGACTCACGATAGCCAGCAGCAGACCGAACAGCATGACCGGCTTGCGACCGACACGATCCGACAGACGCGCGAAGAAAAGGTGCAGGAGCGTGCTGCCCACCAGCGCGCCCATGATCAGAAGATTGACGATGCGCGGCTCGACCTTGATCACGCGCTCGAGGAAGAACTGGGCGTAGAAATTCGCGGTGTACCAGACGACGCCTTGCGACATCATCACGGAGAACAGCGCGAGCAGCACGAGCCGCAAGTTCTTCCACCGGAAGAACGCTTCGGAGAGCGGCGCGCGCGCGACGCGACCTTCGTCCTGCATCTGGCGGAACAGCGGCGATTCATCCAGCCGCATCCGGATCCACAGCGACACGCCGAGCAATCCCGCCGACAGCAGGAACGGAATGCGCCAGCCCCAGGCGCCGAACGCGTCCTCACCCATGATCGTGCGTGTCGCGAGGATGACGGCCAGCGCGAGCAGAAGCCCGAGCGACGCGGCAACCTGAATCCATCCCGTCGCGCCACCGCGCTTCTTCGGATCGGCATGCTCGGCGACATAGATCGCGGCACCACCATACTCGCCACCGACCGCGAACCCTTGCAGCACGCGCATTGCGAGCAGCAACCACGCCGCATTGACGCCCAGCGCCGCCGCGTCGGGCAGCAATCCGATCGCGAAGGTCGCAAGACCCATGATCGTGATGGTGACGAGGAACGTACGTTTGCGTCCGGTGCGATCGCCGAAATAGCCGAACACCAGCGCGCCAAACGGGCGCACGGCGAAACCTGCCGCGAAGGTCAGGAGCGCGAAGATGAATCCCTGCGTCTCGCCCGCGCTCGCAAAGAAATGTTTCGCGATGATCGCGGCCAGAGAGCCGAAGATGAAGAAATCATACCACTCGAAGATCGTGCCTGTGGCCGAAGCCGCGAGCACCACACCCATGCGCGTCCGCGCCGGTTGATCGGCCATGAACGTCCCTCCCCGCCGCATAAGAGCTAAAGGAGCCTCGCTCCCTTCTCAAGCCGCGTTCGTGTAAACTCACGACAGACGAGGCATCGTGCAGCGCAACATGAACAAAGGCTTGGCTCTTTTCGTGGTGCTGTCGACGACTCCCGCATGCGCGGCCGATTTCAGCTACGAGGGCTATGGCGATTTTCGCCTGGTCGCGCCGCCGTCTACGGACAGCTATCTCGATGGCGGTCTTGGAAAATTGCGTTATGGCAAAAGCGACGAGACCTTTCAGCCCGGCGATATCGTCGGCGAGGGACAGGCGCAGATCAATCCGGACCTGATGGCCACGGCGACCGCACGCATCAACACGCAATACGGATCAGGAATCGACATCCTCGATGGATATGTCCGCTATCACCCCGTCTCGACGTCCGACTGGTTGTGGTCGGTCAAAGTCGGCGCGTTCTTTCCGCCGATATCGTTGGAAAACGAACAGGTGGGATGGTCGACGTTCTGGACGATCACACCGTCGGCGATCAATTCGTGGATTGGCAACGAACTGCGCATCATCGGTGCGGAAGGAACACTCGAATGGCGGCGCGCCGATGGCGACATCACGCTGATCGGCGCCGTGTTCGGATGGAACGATCCGGCAGGTGTGATGATGGCGGATCGCGGCTGGAATTTCGACGACCGCTACACGGGGCTGATCGGGCATTCGCGTTTGCCGGATGCCGCCGCATTCGGCGGCGCGACGCCGCCGATCTACGCCAACCTCTTCACCGAAATCGACAACAGTCCCGGCTGGTATCTCGATCTTTCCTGGGAGCCGGAAAACCTCGGCGGCTTTGAAGTCATGCGGTATGACAACGAAGCCGATCCCACCGTGATCAAGGATGGCCAGATCGCGTGGCACACGCACTTCTGGGAAGTCGGCTATCGAAAACAGTTTGGCCGGCTCACCTTGCTCAGCCAGGGTATGAGCGGCGCCACAACCATCGAGCCGTCACCGCTCTTCCATCAGACAACGGACTTCAAATCGGCCTACGCGCTTGCCGGTTACGACATGGACAAGTGGTGGGTCGCGGCGCGTCTCGATCTTTTCCAGACGCGTACGCGCGCAAGCTTCCCGTCCGATCTTGACGAAAACGGCCACGCCTACACGCTGTCGCTGAGCTATCTTCCGACGCAATGGCTGCGCTTCACCGGCGAGGTGCTGTCGGTTGACGATACGCGGCAGGAGCGCATTGCCGTTGGGGAAGCCGCACATCAGATCGAAACCCAGTTCCAGTTCCTGACACGCGTCTATTTCTGATCCCGCCGCCGTGATAATGTCCCGTCTCGCTATCTCGGAGACGATCATGGCTCGCCCCACCAACCGCGAATTTGATTTTCAGGGCATCAACCATCTTGCGCTGGTGTCGAGCGACATGGCGCGCACGGTCGAGTTCTATTCCGGCGTGCTCGGCATGCCGCTGATAAAGACCATCGATCTGCCGCAAGGCATGGGCCAGCACTTCTTCTTCGACATCGGCAATGGCGACAGCCTCGCCTTCTTCTGGTTCCCGAATGCGCCCGATGCACAGCCCGGCGTCGCCTCGGCGACCAAAGGCATGCTGCCCGGACCGTCAGCGCACGGCTCGATGAACCACGTCGCGATCAACGTGCCGGTGGAACGCATGGACGAGTATTACGCGAAGCTGCAGTCCAAGGGCGTCGAATGCTCGCGTGTCATCAACCACGACGACTCGCCGATGCAGGCAAGCCTCGAGAAGACGCCGACAACCTTCGTGCAGTCGATCTATTTCTACGATCCCGACGGCATCGCGCTGGAGTTCGCCGCCTGGACCCGTGAGCTGCCGCAGGATGGCGACGTGAAACACAAGCCCGCGAAGGCCACCGACAAGGCCCGCTTCCGCGAAATGGCGACGGCGAAATAATCAGAGCGTTTTCAGAGCCTCCGTCCAGCGCACGATGATCGTATCGAGCGTGAGCGTGGGAACTTGCAGAAACGCTTTCGCCTGCGCGCGGACGAAGTCCCTCTTGCGCGCATCGGGCAGATATTCGACCGGTGACTTCCCATCGACCCGCGCCAGCAGCAACGCCGCAAGCAGCGGCGCTGTGCGGCGATCGAGTGCCGACGCGTCCTCCCACGAGACGCCCTTCAAATAAGCGTCCTTCAGTGCAGCGAACGCATTCGACAGAGCCGCCGCATATTGTGGATGCCACGCGCCTTTCAGCAGCAGGTGATTGAGACAGAAAGCAAGATCGAATGCCGGATCGCCGTAACATGCGGTTTCTGCATCGAGGAACACGGGACCTTCGGGACCACGGAGAATGTTCTTGGGGCTGATATCGCCCTGCATCAGCGCAATGCTCGAGGACTCCACGCCATTCGCGATCTCCCGGATGGTCGCGGCCACATCCGGATTGTTGCCAGCTGCATGGAGAAGGTAAGGCTCGACTCTGAGGGCGTGGAATTGCGCGCGATTGTCGAACGCCGCGGCGATATCCGTCCGCCCTGCCGTTGCGGCGTGGATACGCGCCAGCGCCGCGCCCACCGACGCCGCGAAATGCGCATCGATGTGGCCTTCAGCCAGTTGCGCTTTCCAGAGCGGGTATTGCGCCGGCGGCAGATAAGCCATCGCAAAGACGTGCCGCGTGCGGTCCTCGCCCAGAACCTGCGGCACCCACGCCGGGTTGATGCCGGCGACCAGTTTGATCCACGCGACTTCGGCTTCGGAACGCTCCGGCGGCGCGCGCCAATCGGCGGTCACGCGCAGTTTCGGCAGTGCACGCTTCACCACCGCGCGTCGCGCCGGCAACTCTGCCATGAAGACGTCGCAGGAGATGCCGCCGACCAGCGGCGTCAGCGTGTAATCGTCCCGGGCGCCCGCAAGCCCCATGTCGGCGAGCGCGGCGCGAATTGTCTCTTCTGCCTCTGTCATCTGGCGCGATCTGTTCCGGCGCGCCAATATGCGCGCAGTCGAAAGGGCGTCACAATGGATTTTGCCGAACACCGCATCGATACCGCCGACGATCCGAAGATCTATGTCCGCGATTATGCCCCGCAGGGCGGCGCACGTGGCCTTCCGGTCCTCTGCCTGCATGGCCTGACGCGCAACTCCGCCGATTTCGAAGCGGTCGCGCCGAAGATTGCAGCACTGGGTCGCCGGGTGATCGCCATCGATGCACGCGGCCGTGGCAAATCCGACAACGATCCCGACGCCGCGCACTATCGCCCGGACGTCTATACCGCCGATGCACTCTTCGTCATGGATACGCTCGGCATATCGCGCGCCGTGTTCATCGGCACATCGATGGGCGGCATCATGACGATGCTCGCCGCACTGACGTCTCCGGATCGCGTCGCAGCAGCAGTGCTGAACGACATCGGCGCCGAAGTCGATCCGGCAGGACTAAAACGCATCGCCTCCTATGTCGGAAAGTCTGGCCCAGTGGCGAATTGGGACGAGATGACCGCCGGTGTGAAAGCGGCACAGAGCGTGGCGTTTCCGGGCAAGGACGACGCCTTCTGGAAAACCTTCGCGCGGCGCGTGGCGCGTCAGCGCCCCGACGGCAAAGTCGAATACGCCTACGATCCTGCTATCGCCAATGCATTTACGGCAGCACCGGCGGATGCGCCGCCACCCGATATGGTCCCGCTGTTCCGGGCGCTGGCGCCACGGCCTGTTCTCTTGGTGCGCGGCGCGATCAGTGACCTGCTCTCGCCCACCGGCGTCGCGACGATGAAGCAGATCAAGCCGGACATGGAGTTCGTCGAAGTGCCCAATGTCGGCCACGCGCCAACACTCGAAGAACCCGAAGCCTGGAATGCCATCGCGGCGTTTCTGTCGAAAGTCGAATGACGCGCTTCCATCAGGATGCGGACTCCGTCGCCGACGCGATCATCGCGGAGGTGGGCAAGAATATCGTTCTCGGATTGCCGCTTGGTCTCGGCAAGGCGAACCATATCGCCAACGCTTTATATGAGCGTGCTGAAGGCGACCGTTCGATCCGGCTGACGATCTTCACGGCGCTGACGCTCGAGAAACCGCGCGCGAAAAGCGAACTCGAGCACCGCTTCCTCGATCCTGTGATCGAACGCCTGTTCGGCGGCTATCCCGAACTCGCCTACGCACAGGCGCTGCGCCACGGCACCGTGCCGGACAATATCGAGATCAACGAGTTCTTCTTTCTTGCCGGACAATGGCTCTCCGTCGATCGGGCGCAGCAGAGCTACATCTCCGCGAACTACACCCACGCATCGCGTTATCTCGTCGAACGCGGCGTCAATGTCGTGGCCCAGCTCGTGGCGAAGAAAGGTGACCGCTACAGCTTCAGCTGCAATCCCGACACGATCCTCGACGTGATGCAGGCGCGCAAGGAAGGCCGCTGCAATTTCGTGATCGCTGCGCAGGTGAATGACGAACTGCCCTTCATGCCCGGCGATGCAGAGCAACCCGCCGACGCCTTCGCGCATATCCTCGACAGCCCGGAAACACAGTTCCCATTGTTCGCGCCGCCGCATGAGCCCATTTCGCTGTCGGAATATGCCATCGGCGTTCACGCGGCGCGGTTGGTGCGCGACGGCGGCACGCTGCAGATCGGGATCGGCGCGGAAGGCGAAGCGGCGGTGCAGGCACTGATCCTTCGCCATCGCGAGAATGCCAAGTTCCGCGACATGGTCGCGCGTCTCACACCTGCAATGCCTCCCTTTGCCAACGAACAGGCCGCGCCGTTTCAGGAAGGCCTCTATGGCCTCAGCGAGATGTTCGTCGATGGATTCCTCGACCTGCTCGACGCCGGAATCCTCAAACGCGAAGTCGACGGCGCGCTGCTGCACGGCGGATTCTTCGTCGGTCCGAAATCCTATTACCAGCGTTTGCGCGACATGCCGCCGGAGCTGCTGGCGAAACTGCAGATGACGGCGATCTCCTTCACCAACGAGCTTTACGGCGATCAGGAGCGCAAAGTCCGCGGCCGCGTGCGCGCATCGTTCATCAACAACGCGATGATGGCGACACTGCTTGGCGCAATCGTATCTGACGGGTTGGAGAACGGCCGCGTGGTCAGCGGCGT
>DATJUS010000064.1:0-39285 GCA_035502175.1 Rhizomicrobium sp.
ATCGCCCCTTCGCTCCAGTCGCGGAATTCGCTGAGGCGGTTCTCATCCACGCCCAGGATGCGCGCGATGACATCGATCGGCACGCGCAGGGCAAAATCGTTCATCGCATCGAAGGTCGCGCGGCCCTTGAGCGGCGCGAGCCATTCGTCCACCACCTTCTGCACCAGCGGCTTGCATCTGGCGACGCGCTTGTAGAGCGCCTTCGCAAACGGCTCGCGGATGCGCATGTGATCGGGTTCGTCCATCAGAAGGATTCCCGAGCGCTGCTCCTCCTCCGGAATTGTCAGGCCCTCGACGCGATCCTCGAGAACGCGGCGCGCGATCACCGCCGACTCCTCCGCGCGATCGGGCCCGCGCCACATCGTCGTGTCGCCGAGAACGCTGCGCACATCGGCGTGGCGTGTCATGATGAAAGTGCCGGCGACGTCGTCGCGATGCACGGGACATTCACCGCGCAGCCGGTCGAGCAGCACATGCGGATCGGCATTGAAGTCCGGGTTCATCGACGTGAGCTGAAAAAGGCCCGGCAGCGGCGTATCGGACATCGGGGCACCTTCATGACAATTTGTCAGGCTGGAATTTAGCCCGTCCGGCGCGCCACCGAAAGGGCGTCAGGAATAATTCGGCTCGCGCTTTTCGAAGAACGCGGTGACGCCTTCGCGGAAATCCTCGCCCTGCGCGCAGAGGATCTGATTGCGGTCCTCCATCGCAATCGCGGCTTCCAGGCTTTGTGCGTCGATGGCGTGGTTGAGCGCCTCCTTGGTAAGACGCAGGCCGAGCGGCGTGGCGTGCAGCATGTCCTTCAGATAGGCGCGTGCTTCCGCTTCAAGCGCATCGCGCGCCACGATCTTCGCGAACAGGCCGAGCTCGCGTCCGCGCTCCGCATCGATGAAGCGTCCCGTCAGCATGTATTCCGACGCGGCGGACGCACCGATCATCCTGGGAAGAAAATACGACACACCGACATCGCATGCGGAAAGTCCGATACGGATAAAGGCGGCGTTCATGCGCGTGTCCGGCGTCGCGATGCGCACGTCGCTCGCCAGCGCCAGCGCAAACCCGCCGCCGCTCGCGGCCCCATCGACCATCGCGATGACCGGTTGCGGGCAACGGCGCATCGCCATCACGATCTCGCTGATCTGCCGTTGCCCGGTCAGCGATCCGCCGATGGTGGCCTTGGTGTTGCTTCCGCTATGTTCTTTCAGATCGAGACCGGCACAGAACGCGCGTCCAGCGCCGCTCAGAACCACCACGCGGATGTCATGCTTCCAGTAAAGCTCGACAAAGAGATGCCGCAGCTCTTCGACGAGCCTGCGATTGAGCGCGTTCAACCGGTCCGGCCGGTTCATCGTCACCCACAAGGCGGGGCCTTCCTGCCTGACGATCAGATGCTGGTAGTCCATCGCACGCCTCCAATGTTCAAAGACGTGAGTGTGCGGTTCTAATTCGACCCACGCAAACTTGTCTTCGAATCGGCGCGCGAGCCAATAACATCCTCTCACCATGGCCGGGCTTGACCCGGCCACCCAGCGGGCCACGCGTCCGCGTGGCCAATGACAAAAATCAACCTATGCGATAGCGTGCGATTATGAAGGGTGGCTACGTTTACATCATGGCCAGCAAGCGCAACGGCACGCTGTACACAGGCATCTGTGGTGACCTCTACACGCGCATTCCCATGCATCGCGCAGGTCGAGGTTCTGAGTTCTGCAAGAAGTATAATGTGACGCGATTGGTCTGGTACGAACATCACTCGCTCTACGTTGCCGCAATCCAGCGCGAAACGAGCATCAAGCGATGGAACCGCGCGTGGAAATTGGCGCTCATCGAAAAGGTGAACCCTGATTGGGATGACCTTTTCGAGACCTTGCATCTCTGATTCATCCGCGGCGCAGACGCGCCGCGGCTGGGTGGCCGGGTCAAGCCCGGCCATGGTGAGAATAGGGAGCGGGAGAACTTTGCCTTGCGCGGGATCAGCCCAGCGCGCGTTTCACCTGGCGGCCGACATAGGCGCTGAGTATCGCGCTGCCGCAGATCGCCCAGGCAAGCAGGATCTGGTTGCGCGGGTCTTCGTCCTGGATGGCGTAGATCGCATAGATGCCGGCGATCGTCGCCAGAAGATAACCGGGGATGGCATTTCCATTCGCGCCCGCACGCAGGGTCAGCGCGGTGGTGAAAAGTGCAGCTCCGATGGTCAGCCCGATGTCCATGCCGCCATCGAACACCCGCGCGCAAAACGCCGCCACACGGAACCCGGCTGAAACTTAAAGAGCGGTTGGGGTTCCAGAAAACTTTTGAGACGCTTTTGTCTTCATTCGCGCGCATGGCGGAATCGCTGGCGACAAGCGTCCAACCCATATGAACCAGACGTAATCAGTGTGTCAGGATTTGGGCACGCTATCGCGGTGGCGGGTTGTCGATCAGATATGGATAGCCGTTGTTGATCGCGGCGCTTTGCTTCCAGACCTTTTTGTCGAAACCTGACGGTAATCCGGATTTGAGTTGCGCATCGCTGAGGCCCGTGATGCCGGGATCGTTCGCGATGTTGCCCGTACCGTTTGACGGATCGGAAACGCCGCTGGTGTCGAGGTCCCAGTACAACGAGGTGTTTGTCGAGTCCGCTTCATCATGACCGAACAGGCCTCCCACTACCGATAGGGGGCTGCCGCTTACAGCTCCACTAGAATACGAAGCTGTTGTAATCGGCGTTGCTTGGGACTGGGGGGTATCGAGCGCAGAGCCAACGAGCCCTCCAACAAATGATCCGTCGCCTCCACTTACAGAGCTTGTCGCATACGAGTTTAGAACCGTCCCCCCGTCACTCTCACCGACCAATCCCCCAGCGATACCGTTTGTTCCAATGGACACAGTGCCGGATGCATAGCTGTCCTCGATTTGCCCGAAGCAGCCGCCAAACTGAATACAGAACTTTTCGGCATATCCGATGAGGCCGCCTGCCACGCTCGAATCGCCGGAGGCGGAGACCGTGACGCTCGCAGACAATCGTTTGGTCGTTCCAACACTGTTGAAAGCGATGACACCGGCGACGAACGATTGTCGCCCCGTGGCTGTAATTTGGCCGTCTACGTAATCGTTTATCACGGTGCCCGAATAATTTGTTCCGACAAGTGCCACGACATCTTGCTGATCGCCTGTGCCGCGAATGTCCACGGACGTGAGCCGAAGATCGCGGATCGCAGCATAATTTGTTCCATTGAAAATCAGCTGGCCAAAAAGCGCGACCTCATCGCCGGAAAGGCGGCTATGAATGGTGAGATGTGAGATTGTATTGCCCAGTCCTTCGAACGCAGATTCGAACACTTTAATCGGCGTCTTTTGATAGATCCGTCGGCCAGCATTGTAGTCACGCGCGAGCGCCACATTGGAGTTTCCACGGATGTCGTGTACCGACCGTATCAACACGTAGCCTTTTCCGTTGATGATGAGGTTGCTGCTCAAATCCCAGAACTCGACATGCCCTCTTCTGAAAAACTGATAGTCCCCATCCGATCCGCCATCATTGGTCGTGATGGTCATCGCGCCGGTTCCGGCAACGACGATTGGTTTGTTAAAGGCGATGGACCGATAAGCATCGAGCGTCAGGCGCTGCGCGCTCGTCCACGATAGCGCCGCGTCAATCTCGATGTCCTTTGAAGAGGCATCGCTCTTGATCGTCACGTCGCCGGTCGCGAGCATGGCGGCGAGATCGGTGACGTTGAGCACCGCTTTCCTCGCCGTCGGCATGCAGACGCCGCCGGAGCAGTTCATGTTCGCGGTCGGCTTGGTGGATATCTCGATGGCGGCGTTCGCCGCACTCGCATCCAAAATGGCCGCGGCGGCGAAGAGCAGGGCGACGAGAGTGCCCGCTTCTCTGATGTTCCGGCGACCCATTGCTCACGCCCTCTACTGATACGTAGACCCTAACACGTCGCACAGGGGCGGTCGGACCAGGCTCGCCGGAGGACGCGCCAGCGGGCAAAGAAAGTTTTCCCAATTGCTCTTGACAGGCGAGATATTGTTCCTATTTTGTTCTTTTTAGGAGAATGAGATGAACCCAGCCAACGATATCCCCGCTATGAAGCAAGCCGTTGAAAATACTCTGAGAAAGCTGGCAGACAGCGACAGTCCCTTCGGTGGGCCGCCGGTCGCCGGTCGCGGCGCTGAGGTGCAGGAGGCCGCGCCGTTTCCGACGCCGGCCATCGCCCCGATCGCGCGGGACGGCGACACGGAATATCTCCTCAACGGCGTGATCGCCGAGATGCACTTCATCATGCGCGAGCTGGCGGTGCCGACAGCTGCGGAAACGCGCGATGCCGACATGCGTCGCCGCTATATCGCGAGTTCGATCGATCTGGCGCTCGCCGCCGCGAAAGTCGGCAAGACGGTTGCCGGTCTTCGCGCCGCCGCCACGCCGCGCGCACTGCGCCAGACGACGGAAACGCTCGAGGTGGTCGGTGCCGCGCCGGAAAATTGTTGAGAACGCGATATTAAGTCTCAACATCTTGGGTACAGGCGATGTCTGGCAACCACGGATAGGACCACCGCCCGGCAGTCAAAACGCCCTGAAAAATGGGCGTTATACGAAGGTCGCGAAAGCGCGCCGCAAAGAGGTCGCGGCGATGCGAAAGCGGGTGCGCGCTGTCGTGCAGCGCGCATCGCTTCTCGTGGCCGAGACGGAGGCGAAGCGCAAACGCGCTACCAGTACGCCTTCATCAGCTCCGCCGCCCACACCGGCTCGCGGATCTCGCCGCGGGGGAGGAAGCCCTTCATGACCGGCTTGATGTCGAGCACCGGGGTGCCGTCGATGGCGTCGAGGCCGCGCACGGTGAGCGTTAGTCCGTCTACGGACAATAGCCGGCACACCGTGACGCCGATGCGGTTGGGGCGGTCCTTGCCGCGCTGGGCGAAGATGCCGACCAGCGGCCAATCTCTGTTGCCGCGCGGGTGGCGGGCGCCGGTGTTAACCTTGTCGGCCGGTGCTTTGTCGAAGTGGAAGATCACTTCGATATGCGAAAACGAATCAAGCGCGGCCGCGGCATCGGCCTTGAATTGCGCGGGATCGAGTTCGATCTGCGCGGTGACGAGGTCCCAGGCGTCGTCGATGGGTTCGGAACGGCCGCCGCGAACATGGCCGATGGGACGCATCACAATCGTGTCTGACATAAAAACTCCCATGAACAGAATAAGAACAAAACATGATTTGCTTAAGGGTTTGTTTACAGGTCTTGCTGCATCCTTTCAAAGTTGTCTTTTCGTTCTCACACAACCACCACTGCTAGACTCCAGAGTTCAAGATGTGGATTCGCAAGTCTCTCTTTTCAAACGGCTTTTTCGATTGACGTGGAACCCATTTCATCCCATAAAATCCCATATCGTCCCATAGCCCCGACCAAGGGTTAAAGCCACTGGTTCCCCCAGCGGCCCCACGGCGGAGCCGGGGCGCAAAGGGCGGGGGATTCCGCGGTGAGTGCGGCATCATTCATCTCCACATTTGCCGGTTCGCTGGACGCAAAAGGCCGCGTCTGCATTCCCGCGTCCTTTCGCCAGGTTTTGTCCGCGGAACAGACGAACGGCGTCTATCTCTGCCCGTCGTTCAGCGACACCGCGCTCGAAGGGTTCGGGCAGGCGGTGATGGATCGTACGACCGCGCATCTGGCAACCCTCGATCCGTTTCTGTCGTCGCTGCATGACGATCTCGCCTCGCAGATCGTGGCGGAAACGACGCAGCTTCCCATCGACGAGAACGGCCGCGTGCGTTTGCCCGATGCGATGATCGCTGCGGCGCAGCTGAAAGATCGCGTGCTGTTCGTCGGCATGGTGCAGAAATTCCAGATCTGGGATCCCGAGGTCTATGCGCCGATCAAGGCGAAGCGTCTCGAAGGCGCACGCGCCGCGCGGCAATCGGGTGGTGCGCAATGAGCGGCCATATCCCGGTGATGCTCGCCGAAGTGCTGGAAGCGTTGAGCCCGCGCGATGGCGCGCACTACATCGACGGCACGTTTGGCGGCGGCGGCTATTCGCGCGCGATCCTCGAAGCCGCGGATTGCCGCGTGCTCGGCATCGATCGCGATCCCGATGCGATTGCGCGCGGACAAGCCTTGGTCGCGCATTTCGGTGGGCGTTTGACGCTGGTGCAGGGCGAGTTCTCGCACATGGATGATATCGCCGATGGTTTGGCCGACGGCGTCGTGCTCGATCTCGGCGTGTCGTCGTTCCAGTTCGATGAGGCCGATCGCGGCTTCTCGTTCCGCGCCGACGGCCCTCTGGACATGCGCATGTCGAAGAACGGCGAAAGCGCCGCCGATTTCGTCAACAGCGCCGACGAGAAAGATCTGATCCACGTGTTGTCGTACTACGGCGAAGAACACCGCGCCCGCACCGTCGCGCGCGCCATCATCGCCGCGCGTCCCGTGACCCGCACGGCACAGCTCGCGCAGATCGTGTCCGATGCCCAGGGCCCGCAGGCGCAGCGTTTCGCCATCCATCCCGCAACGCGCACGTTCCAGGCGCTGCGCATCCATGTGAACGACGAACTCGGCGAACTCGAACGCGGCCTCGATGCCGCGACACGTGTGCTCGCCGACAAGGGCCGCCTCGCCGTGGTCTCGTTCCATTCGCTCGAAGACCGCATGGTCAAGCGCACGCTGACGGGCCAGAGCAATGCCGCCGCGCGTCCGTCGCGTCATGCGCCTGATGTGCGTAGTTCGGTTCAACCCTATCGCCTTCTCACCTCGCGGCCGCGCATGCCGGGCGCTGCCGAGATCGAGGCCAATCCCCGCGCGCGCTCCGCCCGGTTGCGCGCGGCGGAACGCATTCGCCCGGCAGCCTAGGAGTCCAACATGATCCGCGTTTTGAATTTTTTCTGCGTGGCGCTGATGGGACTTTCGATCCTGGCGCTCTACCACGTCTCCGAACGCACGCGTCTCGCGGGCGTCGATCTCAACCGCGTCAATCGCCAGATCGCCGCCGAGCATGCGACGATCGATGTGCTGCAGGTCGAATGGAGCCATCTCGCGAGCCCGGAACGCATCGCGACACTCGCGCAGAGCAAGCTCGGACTCGACAACACCGCGACGGTGCAGCTCTCCTCACTTGAGCTTTTGCCGCGCCGCGGCGAAGACGAAGCTCCTCTGACCTCGTCGCCGGTGCGCAACGCCAGCGCCGTCGTGCCGTCGCCGACCGACGCGGCCGGTATGCACTGACATGACCGAGGCGCCGACCATCTACCAGAGACGCATCGTCATCGGCGCAGCGATCTGCGTCGCGGCGTTCGCGCTGGTGCTGGTGCGGCTCGTCGATGTGACGCTGCTGCCGAGCGACAAGCATCGCAATGCGCGTGGGTTCTCCGAGCAGGTGCGTGCCGACATGCTGGATCGCAACGGCGAGATCCTGGCGCGCGATATCCCGACGGAAGATCTCTACGCGCGTCCGCATGCCTTCGACGACAAGGCGGGCGCCGCGCGCGATCTGGCGGCGGCCACCGGCACCGATCCGAGGCGCCTCACCGGCATGTTCACCGACAAGCATCCCTATGTGCTCGTTGCGCGCCAGGTGACGCCGGACACGCATGAGCGTGTGATGCATCTGGGCCTGCCGGGCCTCGATTTCCTGCCCAGCGCGAAGCGTTATTACCCGGATGGACGCGCGACCGCGCAGGTTCTTGGTGTCACCGGATTCGACGACGACGGCGCGATGGTGGGCCTGACCGGTCTCGAGATGGGCCTCGACGATCAGTTGCAGGACACCGATCACCCGGTCGAACTCTCCATCGACATGCGCGTCCAGTACATCCTGGCGCATGAAGTGGAGGAGAACCGCGAACATTTCCATGCGGCGCAGGCCGGCGGCATCGTGCTCGACGTCCGCACGGGCGAAGTGCTCGGCATGGTGTCGATGCCGGACTTCGATCCCAACGGCTACGATCGCCAGCCCGGGGACACGACGCACAACATCATCAGCCAGGACGTCTATGAGCTCGGCTCGATCTTCAAGATCATGTCGTTCACGCTCGCGACCGAAGACCACACGATGCGTCCGGATGAGGTCTTCAAGATCGGCAACGGCTACAAGATCGGCAAATACACGATCCATGAAGCCGAGCACATGCCGGCGGTTCTGGCCGCGCGCGACATCCTCGCGCAATCCTCCAACATCGGCACGACGCAGATCGCGCTGCGTTCCGGCGGCGTGCGGCAGAAGGAATTCCTGACGAAGATGGGGCTGCTCGGGCGGCTCCATACCGAGCTGCCCGCGGCGCGCGCGCCGCTCTATCCCTCCAACTGGGGCACGATCGAAACCGCGACCATCAGCTTCGGCCACGGCATCTCGGTCAGCCCGCTGACCTTTGCCGCTGCTGCTGCCGCTGTCGTGAACGGCGGCCGCAAGATCACGCCGACCTTCCTGAAGCATCCCGGAGACGGTCGCGGCGAACAGCTCATCAAGCCCGAGACCAGCGAAAAGATGCGCGAGCTTCTGCGCTATGTCGTCACCAACGGCACCGGCAGGAAAGCGGACATCCCGGGCTACGACGTCGGCGGCAAGACGGGCTCGGCGCAGAAGCCGAAAATGAACGGTCACGGCTACACGCACGCGCTGATCACCTCGTTCTGCGCGGCGTTTCCGATCGACGATCCGCGGTATCTGGTTTTCGTGCTGATGGACGATCCGCACGGGACAAAGGAGACGGGCGGCTTCGCGCTGGCGGGCTACACCGCGGCGCCGCTGGCCGGGCGGGTGATCTCGCGCATCGCGCCGATCCTTGGCGTGCCACAACGGCTCACGACGGCGGAGAATGTGCGGGGCCGTCCATAATGGCGTCAGAATCGTCGTCCAAAATGACGCCGGTGACGGTGGGACAGAACGCCATGAAGGCGTCGAACGAATTTTCAGGCCTCGCGGCGGACAGCCGCGCGGTGAAGCCGGGCTATCTGTTCGCGGCCCTGTCAGGCACGAACAAGGACGGGGCGGACTACATAAAGGACGCCGTCGGCCGCGGCGCCGCCGCGGTGCTCGGCCGTCCGGAGCTTGGCACGCGCGCGAAAGAGCTCGGCGTCCGTTTCATCGCAGAAGAGAACCCACGTCTCGCGTTGGCGCGCCGTGCGGCGGCGTTCTTCGGCGCACAGCCGAAGACAGTCGCGGCCGTCACTGGCACGAACGGCAAGACTTCGGTCAGCGTGTTCCTGCGTCAGATCTGGACGGAGCTGAACCACTCCGCCGCCAGCCTCGGCACCATCGGTGTCGTCACAGCGAAAGGCGAAATCCCGCTCAAGCAGACGACGCCCGACCCGATCGAGTTGCACCGCCTGCTCGCCGACGCGGCGCGCGAGGGCATCGACCATCTGGCGGTCGAGGCGTCGAGCCATGGCCTCGATCAGTATCGCCTCGATGGTGTCGAGATCGCCGCCGTCGGCTTCACCAACATCACCCGCGACCATTTCGATTATCACCCGACCTTCGAACATTATCTGGCGTCCAAGCTGCGCCTGTTCACGGAAGTCGTGCGCAAGGATGGCGCCGCGGTGGTCAACGCCGACGCCGACTATGCCGACCAATTCATCGACGCTGCGAAGAAGCGTGGCCTGCGTGTGCTCACCGTCGGCAAAAAGGGTGAAACGCTCAAGCTCATCTCCGCCACGCCGCGCGCCGATGGGCAGACTCTGGTTGTCGCCCACGGTGGCGGGGCGACAACGATCAACCTTCCGCTCGCCGGAAGCTTTCAGGCATCGAACGCACTGGTCGCCGCCGGTCTTGCTATCGGCCTCGGCGACGATGCAGAGCGCGTGTTGGCCGCACTCGAAAAGATCAAAGGCGCACCGGGTCGTCTCGAGCACGTCGCGACATCGAAGACCGGCGCACCGATCTACGTCGATTACGCGCACACGTCCGACGCGCTTGAGACGGTGCTGAGCGCGATCCGCCCGCACGTCGCGAACCGGCTGCATGTCGTGTTCGGCTGCGGCGGCGACCGCGACAAAGGCAAGCGTCCGCTGATGGGCGCCGCGGCCGCAAAGTTCGCCGACGACGTGATCGTCACCGACGACAATCCGCGCAGCGAAGACCCGGCGCAGATCCGCCGCGAAATTCTCCCGGCAACACCGGGTGCGAGCGAGATCGGCGATCGCGCTGAAGCCATTCATTCCGGTATCGCGTCTCTGAAACAGGGCGACGTCCTCGTCATTGCAGGCAAGGGCCACGAAAGCGGACAGATCGTCGGCAATGAGACCCGTCCGTTCTCGGACCGCGACGAAGCGATCAAGGCGGCCGTCGCGCTGGGCGGAGTGGCGGCATGAGCGCGCTCTGGACCAGCACCGATGCCGAAGCCGCAACCCTCGGCCATGCGACGAAGGCGTTCTCCGCAAATGGCCTCTCCATCGACACGCGGACGCTGAGGGAAGGCGACCTGTTCGTTGCCCTCAAAGGTGACAGCCGCGACGGCCATGATTTCGTGCGCGCCGCGTTCGAAGCCAAAGCCGGCGCGGCGCTCGTCTCGCGCCAGCCCGAAGGTGCGAGCGGCGCAATGCTGGTCGTCGCCAACACGCAGCGTGGCCTCGAAGACCTGGCGGTCGCGGCGCGTGCGCGCAGCAATGCGAAGATCGTCGGCGTAACCGGCAGCGCCGGAAAGACCACGACCAAGGAAATCCTGCGCGTCGGTCTCGGCGCACTCGGCAAGACACATGCGTCGGCCGCCTCGTACAACAATCACTGGGGCGTGCCGCTGAGCCTCGCCTCCCTGCCGCAGGACGCACGCTATGCCGTGTTCGAGATCGGCATGAACCATTTCAACGAGATCCGTGTGCTCGTCGGTTTTGTGCGGCCGCATGTAGCGCTGGTTACAACGATCGCGCCGGCGCATCTCGAATTCTTCGGGTCCTGCGAAGCTATCGCCGATGCGAAGAGCGAAATCTTTGAGGGCGTTGAGCCCGGCGGCGCGGCGCTCATCCCGTCCGACAGTCCCTATGCCGAGCGCCTGATCGCGCGCGCGAAGCAAAGCCATGTCTCGCGCATCCAGACCTTCGGCGAAAAGACCGGGAGCGACGCGCGACTGCTCGACTATTCCGAAAGCGCCGACGGTTCGCATGTGAAGGCGGATATCTGCGGCCTTCCGGTCGAGTTCTCGCTCGGCGCCGCGGGCCGTCATATCGCGAACAACGCGCTCGGTGCGCTGTTGTCTGTCGCCGCACTCGAAGGCGATGTGCTGAACGCCGCTGCTGCGATGAAACAATTCGCGGCGCTCAAGGGCCGCGGCGCGCGGTTCACGGCCGGCGATGTCGAAGTGATCGACGAGAGCTACAACGCCAATCCTGCCTCGATGGCGGCTGCGCTTGCATTGCTCGGCGCTGCCAAAGGCCGTCGCATCGCCGTTCTCGGCGACATGCTGGAGATGGGCGAGGGCGGTGCTGAACATCACGCCGCGATCGCAAAGCCCATCGAAGCGGCACGCGCCGATCTTGTTTTCCTGTGCGGTCCGCAGATGCTGGCGCTGTGGGACAAGCTTCCCACCTCGCGCCGCGGCGGCCACGCAATGAATTCCACCGACCTGTCGAAGCAATTGCGCGCGGCGCTGCAGCCCGGCGACACGGTTCTGGTCAAGGGTTCGAACGGCATGAAGCTGTCGGTCATCATCGAAGCATTGAGGGCGAGGGCATAGATGTTTCAATTCCTCTCGCTTCTGCCGCACGCCGACCAGATCGCGTTCCTGCGTCTGTTCAAGTACCTCACGTTCCGTGCCGGCGGTGCGGTGCTCACCGCGCTCTTCGTTGCCTTTGTGATCGGCCCCGCGCTGATCCGCTGGCTGAAGCAGAAGCAGGGCAAGGGTCAGCCGATCCGCGAGGACGGCCCGCGGCGTCACATCCTTGAAAAGCAGGGCACGCCGACGATGGGCGGACTGCTCATCCTGCTGCCCACGGTGGTGTCGACCCTGTTCTGGGCCGACCTCGAGAATATCTATGTCTGGGTCGTGCTGCTGGTGACAGTCGGCTACGGCCTGCTCGGCTTTGCCGACGATTATCTGAAGGTCAGCAAGCGTTCGACCGGTGGCGTCAGCGGCAAGATCCGGCTCGTGGTCGAGTTTGCCATCGCCTTTGTCGCCACATGGTTGATCATGCGTGCCGAGACGCCGGAGCTTTCCGGCATGCTCGCGGTGCCGTTCTTCAAATCGGCGCTTATTCCGTTCGGCATCTTCTTCATTCTTGTTGGCGGCGTCGTGATTGCGGGCGCGGCGAATGCGGTGAACTTCACCGATGGCCTCGATGGCCTTGCCATCGTGCCGGTGATGATCGCGGCGGCGACGTTCCTGCTCTTCGCCTATCTCGTCGGCAATGTGAAATTCGCCGACTATCTTCAGCTCCACTACGTCGCCGGGACCGGTGAACTCACCGTCTTCCTTGCGTCGCTGGTCGGCGCTGGTCTCGGCTTCCTCTGGTACAACGCGCCACCCGCGATGGTGTTCATGGGCGATACGGGTTCGCTTCCGCTCGGCGGCGCGCTCGGCGCGGTCGCCGTCGCGGTGAAGCACGAGATCGTGCTTGCGATCGTCGGCGGCCTTTTCGTGCTCGAGACGGTTTCCGTTGTCGTGCAGGTCGTGTCGTTCAAGCTGACGGGCAAGCGCGTGTTCCGTATGGCGCCGATCCATCACCATTTCGAACAACTCGGCTGGAAAGAGCCGACCATCGTGATCCGGTTCTGGATCGTCGCGGTCGTGCTCGCGCTTATCGGCCTTTCGACCCTGAAGCTGCGGTGACCGGATGATCGCAGCCCGCTCCTTCGCGCATCAGGACGTCGGCGTCTTCGGCCTCGCCAGGTCGGGCATCGCGTCGGTGCGCGCGTTGAAAGCGGGCGGCACGCGCGTCTATGCATGGGACGATCGCGAATCCGCGCGCATCGCGGCCGAAGCCGAAGGCGCGACCGTTCTGCCGTGGCGCGACTGGCCGTGGGCAAAGCTGAAAGCGCTGATCCTCAGCCCCGGCGTGCCGCTCACGCATCCCGCGCCGCACGAGATCGTTGTCAAAGCGCGCGAAGCAAACGCCGAAGTGATCGGCGATGTCGAACTGTTCGCGCGCGAGCTGCGCGGCGACGGCAAGAACCGCGCGCCGATCATCGGCATCACCGGCACCAACGGCAAATCGACGACGACGGCGCTGGTCGGGCATATCCTCGCCTCCTGTGGCTTCGATGCACAGATCGGCGGCAATATCGGCAAGTCGGTGCTGGAGCTTTCGCCACCATCCGCGAAGACGATCTATGTGCTGGAGATCTCGTCTTATCAGATCGATCTCTCGCCGGGCTTGAAGCCCGATGTCTCGGTGCTGTCGAACATCACGCCGGATCATATCGACCGTCACGGCACGCTGGAGAACTACGCAGCCGTGAAGGCGCGCCTGCTCGCAGCCGGCAGCACGGCCGTGATCGGTGTCGACGATGTGCAGACATCGGCTATCTACACGAAGGTTTCCGGTGCGGGTCAGCAGGCGGTGCCTGTTTCGGTCGGCAAGGTTCTGGGTCGCGGCATCTTCGTGCTCGATGGCGTGCTTTACGATGCACAGGGCGGTCGCGCGAACCGCATCGTCGATCTCACGCAAGCCGCGCATCTTCCCGGCGCACACAATTGGCAGAACGCGGCGCTCGCCTATGCCGCGACCAAGAGCTTTGCGCGTGATACGCGCGCGGTTGCTTCCGCGATCATCGACTTCCCTGGCCTTGCGCATCGCATCGAAGATGTGGGCCGCATCGGGCAGGTGCGCTTCGTCAATGATTCCAAGGCGACGAATGCCGAAGCCACCGAACGCGCGCTGGTGTGCTTCCCGGATATCTTCTGGATCGCCGGTGGTCGCGCCAAGGAAGGCGGCATCGAAACGCTCGCGTCGCATTTCCCGCGAGTGCGCAAAGCCTATCTGATCGGCGAGGCGGCGAAGGATTTCGCCAAAACGCTGGACGGCAAGGTCGCCTACGAAATCTCCGGCACGCTCGCCAATGCGGTTGCGTCTGCGTCGGCCGATGCGGCGCGTTCAGGCCTCGCGCAGCCGATCGTGCTGCTTTCGCCGGCCTGCGCGTCGTTCGATCAGTTCCGCGATTTCGAGCATCGTGGCGATGAATTCCGCGCCTCGGTCGCCAAGCTCGCGCATCTGAAGGAGGCGTCATGACGCTCTCCCGCGCCGACCGGTCAAGTTTTGCGACGTGGTGGTGGACCATCGACAAGGTGGCGTTGCTCGCCATGCTGGCGCTGATCGGCATCGGCCTGATGTTGGCCTTTGCCGCGAGCCCTGCCGCGACCGGCGGTCCGGTGACGCCGGGCGATTTCCGCTATGCCGCCAAGCAGATCGCGTTCGCCGTAATCGCCGCGTTCATTCTCGGCAGCGCGTCGCTGCTCACCTTGCGTCAGTTGCAAATCGTTGCCGCTGTGACGTTCGCGCTCGCGATGATCGGCTCGTTCCTGGTTCTGTTCACCGGCAGCGAAGTCCTCGGCGCCAAGCGCTGGATCGATCTCGGCTGGATGACTTTGCAGCCGTCGGAATTCCTCAAACCGGGTTTCGCGGTACTTGGCGCCTCTATCCTTGCGGATCGCGCACCGAGCCGGTTGCCCAAGCCGGTGATCACACTTCTTCTTATCGCGCCGGCGCTTCTGTTCCTGCTGTTGCAGCCGGACGTCGGACAGACCGCGTTGCTGCTCGCATTGTGGGGTGCGTTGCTGTTCTTCACGGGCGTCTCTCTTTATTGGATGGGCGCGCTGGCAGGCGCGGGCGTCGGCCTTGGCGTATTCGCCTATGCGCTGTTCCCGCATGTCCGCCATCGCGTGGCGCAGTACTTCGATCCGCACGAAACCGGTTATCAGGCAGGCCTCGCGCTCAAGGCGTTCGCGCATGGCAAACTCCTCGGCGTCGGCCCCGGCGCGGGCACGATCAAATATCGCATTCCCGACGCGCATTCCGACTTCATCTTCGCGGTCGCGGGTGAGGAATTCGGTCTCGTGCTGTGTGGCATCGTTGCGATCCTGTTCTGCATCCTGTCGGTCAGAATCATGCTCCGCTCCGCCAACGCGCGCGATCCGTTCTCGCAGCTTGCGGGTGCAGGCCTTGCGATGGTCACCGCGATCCAGGCGTTCATCAATATGGGCGTGTCGATCAGTCTTCTGCCCGCAAAAGGCATGACGCTACCCTTTATCTCTTACGGCGGTTCGTCGTTGTTCGCTGTGGCGCTGACGATGGGTTTCGCGCTCGCGGTCACGCGCCAGCGGCCGAAGCTCGAACTGCGCGAGGCCCGTCCCGTGTTCGGCTCCATCCTGGGAGCGCGCGCATGACAACCATCGTGCTCAGCGCCGGCGGCACCGGCGGCCATCTCTTTCCGGCGCAGTCGCTTGCCGCCGAGCTCGTGCGCCGCGGCAAGACCATCGTGGTGATGACCGACCACCGCGGCACCAACTACGCGACGGCGTTTCCCGGCGCGGCGATCGAGACCGTTCCGTCGGCCGCATTTTCGGATCGCTCGTTCATTCGTTTGCTGGCTGCACCGTTCGAGATCGTCGCGGGTATCGTGATGTCGCTTGCCAAACTCTCGCGCATCAAGCCCGGCGCCGTCATCGGCTTCGGTGGTTACCCCAGTTTGCCAGTGATGATCGCCGCGTGGCTCGGCCGCTTCCCAACGGCCGTGCTGGAACAGAACGCCGTCACCGGCCGCGCCAACCGCGCGGTGATGAACAAGGTCAAGGTGATGGCGGCTGCGTTCCCCATCGCGCGCTTCGCGCCGAAGGATGCGTCGAAGATCGTGCTCACCGGCAATCCGCTGCGTCCAGCCGTCGTGGCGCTCGCGGGCACTCCTTATATTAAGCCGGATGCGAACGGCCCGCTGCATCTGCTCGTCTTCGGCGGAAGCCAGGGCGCGCGCGCGATGAGCGAGCTCGTTCCTGCCGCCGTTGCGCTGTTGCCGGAGGCATTCCGCGCGCGTCTCGACATCGTGCAGCAATGTCGTCCCGAAGATCTCGAAAGCGTGCGCACGTCCTATGCGGCGAGCGGCGTGAAAGCGGAGCTTGCCAGTTTCTACACCGACATGCCCGCACGTCTGGCAAAAGCGCAGCTCGTGATCGCGCGCTCCGGCGCCGGCACGGTCAGCGAGCTGATGGCCATTGGCCGCCCCGCGATCCTGATCCCGCTGCCGCATGCGCTCGACGACAACCAGACGCCGAATGGCGAAATCCTGTCGAAGGCGAATGCCGGCTGGTGCGTGGCGCAGGCATCGCTCACGCCGGAAAAGCTCGCCGGCATGATCAAGTTCGCATTCTCCAATCCCGACGATCTTGCCCAGCGCGCGGCCAATGCGCATGCGCTGGCGAAGCTGGATGCCGTTTCGCGTCTCGCCGATCTCGCTGAAAATCTGGCCCAGTCTTCTTATCAAAGGGCCGCCGCATGAAGCCGGTCCAGACGCGCGTCCCGCTCGATATCGGTCCGATCCATTTCATCGGCATCGGCGGTATCGGCATGAGTGGCATCGCCGAGATCATGCACAATCTCGGTTATAAGGTTCAGGGATCCGACATAGCCGACAACGCCAGCGTCAAGCGCCTCAAAGCGATGGGCATTCCGGTTGCCATCGGCCACGCCGTGGAAAATCTCAACGGCGCGCACGCCGTCGTCTATTCGTCGGCGGTGAAAGCCGGCAACGTCGAGTTCGACGAAGCGCGCAAGCTCAATCTGCCGCTCGTGCGCCGCGCCGAGATGCTGGCCGAGATCATGCGGCTCAAATCCTGTGTCGCCATCGCCGGCACCAACGGCAAGACGACGACGACGACGATGGTCGCGGCACTTCTCGATGCCGGCGATCTCGATCCTACCGTCGTCAATGGCGGCATCATCAACGCCTACGGCACCAACGCGCGTCTCGGCGCAGGCGATTGGGTCGTGGTCGAGGCCGATGAGAGCGACGGCACGTTCCTGCGTCTGCCATCGACGGTCGCCGTGGTGACGAACGCCGATCCCGATCATCTCGATTTCTATGGCACCTTCGACAAGATGCGCGACGCGTTCCAGCGCTTTGTCGAGAACGTGCCGTTCTACGGTTTCGCGGTGCTGTGCATCGATCATCCCGAAGTGCAGGCGATGGTCGGCCGCATCGAGGATCGCCGCATCGTCACTTACGGTCTCTCGCCGCAGGCCGATGTCCGTGCGACCAATGTGCGCTTCTCCGAAGGCGCGTCGCATTTCGATGTCATTGTCACGGATCGGCGTGCGGCCACGGAGACCCGCCTTGAAAGCATGCGCCTGCCGATGCCGGGCGAGCACAATGTGCAGAACGCGCTCGCCGCAATCACGGTCGCGCGCCAGCTCCGTGTCAGCGATGAGAATATCCGCAGCGCACTGGAAAGGTTCGGCGGTGTCGGCCGCCGCTTCTCCAAGGTCGGCGAGTGGAACGGCATGGCGATCATCGACGACTACGCCCACAACCCCTTCAAGATCGCGGCCGCACTGAAGGCCGCACGCCAGGCATACAGCGGCCCGGTAATCGCTGTGGTGCAGCCGCACAGATACACGCGCCTGCGCGACACGTGGGAGCAGTTCTGCTCCTGTCTCAATGATGCCGACGTCGCGATCATCGCGCCGGTCTATCCGGCGGGCGAGCAGCCGATCGAAGGTATCGATCGCGATACGTTTGCCGATGCGCTGCGCAGCCACGGCCACCGCAATGTGCTGACGATCGATGGCGGCATGGATGTCGCCGGTATCGTTGCGCCGCTCGCCAAGCAGGGTGGCGCCATCGTGATGCTGGGCGCAGGCTCCATCTCGCACTGGGCGCATGCGCTGCAGGCACAGCTGGAGGGTCAGGCGTGATGATGACCCGTCCCTGCGATGCACTGCCGGCCGTGCGCGGTACGTATGCTTATGGCGCCGCGCTGAAAGACCTCGTCTGGTTCCGCGCTGGTGGACCTGCGGAAGTTCTGTTCCGTCCGGCCGATGCCGACGATCTCGCCACTTTCTTATATGCACGCTCGCCGGAGACGCGGGTCAGCGTGATCGGTGTCGGTTCCAATCTGCTCGTTCGTGACGGCGGCATTCCCGGGGTCGTCGTCCGTTTGCCCGGCGCGTTCGGCAAGATTTCCGTTGAGGGCACACGGATCCGCGTTGGCGCGGCGGCGCTGGATGCGGCGGTTGCGCGCGCAGCGGCGGATGCCGGTATCGGCGGTCTCGAATTCTTGCGCGGCATTCCAGGCACGGTCGGCGGCGCGCTGAAGATGAACGCGGGCTGCTACGGCAAGGAGATCAAGGATATCTTCGTCGAAGCCACAGCCATCGACGGCAAGGGCAACAAGCACACACTCTCCGCCGCCGATATGGGCTTCGTCTATCGCAAGGCACAGGTCCCGGACGATTTCATCTTTGTCGAAGTGGTGTTTGAAGGCGCTCAAGACGAACCCGCCGCCGTGAAGGCACGGATGGAAGCCTTGGTCGAACAGCGCGAGTCCACGCAACCGGTCAAATCGCGCACCGGCGGTTCGACGTTCAAGAATCCGCAGGGTCAAAAGGCCTGGCAGCTTATCGACGAAGCTGGTTGCCGTGGCTTGATGCACGGCGCGGCGCAGGTGAGCGAGAAGCATTGCAACTTCCTCATCAACACGGGTGACGCCACCGCCGCCGATATCGAGGCGCTGGGCGAAGAGGTCCGCGCGCGGGTGAAGGCGAAGTCCGGCGTCGAACTGGAATGGGAAATCAAGCGGGTGGGCGTCGTATGAGCTCGTTTAAGCGCGTCGCCGTCCTGCTTGGCGGACGTTCGGCAGA
The DNA here is from genome assembly GCA_035502175.1 of Rhizomicrobium sp. Taxonomy (GTDB): domain Bacteria; phylum Pseudomonadota; class Alphaproteobacteria; order Micropepsales; family Micropepsaceae; genus Rhizomicrobium. Next base: position 18,759 of record DATJUS010000064.1, read on the forward strand.
ACGGGAAGTCAGCCTGTCGTCCGGCGCGGGCTGTGCGAAAGCCCTGCGCGAGGAAGGTTTCGACGTGGTCGAGATCGATCCCGGCGAGAACCCCGGCGCGCAGTTGCTCGATGCCCAAGTCGATTGTGCCTTCAACGCGCTGCACGGCCGGTATGGCGAGGATGGCTGCATCCAGGGCGTGCTCGAATTGCTGCGCATCCCTTACACGCATTCCGGTGTTCTCTCCTCGGCGCTGGCGATGCACAAGGAACGCACCAAGGACGTCTATCGCGCCGCGGGTATTCCCGTCGTGAAGTCGATCGTCGCCGATCGCCGCGACGCGGGCCGCGAACACCTGATGGAGCCGCCTTACGTCATCAAGCCGGTGAACGAGGGTTCGTCGGTCGGTGTCTACATTATCCGCAAGGGCGACAACCGTCCGCCTTCGGAGCTGACGAAGGCGGAATGGAATCTCACCGATGCAATGATGATCGAAGAGTACGTGCCAGGCCGCGAACTCACTGTCGCGGTCATGGGCGATAAGGCGCTCGGAGTCACCGAGATCACGACCAATCTCGAATTCTACGATTACGAGGCGAAGTACGCGGCCGGCGGTTCTGTGCACGTGCTGCCCGCGAAAATCCCGGCGAACATTGCCGAAGAGGCCAAGCGTCTCGCGGTGCTGGCGCATCGGGCGCTCGGCTGCCGCGGCGTGACGCGCACCGATTTCCGCTATGACGATACCGGCAGCAAGCCGCGTCTCATCGCGCTCGAAACCAATACGCAGCCGGGCATGACGCCGACCTCGCTCGTTCCGGAGCAGGCGGCTTATACCGGCATGACCTATGCGAAACTCTGTCGCTGGATCGTGGAGGACGCCTCATGCGATCGGTGAAGGTCGAGCGTCCGCAAAGTCGCTCGCGCGGCAAGACGCCGCCGCGTCCGAAACGTGGGACTCGCGGCACGCAACTGCGCTCGACGTTCAGCAAGCGCGAGCCGAAGCCGGGTCTCGGCGATCGCATGCGCGAAGCCGTCAAAGGCTGGCTCAAAGCGCGCCGCCCGATGTTCATGCTGACCGCGGGGCTGCTCGCCATCACGTTGCTCGCAGCCATTCTGGTCAGCGGCGTCATCGGCCGCACTGTCCATCGCGTGGACAATGCGATTTCGTTGGTCGTCGCGCAGGCTGGATTCGGAATCGCGGAAGTTCATCTCGCCGGAAACACCCGCACGCCACCGGAGACTATCCTCGCGGCCCTCGGCTTCGAACCGGGGCAGTCGATTTTCGACGCCGATGTCCAGACCGCGCGCAAAAAGCTGATGAAGCTCGACTGGGTCGCGGAAGCCGATGTTCAGCGCCGCTACCCCGATGCGATCTATGTTCGCGTCGTGGAGAAGCTGCCCTTCGCGCTGTGGAAATCGCCGGAGGGTGTGACGGTGATCGAGCGCAATGGCGGCCTGATCACGCGCACCGATGTTTCCAAATTCGCGAACCTGCCGCTGCTCGATGGCGATGGTGCGCCGCAGCCCGCGGCCGAGATCGTGGATGCGGTCGCGCAGCATCGTGCCGTCGCGGCACGCGTAAAGATCTACCAGCGCCAGTCGCAGCGCCGTTGGAACCTCATTCTCGATGACGGCGTGATCGTGAAGCTGCCGGAGACCGGATGGCAGAAGGAACTCGACACGCTCGAATCTCTTATCGTCGATAAGTCCATTCTGGAGCGGAACCTCGCGGAGATCGATCTGCGTACGCCGGGCTATTACTTCTTTGTTCTGAAAAGTGGTCAGACCTCCAAGGTCGACCGGGGGAGAGAACTCTGATGGGTGAAACAGTGCGATTGCGCGCGGTGGGCGAAGTGCCCGCATACAGACCCGGACTTGTCGCGGCGCTGGATATCGGCTCGTCCAAGATCGCGTGCCTGATCGGCCGTGCCGAACATAGCGGGTTGCGCATCCTCGGCGCCGCGCTGCGCGAAAGCCAGGGCATCAAGGCCGGCACCATCGTCAGCCTCGACCTCGCCGAAGAGTCCATCCGCGATTGCGTCGCCGCTGCCGAAAACCATGCCGATGCGCGCATCCAGAACGTTCTCATCTCGCTCACCTGCGGCCAGCCGGTCAGTGTCACATCGCGTGCGGTGATGGCGCTCGATGGCGCGCTGGTGACGGACGCGCATTTGCGCGCGCTTCTCGCCGATGGCCGCGCGCGCTGCGGCCTCGAAAACCACGAAGTCATCCAGTGTGCACCGACGGCCTATGTGGTCGACGAAGCGCGCGGCGTGCGCGATCCCTCGGGCATGTTCTGCCAGCGCATCGGTGTCGCCATGCACGCCGTCGCGGTGAAGCCGTCGCCGTATCAGAATCTCCGGCTCGCTGTCGAACGCTGCCATCTCAATGTCGTCGGCTCCCTGTTTGCGCCGTACGCCAGCGGTCTCGCCTCGCTGACCGAGGATGAGAAGCAACTCGGCGCCACGGTCATCGATATGGGCGCGGGCGTCACCTCCATCGCCGTGTTCCTCGAAGGCCATCTCGTCCATGCCGATGTCGTGCCGATGGGCGGCTATCAGGTGACGACCGATCTGGCGCGGATGCTGTCTGCGCCACTGTCGGCGGCCGAGCGCGCCAAGACCTTATATGGGGCCGCGCTGGGGGATCTCGAACTCGGCGCCGATGTCGTCGCCATCAGCCAGATGGGTGAGGACGGCGAGGGCGCCGCGATGCGTGTGCCGCGCTCCATGCTGACCCGCATCATCCAGGCCCGTCTTGAAGAAACGCTCGGCGAAGTGCAGTCGCGCCTTCGTGCGTCGGGCTTCGACGTCGCGGCCGGCCGTCGTGCGGTGCTGACCGGCGGCGCGTGCCAGCTCGCCGGTGTCCGCGAACTCGCAAGCCGTGTCCTGAACAAGCAAGTGCGCATCGGTAAGCCGCAAGGCTTCCCTGGTCTGCCCGCGTCTGCGTCGGGTCCGGACTATGCGACGGCGATCGGTCTTCTGGTGGCGGGTGCCACCATGCGGCCGGAAGAATTGAACCCCGATCCGGTGAATCCGCCGGACGAGGGCAATGGCAAAGGGTGGCTTAGCCGGTTGACCGGCGGGCTGCTCCGGTGATTCAACAATAATAAGACGAATCAGTTGGGCTTTTGTGGCGTGAAAAAAGGGCGGCGTAGCTGACCAGGTAAGGAGAACAAGATGGCCATCAATCTGAAAGCGCCCGAGCAAAAAGAATTGCGTCCGCGCATCACCGTCCTGGGTGTGGGCGGCGCGGGCGGAAATGCCGTCAACAACATGATCGGCGCCAAGCTGGAAGGCGTGGAGTTCGTGGTCGCGAACACCGACGCCCAGGCGCTGGCCCAGTCCAAAGCCGAACGCAAAATCCAGATCGGCGCGCAGACCACCGAAGGTCTCGGTGCCGGCGCGCAACCCGATGTCGGCAAGGCCGGCGCGGAAGAGTCGCTCGACGAGATCCTGGAGCAGCTCGCCGGCTCGCACATGGTGTTCATCACCGCGGGCATGGGCGGCGGCACGGGTACCGGTGCAGCCCCGGTCATCGCGCGCGCCGTGCGTGAGCTCGGCATCCTGACCGTCGGCGTCGTGACCAAGCCGTTCGCCTTCGAAGGCGACAACCGCATGCGCATCGCCGAGCGCGGCATCCTGGAGCTTCAGCAGCACGTCCACACGCTCATCGTCATCCCGAACCAGAACCTGTTCCGCGTCGCCAACGACCGCACCACCTTCGCGCAGGCCTTCGCGATGGCGGACGAGGTCCTGCATTCCGGCGTGCGCGGCGTCACCGACCTGATCGTGATGCCGGGTCTGATCAATCTCGACTTCGCCGACATCAAGGCCGTCATCTCCGAGATGGGCAAGGCGATGATGGGCACGGGCGAGGCCGAGGGCGAGAGCCGCGCGGAGAAGGCCGCCGACATGGCGATCTGCAACCCGCTTCTCGACGATGTGTCGATGAAGGGCGCGCGTGGCGTTCTCATCAACATCACCGGCGGTCCGGACCTGATGCTGTTCGAGGTCGAGCAGGCCGCGAACCGCGTCCGCGCCGAAGTCGATCCCGATGCGCGCATCATTTTCGGCTCGACCATCCTCGACAATATGGAAGGCCGCATCCGCGTATCGGTCGTCGCCACAGGCATCGACGCGATGGAAATGCGCATGCCGCGCAACGTCGAACCGCTGCGTCCGAAGCTGAAGCCGGTCCCGTTCCAGGAAGCCAAGGTCGATCCGATCCCGCAGATGGTGCCCGTGAATCCCGTCATGCGTCAGCAGGAAGCCCTCGCGGCCGAAATGAACGCCGTGCAGGCCGAGCCTTCGCCGATCGAGGATTACATCCTCGGCGGTGCGGATGCGCCGATGGTCGAAGAAGAAGTGCTTCCCGCCGTCGTGCAGCCGCAGCAGCCGATGCGTATCCAGCAGCGTCAGCCCGAGCCGCAACCGCAGCCCCGGGCAGAGCCGGAACGCCGCGGCTGGTTCCTGCGCAAGAAGCCGAAGGAAGATCTGCGCATGGAGCCCGCGCCCGCGCCGGTTCAGCGCGCCACCATCCCGCCGCGCGCCAATGCGCAGGTGATGACGCGTTCGCCCGCACCGGCCGAGCAGATCCGCCAGGCCGATAACAGCGCGACCGACCTGTTCCCGGATCACAAGCGCGACGAGCAGTTCGAAATCCCGGCCTTCCTGCGCCGTCAGTCGAACTAGTCGCTCTTAGATATCGACAGACAGGCTCTCTCCATTGCGGAGAGGGCCTGTTTGCTTTTGGGGTGCTGCGAAAATGCGTATGGTGCCGCCATGACCCGCCGGACCCTTTCTAAGACCGTCACTGCCGAAGGCACGGCGCTGCATGCCGGCAGCGCGGTGCGCATGACGCTGTCGCCGGCGGCGCCCCAAACCGGCATCGTGTTTCGCCGCAGCGACCTGAATGCGGATATTCCTGCCCTCTACGACGCGGTGACCGAGACCAATCTCGGCACGGTGATCGCAAAGGGTGCAGCCAAGGTCGGCGTCGTCGAGCATCTGATGGCGGCTGTGGCGATGGCAGAGGTCGATGACCTGCTTGTCACGCTCGACGGTCCGGAGCCGCCGATCCTCGACGGCGATGCACTTTCCTATCTGACGCTTCTCGAAAGCGCGGGGTTCAAACAGCAGGCTGCGCCGCGCCAGGCGATCAAGGTGCTCAAGCGCATCGAGGTCACGCACAAGGATGCGAGCGCTGCGCTGGTCCCGTCCGATCGTCTCGAATATGATTTCGAGATCGAATTTCCGACACCCGTTATCGGTCGCCAGACCTACGCGCTGGCGTTTTCCGGCGATGCGTTCCGCCGCGAGATCGCGCCGGCACGTACCTTTGGCTTTGTCCATGAACTCGAGACGCTCAAGAAGATGGATCGTGGGCATGGCGCCTCGTTGGAAAATACCCTCGCCATCGAGGGCGACACGGTCCTGAACGCCAACCTGATGCGCTTCCCGGACGAGTTCGTGCGCCACAAGATCCTGGACGCCGTGGGCGACATGGCGCTGGCCGGACATCCGCTCATCGCCCGGTTCGAGGGCAGGCGTTCCGGCCACGCGCTGAACAACCAGCTCCTGCGCCGCCTGTTCGCCGAGCGGGCGAATTACACCACCGTTAACCTGCCGTAATACCTGTAGAATTCCCGGCCCCGGGTTCTTTACGCTAGCGGCCGGGCGCACTGGACCGCAGTTGACCCGCAATGGCATAAGGTCCCGTCCCCTCGTCCAGAAACGCCGTCAAAGGGCTCGAACCGGAACATGCGCATGTCTTTCACCCGTACCATCCGTCCGGTTCTTCTGACCCTCGTGCTGGGCTCGACGCTCGCGCTGGCCGGCTGCGACACGCTCAACGGATTGTTCGGCGACGGTTCCAAGACCGACAAGGAGCCGGAATATGTCGAGCGTCCGATCGACCGCATCTATGGCGATGCGTGGAAAAAGATCGACGACGACGATTGGGAAGGCGCTGCCCGCCAGTTCGACGAGGTCGAGCGCCAGCATCCTTATTCCGTGTGGGCGCGCCGCGCGATGCTCATGTCGGCCTATTGCTACTACCACGCCAACAAATACCAGGACGCGATCTCCGGTGCCGACAACTACATCGCGCTGCATCCGGGCAGCAAGGAAGTGGCTTACGCCTTCTACCTGAAAGCCATTTCGCTCTACGAGCAGATCGTCGATATCGGCCGCGACCAGGGCAACACCCAGGCGGCATTGGTGGCGCTGCAGGACGTCGTGCAGCGCTTCCCCGATACCGAATACGCGCGTGATGCCACGCTGAAGATCGACCTGACGATCGACCATATCGCGGGCAAGGAAATGGCGGTTGGACGCTATTACCTCGTGCGCGGCGACTATATCGGCGCGATCAACCGCTTCAAGATCGTGGTCGAACAGTATCAGCGCACCACACAGATCGCCGAAGCGCTGGAGCGCCTGACCGAGGCCTATTACGCGCTCGGCATCTACAACGAAGCTAAGACGGCCGCGGCGGTGCTGGGCGCCAACTATCCGGGCAGTCACTGGTACAAGGATGCCTACGATCTTCTTCAGGGCCATCACATGAAACCCGAGGAAGACAAATCCTCCTGGATCAGCAAAGCTTTCTCGAAGATCCTTCCGTGAGTCGCCGATGCTGGCCGCCCTGACGGTCCGCGATATTGTCCTGATCGAGAGTGCAGCGCTGGAATTTGCGCCGGGGCTGAACGTGCTGACCGGTGAGACCGGCGCCGGAAAATCCATTTTGCTCGATGCCTTAGGCCTGGCTGCCGGTGGCCGTGGCGGCGGGCGCGCGGCTGTGCGGCCGGGCGCGGCGCAGGGCTCCGCCACTGCCGTGTTCGAACCGCCGGCGAATAACGCGGCGTTCGCGCTGCTCCGCGCGCAGGAACTGCCCGCCGAGAACGAGATCGTCCTGCGCCGCACGCTCGCGAGCGACGGCCGCACGCGCGCGTTTGTGAATGATGAGCCCGTCGGTGTGGCATTGCTCAAAGACCTCGGCGGGTCGTTGCTCGAAGTGCATGGCCAGACCGACGACCGTGGCTTGTTCGATGTCTCGACGCATCGGGTGCTGCTCGATGCGTTCGGCGGCAATGAGGCGCTTGCCCGTGAGGTCTCGGATCGTTTCGCGGAACTGGATGCAGCCCGCAAAGCCGAGGCCGAGCTGCGCCGCATGGCGGCGGCGGCGGCAGCCGATGCGGAGTATGTAAAGGCCGCGTACGACGAACTGTCCGCGCTGGCACCGGAAGCAGGCGAGGAAGAAGCGCTCGCCAACGAGCGCGTGCTCCTGCAGAACGCAACCAAGATCGCGGAAGACGTCTCTGCGGCGTCGGATGCCTTGAGCGGCGAACGCGGCGCGGAGAACGCGCTCGCGGTGGCACTGAAACGCCTGTCGCGCATGAACGAAAGCGCGCGGCCCGCGCTGGCCGCCGCCGAAGCCGCGCTGGAGCAGGCCTTTGCACAGACCGAAGAAGCACGCCGCGAACTGGATGCGTTTCTGTCGCGCCTGGATGCCGATCCGCTGACGCTGGAGCGCAAGGAAGAGCGCCTGTTCGCGCTGCGCGCCGCCGCCCGCAAATACGGTGTGCAGCCGGATGCTCTGCCGCGCGTTCTGGAAGAGTTTCGCACCAAGCACGAAGCCATCGGCGGCGGCGATGCCGGGCTTAAGAAGGCCGCAGCAGCGGTTGCGGCCGCGCGCACGGCATATCGGGCCGCCGGCGCGAAGCTGTCGAAAGCGCGTGAGGCAGCCGCCAAGTCTTTGGAAACCTCCGTCGCGAATGAGCTCGCGCCTTTGAAACTCGGCCACGCCAAATTCCGTGCGTCTTTGACGCCGCTCAGCGACGAAGAGGCTGCTGCGTCGGGTCTGGAGCGCGTCGCATTCGAGATCGCGACCGTTGAAGGCACCGCGTTCGGATCGCTGACGCGTATCGCATCGGGCGGCGAGCTTGCGCGTCTGTCGCTCGCGTTGAAAGTTGCTTTGTCGGAAGCGACGCCGCCGGCTGCTCTGGTATTTGACGAAGTAGATCGCGGTGTCGGCGGTGCGGTTGCCGATGCCGTGGGCGAACGCCTGCAACGCCTGGCACAGACGACACAGGTTCTGCTTGTCACCCATTCCCCGCAGGTCGCGGCGCGCGCCGTCCGGCACTTCCGCATCACGCGCAAGGGCGACAAGACCAAAGTCGATCTCCTGAGTGATGACGAACGCGTGGAAGAAGTTGCCCGCATGCTTTCCGGTGCGGTCGTCACAGAAGAAGCCCGCGCTGCTGCCCGCCGCCTCATCGCGGAAGCGCAGACGCAGCCTGTGAAGAAAGCCCGCAAACGCGCATGAAGCCGGTCGAAAAACTCACCCAGGCCGAGGCGAAGAAAGAACTCGAGCGGCTGGCCACCGAAATCGCGGCGAACGATCAGCGCTATCACGGCGAGGATGCGCCGACGATCAGCGATGCGGATTACGACGCGCTGAAGCGCCGTAACGACGCCATCGAACAGCGCTTCCCCGCGCTCATCCGGCCCGACAGTCCCTCGCATCGCGTCGGCAGCAAGCCTTCTGAGAAATTCGCGAAGGTCGTGCATGCCAAGCCGATGCTCTCGCTCGACAACGCCTTCAGCGACGAGGACATTGCCGATTTCGTCGCGCGCGTGCGCCGGTTTCTCGGTCAGAAGGACGACGACGATCTCGTTTTCACCGCCGAGCCGAAGATCGACGGGCTGTCCGCATCGCTGCGCTACGAGAACGGCGTCTTCGTGCGTGGCGCGACGCGCGGCGACGGCGCGGAGGGCGAGGACATCACCGCCAATCTGCGCACCATCAACGACATTCCACTGCGCCTCCACGGCAAGGTGCCGAAAGTGTTCGAGGTGCGCGGCGAAGTCTACATGACGCACAAGGATTTCGAGGCGCTGAACAAGCGTCAGGAGAAAGAGGGCAAACCGCTCTTCGTCAATCCGCGCAACACGGCCGCCGGTGCGGTGCGCCAGCTCGATCCCGCGATGACCGCGGCGCGGCCGCTGCACTTTTTCGCCTATGCCTGGGGCGAGGCAAGCGACATGCCCGCCGATACGCAGTGGGACATGCTACAGACGTTCAAGACCTGGGGCTTCAAGGTCAATCCGTTGGTGCGCCGCTGCGATACCACCGAGAAGATCCTGAAGTTCTATCGCGACATCGAAGGCAAGCGCGCGAGCCTGGGCTATGACATCGACGGCGTCGTCTACAAGGTCGACCGCCTCGATCTTCAGGAACGTCTCGGATTCGTGTCGCGTTCGCCGCGCTGGGCGATCGCACACAAATTCCCGGCCGAGCAGGCGGAGACCACACTCCTCGATATCGATATCCAGGTCGGCCGCACGGGCAAACTCGCGCCCGTCGCCAAACTGAAGCCACTCACCGTCGGCGGCGTGGTGGTGCAGAACGCGACGCTGCACAACGAGGAAGAGATCGAGCGCAAAGACGTGCGCATCGGCGATACCGTCGTGGTGCAGCGCGCCGGCGACGTGATCCCGCAGATCGTGCGCGTGGTGCTGGAGAAACGGCCGAAGAGCGCAAAGCCCTATCAGTTTCCGCACAAATGCCCCGTCTGCGGCAGCCATGCGGTGCGCGAGGTCGACGAGAAGACCGGCAAGGAAGATGTTGACCGGCGCTGCACCGGCGGGCTGATTTGCTCCGCACAGGCCGTGGAGCGGCTGCGCCATTTCGTGTCGCGGCTGGCCTTCGACATCGAAGGCTTTGGCGGCACCTACATTGAAACATTGCATGACAAGGGTCTTCTGAAAGAGCCGGCGGATATCTTCCGCCTGGCAAAAAAGCCGGACGCGTTGAACAAGGCGCTGGCCGAACGCCGCGCCGAACAGGCCGCCGAACGCCGCGCCAAGGAAGGCAAAGGCGAAGCGAAGAAATCCAAGAAAGACGACGACGAGGACAGCAAGCTCGTCGCCAATCTCATCGGCTCGATCGAGGCGCGACGGAAGATCGCGATGGATCGTTTCATCAACGCGCTCGGCATACGCCATGTCGGCGAGACCAATGCGCGCCTGATTGCGCGCAACTACAAAAGCATCGATGCCTTCATCGAAGCGATGGAAGGCAAGGGCGCGGTCGAGGAACTTCAGGAGATCGGCGGTGTCGGCGAAGTATTGGCCGAGGCGATCAAGGATTTCTTCGACGAACCGCACAACCGCAAGCTCGTGAACAATCTGCTGAAAGAGGTCGAGGTCGTTCCGCTCGCCGCGCCGAAGACATCGGGTTCCCCGGTCGTTGGCCAAACCGTCGTTTTCACCGGCTCGCTGGAGAAGATGACACGGCAGGAAGCCAAGGCGCGCGCGGAATCCCTGGGCGCCAAGGTGTCGGGGTCCGTATCGGCGAAGACTGACCTTGTCGTTGCCGGCCCGGGCGCGGGTTCCAAGCTCACCGATGCGCAGAAGCACGGCGTCAAAGTCATCGACGAAGACGCGTGGCTGAAATTGATCGGCGGGTAGGTTTGCTTAACCTCTTGCCGTCACGCTGTGTCTGTCGAAGGAGTATGTGATGCGTAAGATCCTTTCATTCAGCGCGTTGGCGCTTGCGGGTTTTGCTCTCTCGGGTTGCGCGGTCGCCAGCGTCGGCAGCGCAGTTGTCGGTGGCGCCGTCGATGTCGCGTCCACGACCGTGCATGTCACGACCAGCGTTGTGGGCGGCGCCGCCGATGCGGTCACAGGTTCCGGCGACGAGAAGAAGAAAAAGTCCGACGACGATTAGGTCTTCCCGCCTCACGCGATCTTGAACGCGCGCCTCCGCAAAGCATCGGCAAATCCCGATAGGCTCGGCTTCCCTGGGCGGGAGGCATTGATGGCAGCGAACGACAACACGCGCATAGAGATCGGCTGGCGCATTCTGGGCCTCGGCATCATCGCGTCTGCGGTCATAGGTTTCGTCTGGGGCGATTTCGTTTCCGGGCAGCCGGTCCCGAAATGGTTTCCCGAACGCACCGCGCTCGCCTATGCCGCGGCGGCGTTCATGCTTGTTGCCGGTGCGGGGCTTGAATGGCGCAGGACGATCCGCTGGGCGTCGATGGCGCTCATCGCCTATTACGGGCTCATCGTCTTCCTCCTCGAAAACGGACGCGTGATCGTAGAGAACGCCACGGTGTACGGCGCCTATTTCGGTGCTGCAGAGCCGTTGTCGATCGTTGCAGGCGCAGTGATCATCCATGCGGCCATTGCAGATATGGATGCTCTACGCGCCGCGCGGTTGACGCGGGTGGCGCAAATCGTTTTCGGCGCCAGCGCGGTGTTCTTCGGCGGTGCGCATTTCGTCTACATGAGTCTCACCGCGCCGCTGATCCCGAAATGGCTGCCGCCGAGCCAGGAACTCTGGGCCTATGCGACCGGCGTGTTCCACATCATGGCCGGCGTCGCGATCATCACCGGCATACAGGCGCGCCTTGCCGCGCATCTGGCGGCGTTGATGTACGCTCTCTTCATTCCGCTGGTGTTCGTGCCGACGCTGATGACGGAGCCGACGTCATTCCGCTGGACCGAACTCGCCACCACGATTGCGCTCATCGGCGTCGCGTTGACCGTCGCGGAGTCGCTGAAGCGGCGGTGAGGCGTACAGAACTTCTATACGCAAAACATACAGAAGCGATGGCGTGTTTCGGGCATGGCTCCGCCGGTCTCTTAGGTCGCATTTTCGGAAACTCAGACCGTCATGGCCGCCCTTGTGGCGGCCACCCATTTTCCAGAAGCCCATCGCTTGAGATCATGGATGGCCGGGACAAGCCCGGCCATGACGAGACGCGCGAAAAAGCACAGGCGTTCCGCCGCTTTTCGCAGCGAAGTGACCTTTCTCTACTCCCGTGGGGATTTGGGAAAAATGGCGTTTGGAGCGCCACGCTTCAAGGGGTATCGCAAAATTTATTTTGGCACCCTCAACCGCTCAATGCCTTCACCAGAAACGGCAGGCTGATGTCCATGCGGTAATCGACGGACGAGTGGTTGTCGGGGAATTCCTCGTACACGTGCGCGACGCCGAGCTTGTCGAGTTCGCGATGCATGCGGCGCGCGCCATAGACGAGGTTGTACTGGTCGATGTCGCCGCAATCGATGTAGAGGCCTTTGAGTGCCTTCAGCCCCGCGCCACGCGTCTTCACCATCGTCAGCGGGTCCCAGGCGAGCCAATTGTTCCAGCGCTCTTCGATGAACTCGCAGGTGTCGAGCGTCACCGGCAGGCGCACGCCGTAGCGCGCGGTCGGATCGGGGTCGAAACTCGCCGCCTGCGCCAGCATCATGATGATGCCGACGTCAGCGTCTTTGATCTTCGGCGCTGCCCAGAAATCGTCGATCCATTTGCCGATGTCGCCACCGCTCTTCGCCAGCGCACGCAGCACCGGCACGAATTCGTGGCCGTACATCAGCGGGAAACCCATGTCGCCGGAATGCGACGCCGCCGCGCTCCAGAAATCCGGATGGAGCAGGGCATGCACCATCGCGCCGTAGCCGCCGGAGCTTTTCCCGAACGCGCCGCGCTTGCCCGCGCCGCCGCAGCCGAATCTCTGTTCGACGAATGGCACCGCTTCCTTCAGCAGGAAGTCATCCCAGTTCCCCATCGCAGCGGAGTTCACATATTGGTTGCCGCCCAGTTTCGTGAAGCAATCCGGAAACGCCACGACACAGGGCGCCATCGCGCCACTCGCGATCAGGCGGTCGAGCCGCTCCGGCGCGTTCTCGCCGAAATTCTTCCAGTTCGTATGCGCCGGCCCGCCTGCGGTGAACCCGACGAGATCGACCAGCAGCGGCAGGCCTTTGCCGTCATGCCCATGTGGCACATAGACATCGATGACCCGGTTCGTCGGATCGCCGAGCATGTTCGTCTTCAGCACTGCGCTGTCGAGCGAGAGGCGATGAACGGTGCCAGCCCTCAAATTCTGGTCCCGCTTCATCACTTCCTCCAAAACTGCCAGCTAGCACTAGGACCAAGTTCTCGCAGGGTGGTGAAGTAAGGTTCACCCCAATCGTAGCGGCAGAGATTGTATCGGTAACCGCAGACCGATTTAGCGACTTCCACGGGCACGTCGAAAATGTAATCAACTTTGCTTTTGTCTCCACCGTTTTGGTCTTGCTTACCAGTCAATCGTGCGCTGATTTCTGAATAGAACTCTGGCAAAGTGCCACTGGTTTGAAGGTTGTACATCCCCTCTTTGGCGCTGTGCGTTATCGACCATAGCTGCGCGCCGTTTGCATGAAGCTGGGTGGAAGAAAACATTGTGCTTTCGTTCACATGGGCCGTCACCAATGTGCAGTTCTTGGAAAGCGATTGAATGGATGCCTCGCTCGCGAGCGGATGATCGAAGCGGTTGAGCCAAATAATAGTCCAATTATTCGGTAAGCGCGCTATCGACATTGGGCTTTCATTGGCCTCGTCCAATAGCCCAGTATCTTTTGCGCGCAATGCGCCGAGAACGTCAGCCTTTCTCTTCCCTGAAAAGCCGAGCCAGCAGATCCTAAACCCCACGATTTAAATCTCCCGCGTCGCCTTCTCCAACCACGCACGCGTTTCGTCGTCGACAAGCGGCGACAGGGTTTCGCGCACGCGCTTGTGGTAGGCGTTGAACCAAGCGCGTTCGTCTTCGGTCAGGAGTTTCGGCTCGATCAGGTCGCTGTCGATGGGGGCGAGCGTGATGGTCTCGAACTCCATGAACTTGCGCTGCGGATCGCCGCCGGGCACGGGCTTGGCGTCCGTCACCACAATCAAATTCTCGATGCGGATGCCGTATTCGCCTTCCTTGTAATAGCCTGGCTCGTTGGAGCAGATCATGCCGGGCTTCAGCGATTGCAGCACTGGCCGCTTGGAGATGTTCTGCGGCCCCTCATGCACCGAGAGATACGAACCGACGCCGTGGCCGGTGCCGTGATCGTAATCGCAACCCACATCCCACAGCGGCTTGCGCGCATGCGCGTCGAGCGCGGCACCCGTCGTGCCTTCGGGAAAGCGGATGGTGGCGAGCGCGATATGGCCTTTCAGCACGCGGGTGAAGCGGTCCTTCATCTCCGCGGTCGGTGTGCCCACGATCATCGTGCGCGTCACGTCGGTGGTGCCGTCGGGATACTGGCCGCCGGAGTCGATCAGATAGATCTCGTTCTTGTTGATCTTGCGGTTGCTCGACGTCGTCACACGATAATGCGGCAGGGCGGCGTGCGGCGCCGCGCCGGAAATGGAATCGAACGACAGATCGGTCAGCGAGCCTTCCTTGCGGCGATAGCCTTCCAGCGTCTTGGCCGCCTCGATCTCGGTGAGTTCGCCGTTCGGCGCCTCGCGCGCCATCCAGGCGAGGAACTTGGTCAGCGCCGCGCCGTCGCGCACATGCGCCTTGCGCGCGCCTTCGATTTCGACCGGATTTTTGCACGCCTTGGGCAGCTGGCACGGATCGACGCCGCGCTTGATCGTAGCGCCGGCGGTGTGAAGGCGCATGAATGCCGCCGCGGCCGTCATATTCGCATCGGCAACAACGGTTTTGCCCTTCAGCGCGTCGAGTGCGGCGTTGAATTCGCTCGGCTCGCGCACGCGCACGGCGTTGCCGAAGTGCTTGAGCAGTTCGGGCGACGATTTGCGGCCATCCATGAACAGATCGACCGAGCCGTCGGAACTCAGGATCGCATAAGACAACACGAACGGCGTATGCGGGGTGTCGCCGCCGCGCATGTTGAGCAGCCAGCAGATCGAATCCGCCATGCTGACGATCGCGGCATCGGCGCCGAGCTTCTTCACGTCTTCGGCGATGCGCGTGCGCTTCGACTCTGCGCTCTCACCGGCAAGGTTCATCGCGTGCGGCACGGCCTTCGCCGTCGGCGCCGCAGGACGGCCCTGCCAAACGGTATCGATGGGATTGCCGTCGACCGGCACCAGCACAGCACCCGCGCGCTCCACCGACATGCGCAGCGCGTCGGCGCTGGCCGCGGAATGCACCCATGGATCGAACCCGATCTTGGCGCCCTTCGCCGCGTTCGCTTCCAGCCACGCATTCGGGCCTTCCTCAACGAGATCGCGCGGATCGAACAGTTTGGTGTCGGTCTGCTGGCGCACCTGCACGGTGTAGCGCCCGTCGGCGAACACCGCCGCTTTATCCTTCAGCACCACCGCCGCACCGGCCGATCCCGTGAACGCTGTCAGCCAGGCCAGGCGCTCATTGCACGCCGGCAGGTATTCGCTCTGATACTCGTCGGAATGCGGCACGACGAACCCGTCCAGCCCGCGCTTCGCCAGTTCGGCGCGCAAGGCGGCCAGCCGCGGCGCACAGGTCGCGGCATCGGAAACGTCGTCGAAAGACTGGAAAGAGGCGGTTTTGTCCATGGCGGGGTTCTCGTTTTCTGACGTACCAAAGTTTCCACCCTCCCCTTGAGGGAGGGTCGAAATTTGCGCAAGCAAATTTCGGGGAGGGGTACAGTTTGCACCAAACCTCACCCCGAAAAATACTCGCTACGCTCGGATTTTTCGACCCTCCCTCAAGGGGAGGGTGGATTCTCAGGCGTTGGCGGGCCGCAGCAGATAGAGCACCACCGCCACCGCGACCAGGCCCGGAACATCGCCATAAAGATGGCCCATATGCTCCGGCATCTGCAGTGCCTGCCACGCCATGATTGCGGCGTGCACGAGGCTGGAGACGATGGTGAACATGATCAGGCTCCCGTTCGCCGCCGGATTGCGCGACGCCAGGATCAGGAACAGTCCGAGCGTCGCGTACACGCCGACGATCATCATGAAATAGTCGTTCGTGTACGGAGCACCTTCGTGCCACGCCCACCCAGACGGCCACACGATCGAGAGCGGATAGATCAGACAGAAGACGATGCCGAAAACGATCAACGCATATTTGAGCAAATCTGCACGTGCCATGATGAGCCCCTCCGAGAATTGGGGATAGCCTAGGCGCGTGCGAGCGGCCTCTCAAGCGTCACCGCCGACCAGTGGCTCTGGCGCCGGATGCCGCGCAGGATCAGGCCCTGCGGCCGATAGAAGCTGACGACCAGATTCTCCTGCCATTCCAGAAGGCCGGACAAGACGGCGATCCCACCCGGCGCGAGCGCGCGCGCGATATCGGGCGCGAGCTGTGTGAGCGGTCCAGCGAGGATGTTCGCGATGATGAGGTCGTAGGGCGCCTGTTTTGCGAGTGCTGGATGCGTGAGCCCATCGGCGGTAAGCGCGCGGACCATCGGCGCCACGCTGTTCGCGCGCGCGTTCTCCTTCGTCACATCGACTGCGACGACATCGATATCGGAGGCGAGCACCGGTTTGCGCCACAGCTTAACCGCGCCGATCGCAAGCAGGCCCGTGCCGCAACCGAGATCGAGCACATTGTCGAAGCGGCGGCGTTTGGCGAGATCGCTCAGCACGCGCAGGCACAGCGCGGTCGTCTCGTGATGCCCGGTGCCGAAGGCGAGTCCCGCCTCGATCCTGATCGGTATCACGCCATGCGGAACAGTGCCCGCATCGTGCGCGCCGTAGACGAAGAACCGCCCCGCGCGCACCGGCGGCAGACCTTCCTGGGATAGCTTGATCCAATCCACATCCGGCAACAGTGCGACATGCACCGCACGGCCTGCGAGCTTGGTCAGCAGATCGCCATCCGGCATCGCGACATACAGCGCCTCGACCATCGCCGCATCGTCGAACGGCTCCTCGTTGATCAGGATCGCCTGCGGCTCGGTGCCCAGCTCAAACGCCGCCGCAATATCCTGCGCCTCCGCCTTGGTCGCGGGCACGGAGGCTTTCCAGAGAGGTGGGTTCAGGCTCATGGCTCGCAATCGGCGGGAAGCCTCGTCACGGACAATCCGTGACGAGGTGCCGCCGTTCATTCGCGGAAATAATAGTCCCGGTCAACAAAAGCATCGCTTGGCGATGCAGCAATGCTTGTAGCGCTTGCCGGAATTGCACGGGCAGGGATCGTTACGGCCGAGCTTCTCGACCAGCTCCTTGTCGCCGTGGACGACACGCGCGCCGCGTTTGACCTGCGTCTCGCTGTTAAAATCCCCTCCGGCGCTTGCTCATCGATTCAAAAGCTATGGTCCTGATTGTTGCGGCGCATGTTCGCCTCCTGTGTGAAGTGGGCGCGGGTTTTATCGGGCGGAATGCAGATTGCCAAGCACCGCAATTCTGCCTGATCAAGCTATCCGCTTTCCAGGCGAGCAGGTTCATGATGAACTATAGCTGCTGGACTATTTGCCACGGGAAGACAGCGCAACATGACGAGGTGGAAGGACGTCCGTGTGCGTGTAGACGATGCTACGCTCGACGGCGACGACCCGATGAAAATGATTGATCCCGTTTGGTGGACCGTCGATATCTATAATGGTGCCAAATCGTACGCATCAAGCCTTCAGACCTTTTCCAAGCCTCAAAGATTGACTCACGCAATGCTCTGGTATCTCGCTGAGGTGAACAATGGCGGTCATCATCAGTTCTACTCGAACTCGACGGGCATTGTGTGGCGCAATGCACTGGAAGGATTTGAAGAAGCAGACCTTCCCGATGTCGCTGCGCTTGTCCTTGAGTCAGCACTGCGCCTCGGCGGTACGCCTTCGTCCGATCGCGAGGAGAGGTTGCATCAATTGCACGCGACAAGGGCGGATTTCGATGATCTGGACGATCAGTTCAGCAGTATTGAGCGAGCGAACGCGATAAATGAGGGCATCCTCGACTACGTTCGCTATCATCGGGCGGATTTCTATTTTGATGGGGTAGTGCGCAAGCCTCTGTTTGACTAAGCCCTCTGCACGAACTGGTCGATCACTTTCTTCTCGCCCGCCTTGTCGAAGTCGACGGTGAGTTTGTTGCCTTCGACGTGGGTGATGCGGCCGTAGCCGAATTTCTGGTGGAAGATGCGTTCGCCGCGCGCGAATTGGGTGGCGGAGGGGTCGCTGGTCTGAATCGAATAGGCCTGCGCTTCGATCGTGGGCGGACGCGTGCGGTAGGAACTGCTCGCGTTGGCGCGGTTCGCCTGTGCACGGCGCCAGCCAGGACTGTCGTAGGTGCTGGCGAATTCCTGCGCGTTGGCGTTGTCGCGGAAGCCGGCATTGCCGCCATAGAAGCCTTCGTCCAAGACCATATCGACGTGATCCTGCGGCAGTTCGGAGATGAACCGCGACGGCAGTGCGCTCTGCCAGTTGCCATGCACGCGCCTATTCGCGGCGAACGATACGCGGATGCGCTTCTTCGCGCGCGTCAGCCCGACATAGGCGAGGCGGCGTTCTTCTTCGAGGCCCGCGAGGCCGCTCTCGTCCATCGTGCGCTGTGACGGAAACAGACCTTCCTCCCAGCCGGGCAGGAACACGGTGTCGAATTCGAGGCCCTTGGCGGCATGCAAGGTCATCAGGTTGATGCGGTCGCCGCTTTCGTCCTGCGCGATCTCCATCACGAGGCTGACGTGCTCAAGGAACGCGGAGAGCGACTCGAACGATTCCATCGAGCGCACGAATTCCTTCAGGTTCTCGAGCCGCCCCGGCGCCTCCGCCGATTTGTCGGCCTTCAGCATGTCGGTATAGCCGCTTTCGTCGAGCACCATCTCCGCCACTTCGGTGTGGGGCAGGTGTTTCGCCGTTTCGCTCCAGCGCGCGAAGTTCACGCTGAGTTCGGCCAGCGCCTTGCGCGCTTTCGGCGGCAGTTCGTCGGTCGTCGCGATCTCGCCGCTTGCCGCGAGCAATGGCAGACGCTGCGCGCGCGCATATTTGTGTAGCGCCTGTACGCTCGCATCGCCGATGCCGCGCTTGGGCTTGTTGACGATGCGCTCGAAGGCGAGGTCGTCGTCGCCCTGCGCCACAAGCCGCAGATAGGCGAGCGCATCGCGGATTTCCGCGCGCTCATAGAAGCGCGGCCCGCCGATCACACGATAGGGCAGGCCGAGCGATATGAACCGGTCTTCAAACTCGCGCATCTGGAACGACGCGCGCACCAGAATCGCCATCTGACCAAAAGCATTGTTCTGGCGATGCAGATCCTCCGCGTCGCTCGCGATGTTGCGCGCTTCTTCCTCCGCGTCCCATACGCCCTGCACGCGGATCTTTTCCCCGTGATCGCCCTCGGTCCACAGCGTCTTGCCGAGGCGACCCTTGTTCGCCGCGATCAGGCCCGAGGCCGCGCCGAGGATCGCCGGCGTGGAGCGATAATTGCGCTCGAGGCGGATCACTTTCGCGCCGGGGAAATCGCGCTCAAAGCGCAGGATGTTCTCCACCTCCGCGCCGCGCCACGCATAGATCGACTGGTCGTCATCGCCGACGACGCAGACATTTCCTGTCGATGTCGCGAGCAGCTTCAGCCACAGATACTGCACGACGTTGGTGTCCTGATACTCATCCACCAGCATGTATTTGAAGCGGTCGCGATAGTCGGCGAGGATTTCCGGCTGCGTGCGCAGAATGGTGAGCGTGTCGAGCAGCAGGTCGCCGAAGTCCGCGGCGTTCAGCGCCTTCAGCCGCTCCTGATACTGGCGATAGAATTCGCGCCCCTTACCGAACGCGAAGCCGTGGCCTTCGCCTTCCGGCACAAGCTCCGGCGTCAGACCCTTGTTCTTCCACTCGTCGATCATCGCGGCAAGCGTGCGCGCGGGCCAGCGCTTCTCATCGACATTGTTCGCCTGAAGAATTTGTTTCATCAGGCGCAGCTGATCGTCGGCGTCGAGAATGGTGAAGTTGGATTTGAGCCCGGCGAGTTCCGCATGACGGCGCAAAATCTTCGCGCCGATGGAGTGGAACGTGCCCAGCCACTGCATCCCCTCGACCACACCGCCGATCAGCGCGCCGATACGCTCCTTCATCTCGCGCGCCGCCTTGTTGGTGAAGGTGACGGCCAATATCTGCCCCGGCCACGCCTTGCGCGTGGCGAGGATGTGGGCGAGCCGCGTGGTCAGCACCCGCGTCTTGCCCGTGCCCGCGCCGGCCAGCACCAGCACCGGGCCGTCCGTCGCCTCAACCGCCTCGCGCTGTTCCTTGTTCAGGCCAGCGAGATACGGCGGCTCCCGTTGCGGCGCGACTTCGCGCGGCGTTTCGGGTTCACCGAACGCCTCGTCCAACGGATCGCGATAGCGGTCGCCATAACCGCTCATGAAAAACTCGATTCAAAGGGCATAGACTTATTGTAGGGATTGGGTCGCCCAATTTCACCCCAAATATGTTCGCGGAAACCCAGCGCTTCAGGGCACGATGATGCAACCTTTCGGAGGTTTCCCGTGTGGCCCGTTTTCCATGAAATCAGCGCACGGATCGTGAGGTTGTACTGACCGCTCAAGAACCCCGACGATTATCGCGACAGCAGCAATCGCAAAAATCAACGAGATGATCCTGTCGCGGGTCATTTCAGCCCAATCCCAAGTCTTTCAGGATCGCTGCACGATCCGCATCGAGATCGGGTGCCGCGCGGCGGGCGCGGGCGTCTTCGTGCGCCGAAAGCTTGATCGGGTTGCCCTGCATGCGGATGGGCCCCATGTCGGGATCTAGCGACTCCACGATCATGTTGCGGGCGAGGACCTGCGGGTCTTCCATCACCTCGGCGACGTTGTTCAGTGGGCCGCAGGGGACGCCTGCGG
>DATJUS010000065.1:0-32724 GCA_035502175.1 Rhizomicrobium sp.
TGCCTCGCGGTGCGGATGGTGTTCGACAAGAACGGCAAGAAGAAGCGCCACGAATTTCTGCGCGGCGTGATGCGCTCTGCCGCCAGCCTCACTTACAAACAGGCACAGGATGCGTTCGACGGAAAGGTCGACGACGCGATCCCTGCGCCTGCGCGTGAAGCTCTGAAAGGCTTGTGGGCCTGCTACAAATCGCTTGTCATTGCACGCGAAGCACGTGACCCGCTCGACCTCGATCTGCCGGAGCGCCGCATCATCATCGGCGACGACGGCAAGGTGAAGTCCATCGCCTTCAAACAGCGCCTGGAATCCATGCGCCTGATCGAAGAGTTCATGGTACTCGCCAATGTCGCGGCGGCGGAGTCGCTGGAGAAAGCGCGCATGCCGCTGATCTACCGCGTGCATGAGCATCCTTCGAAAGAGAAGCTGTTCTCGTTCTCCGACTATCTGCGCACGATCAACATTCCCTTCGCGAAGGGTCAGGTCATCAAGCCCGGTGTGTTCAACCGCATCCTCGCCAACGCTAAGGGCGGCCCGCGCGAAGCGGTGATGAACGACGTGGTGCTGCGCAGCCAGGCGCAGGCCGTCTATCAGCCGGACAATGTCGGACACTTCGGCCTCAATCTGCAGAAGTACGCGCATTTCACCTCGCCGATCCGGCGCTATGCCGACCTCGTCGTGCATCGCGCGCTGGTCAAAGGCTTGAAACTCGGCCCAGACGGCTTGACCGATCGCGAGACGGGCAAACTCGGCGAGATCGCCGAGCACATCTCCATGACCGAGCGCCGCGCGATGGCGGCAGAGCGTGACTCCACGGATCGTTACGTCGCCGCCTATATGCAGGATCGCATCGGTGCGACCTTCGATGCACGCATCACCGGCGTGACCAAGTTCGGCCTGTTCGTGCGCTTGGCCGAAACCGGCGCAGAAGGCCTCCTGCCTGCACGCGCGTTGGGATTCGAGTATTTCCGCCACGACGAGAAGAAGCACGCGATGATCGGCGATCGCACCGGTACGGTCTACAAGCTCGGCGATATCGTCTCCGTGAAACTCGCCGAAGCCGCGCCACTGACCGGCGGCATGCGTTTCGATCTCGCGGAGGCAAACGAGAGTCCGCGCAGGCCGCAGCGTCCGCCGCCGGCGAAATTCAAGAAAACTTCAAAGCGCAGGCGCTGATCGCATGGTGATGGACGACCCCAACGATGTGATCGTGCCCGGCGTGCTCCGTCCGAAGGATGCTGCAACGCTGGTGCTGGTGCGCCGCGATCAGGATGCGCCACGCGTGCTGATGGGTTGCCGCTCCTCCGGCATGGCGTTCATGGCGAACAAATATGTGTTCCCGGGCGGCCGCATGGATCCGGGCGATCAGCGCATTCCGGTCGAGAAAGATCTGCGTCCGGAAGTCATGGCGCGCGTCGCGCGTGGCATCACCACCGCACGCGCGCGTGGTCTCGCGCTCGCAGCCGTGCGTGAGACGTTCGAAGAAACCGGCATCCTGATCGGCGAACAAGGCACCGCGCCGCGCACCCGTTCGCCGGCGTGGGTGAAGTTCTTCGCGCATGGCGTTGCCCCGCGCCTCGACACCCTCACCTTCATCGCGCGCGCGATCACGCCGCCGAACCGCACGCGCCGCTTCGACGCGCGCTTCTTCATGGCCGATGCGGGCGCCATCGCCCACGCGCTGGATGCCGCGACTCACGAGGAACTGCTCAAACCGGCCTGGCTGACGCTGCCCGAGGCCCGGGCCCTGGACCTGCCCTCCATTACCCGCCGGGTGCTGGAGGAGGTCGAGACCCGGCTGGATGACGGGCCGGAAACCGACCGTCCCGCCCCATTTTTCCGCTTTTTGAAGGGAAAGACGGTCCAAACCGAGCTTTAGCCGCCTTGACTTGGCGCCCTCCGTGGCTAGTTTACCGGCCCTTCTGACTGACTTTTCTGGAGTTTCTCATGGCGAAGCCGACAACGGCCAAAATCCGTCTCAACAGCGAGGGCGGCACCGGCTTTTTTTATGTTGCCAAGAAGAACACGCGTACGATGACCGAGAAGTTCACGATCAAGAAGTACGACCCCGTGCTGCGCAAGCACGTCGTGTTCAAGGAAGGCAAGATCAAGTAGGTCCGCCTACTCGGCCGCCTGCTTCGCGGTCTTTCTGCCTGCTTCCACCTTCTCGATAAACGGCATGATGAATCCCTGCACCACAGGGATCGCGCCCAGTGGCATGTCGTGCCCCCAGCCTTCGATCTCGTGATACTCCGCGCCGGGGATGCACCGCGCGGTATGACGGCCCGCGTCCGGACGGATCAGCGTGTCTGCCGTTCCGTGCAGAACGAGCGTCGGCACCTTCAGTGATTTCAGACGCTCCGTGCGCGGCGGACCGGCGAGGATCGCCGTCCATTGGCGCAGCGTACCCTCAGGATAGAAGCTGCGGTCGTAGTTGAAGCCGATAACTTTGCCCAAACGCTCTTCATCGAATGGCCAAGCCGTTGACGCGTACGTCCGGCGGCCTTTCAGCGAATGCGCAACCACCGTCTCACGATCGTTCGATGCGGGGCGCGTCAGCAACGCGGCCTGCGCTTCCGGCGAAGACGGCGGCAGCGACGGATCACTGGTCGTCGAAAACACCGAGATCAGTGAGCGCGTCTTCTCCGGATGATTGAGCGCCACAAGCTGCGCGATCATGCCACCCATCGAACAGCCCGCGATATGCGCGCTCTCGATGCCGAGCGCGTCCAGCAATCCGGCCGCATCCGCCGCCATGTCGGCGAGCGTGTACGGGATATCCGGCTTCTTGCCCGCGCGCACGGCCTCGGACACTGCTTTCGGATCCGGCATGACGCCGTCCCACTTCTGCGACAGGCCGACATCGCGATTGTCGAGGCGGATATAGCGATAACCTGCCTTCGCCATCGCCTCGTGGAATTCATCCGGCCAGTTCGTCATCTGCGAACCGAAGCCGTTGATGAACAGGAACGGCACGCCGTCGCGCGGACCGTGCTCGTCATATTCCAGCATGATGCCGTTGGCGCGGATCTGGGTCATGCTGCTTTTGCCTTCTGTTCGACGCGCGACACGAAATCGCCAATCGTATTCACATAGATCGGCACCAGCGCCTTGGTGAAATCGTGCGCCATGCCCGGAATGATCACGAGTTCGGCGCCGGGAATGCTCGCCGCCGTATCCTTGCCGGCGTCGACAGGAATGATCGGATCGTCGGCACCATGGATGACCATCGCCGGCATCCGCAGCTTAGCGAGCTTCTCGTTGCGCGGCTGTGCCGCGACGATGGCACCGAGCTGACGCGCGACTCCGGCCGGATCGTAGGGGGCGCGATCGACCGCAGCGCTGACGCCCTCGAGCAATTCTTCTTCCGTGGCGGGATAGCCGGGGCTGCCCAGCGTTTTCACCACGATGAGGCCCGTCTTGATGCGATCTTCGCGGCTGTCGCTCGCGGGCTGCGCCATCAGTGCCGCCATCGCTTCCGGTTTCGCGGGCGGAAGATCGCGCCGCGCGGTCGTCGACATGATCGAGATCAGGCTCTTGGTCACATCGGGGTGGTTGATCGCGACAAGCTGCGCGATCATGCCGCCCATCGACGCGCCGACGATATGTGCCGACTTGATACCGAGTGCTTTCAAAAGCTCGGCCGCGTCCTTTGCCATATCGTCGAGCTGATACGGCACCTCGACCGCCTGCCCTGCCATCATCTTCGCGACAAGTTCCGGCGGGTTCGGCACCGGCAGGCGGCTCAGATGAGTCGAAAGCCCGATGTCACGATTGTCGAAGCGGAGGACGCGGAACCCTTTGGCGGCGAGCTGCTCGCACATGTCCTGCCGCCACATCGTCATCTGGGCGGCGAAGCCCATGATCAGAAGGATCGCGGGATCGCTATCTCGCCCGAAACTCTCATATTCAATGTCGATCCCATTGGCGCGGATTTGCGGCATGGCGTCCTCCCAAATATTGTTCTGTACAGCAGCTTAGCAGGCTTGCCGCACCGGTTGACAAGATGTCAGTTGGGCCAGACCCGGGATTCTTCAGCCGATTATGCGCCGCGCCACCGACCGCCTTGCCAACGAGACCTTCGATATCCTGATCATCGGCGGCGGGGTGACGGGCGCCTGCGTCGCGCGCGACGCGAGCCTGCGCGGACTTAAGGTCGCGCTGATCGAACGGAACGATTTCGCCAACGCGACCAGCGCTCACAATTCCAAGCTCGTGCATGGCGGGTTGCGCTACCTGCGCAATTTCGAACTCGGCCTGGTGCGCGAGTCCCTGCGCGAGCGCCGCATCTGGCAGCGCATCGCGCCGCATCTCGTCCATCCCCTGCCCTTTCTGGTGCCGCTTTACGGCGGTGGGTTCAAAGCACGCGCGACTTTGAGCGCCGGCCTCACTTTATATGACGTGCTCTCCTTCGATCGCGGCTGGCTCGATGATCCGGCGCAGCGGTTGCCGGGTCACTCGTGGCTGAACGCGAAAGAGGCGTTAGCGCGCGAGCCGGTTCTGGATGGTCCTGGCCTTGAAGGCGCGTTCCAATATTACGACGCTCAGATGTACTCGCCAGAGCGCCTCGCACTCGAATGTCTGCTCGACGCCGACGCGCATGGCGCAGCGATCGCGAACTATGTCGAAGCCGGAAAACTCCTCATTCGCAATGGCAAGGTCGAAGGCTGCGACGCGCGCGACACGACCAGCGACGCATCATTCGACATCCGAGCGAAAGCCACCCTGGTCGCGGCAGGACCGTGGGCAGACATCTTTCTTGAACACGCGCTCGCGAAACCGGCCTCGCACAAATTACTGCGCTCCAAAGGCATCCACGTTCTCGTTCCGTCGATCACGCGCGATGCGGCGCTCACCGTTGCAACATCACATGGGCATTTCTTCGTTCTGCCGTGGCGCGGACACACACTGCTCGGCACCACCGACACCGCCTTCTCCGGCGACCCCGATACGCTCGGCGTCAGTGAGAGCGATATCTCCACCTTCTTCGCCTTCATCAACAATCACCTGCCCGCCGCAAAGCTCGGCTGGGGCAGCGTCGAATATTTCTATGCCGGCTTGCGTCCACTCGTGGACGACGGCTCCGGCGATACCTACGGCGCAAGCCGGCGCGCGGAACTCGTCGATCATGGCAAGGACGACGGGCTCGACGGATTGTTCTCCGCCATCGGCGGCAAGTGGACGACCTCGCGCGATCTGGCTGACTCGGTCGTCGATACGCTCGTCGCGAAACTCGGCGCGAAGACGCGCGCCTGCGAAACCGGCACATCGCCGTTACCCGGAGGCCGCGTCGGCCGCTTCGGCGATTTCGTGAAGCAACAACAACAGATGCCAAGCCTCAACCACCTCGCACAGCTGTATGGCGCGCGTCTGTCGAACATGCTCGCCGAAGCCGGCAATCGCCCGGAACTTCTCTCTCCCATCGCAAAGACCGGGGATATCGGCGCGCAGGTAATCTTTGCGATGCGCGAGGAGATGGCGTTGACGCTCGAAGACGTCGTCATGCGCCGCACCGGAATTGGCCAGCTTGGCGCACCGATGCGCGAGACGCTCGATGTGGTGTCGCGCCTCATGGCGAACGAACTCGGCTGGAGCGAAGACCGCCGCGCCCGCGAGATCGCGTCGATTGCGCCGTGGTATCACACGCGCGAGGTCGCATGAGCGTGTTCGTGGTCGTCAATCCGCGCTCCGGCAACGGACGCACCAGGCGCGAGTGGCGCGCACTGGAGCGCGAGCTGTCGAAAATCTATCCGCAGATGTCCGTCGCCTTTACGCGCATGCGGCGGGAGGCGACTCAGCTTGTGCGCCACGCCTTGCGCGAAGGCCATCACGAGATCGTGGCCGTCGGCGGAGACGGCACGATCAACGAGGCGGTGAACGGGTTCTTCGACATCAATGGCCAGATCTCGCCCGATGCCGTGTTCGCCTGTGTCACCAGCGGCACCGGTGGCGATTTCCGCAAGAGCTTCGGCATCGAGGCCGGCGCCGACGCCGCGGTCGCGCATCTGAAGAAGGCGTCCGCACGCGCCATCGATGTCGGGAGACTCTCCTGCCTTACCCAGAAAGGCGAACCGCAGGTTCGCTATTTCGCCAATATCGCCTCCTTCGGCATGTCGGGCATGGTGGTCGACTCCGTCAACCGCGCGCGTATCGCCAAACTGTTCGGCGGCAAGTTCGCCTTCGCGTTCCACAGCGCCGTCGATCTCCTCACCTATCGCGACCGTGTCGTGCGCATCATGGTCGACGGCGAGTATGACGAGATCGCGCCGGTCTCGACCGTCGCTGTCGCCAACGGCCGCTTCTTCGGCGGCGGCATGAAAATCGCGCCGAATGCCGCCCTCGATGACGGCATGTTTGACGTCGTGATCCTCGGCAAGGCGCCAAAGGGCGAGGCGATGGCGAGCATGAAGCTGCTCTACACCGGCGAGCATATCGAAAAGCCCTATGTGCGCGTGCTGCGCGGCCGCAAGGTTGTGGCCGTGCCCGTCGCCGAGACACGGGGTAAACCGGTGCTGATCGAAACCGACGGCGAAAGCGCCGGCCGACTCCCCGCCACTTTCGAGATTTTGCCGAAGGCGCTCAATCTGCGATGCTGAGCCTGAGGGGCGGGGTATGAGTATCGACCGCAGCAAGATCAGTTGGAACGGCTGGGGCTGGGCCGCGCACAAGGACGCGCTCGCCGGCCGTGAAGAGGTGTGGACGTGGCTTGCCGCAGAACTCGGCATGCCGTCGCTGCTCGCCACGCCGCCACGCGATCTCAAGGACATCACGCTGCCGGAAAAGCGTTTGTCGCTCGAGATGCGCGAGAAGCTCATTGCGATGCTCGGCCAGGATCGCGTGCGCGACGATGATTACGAACGTGCGTTTCACGCGCTGGGCCGCTCCTATCACGATCTTCTGAAACTGCGGGTGGGCGATCTGTCCGTTGCGCCTGACGTGGTTCTTTATCCGCGGGGCAGCGATGAAGTGCTCGCGCTGCTTTCCTTTGCCGCCGAGAACGGCATCGCCGTCGTTCCATACGGCGGCGGCACCAGCGTCGTCGGCGCGGTCAGTGCGACCCGTGGCGATTTTCCCGCCGTTGCCACCTTGGATCTCTCGGGCATGGAACGCGTGATCGATATCGACACCGCGTCGCGCACCGCAACCGCCGAAGCGGGCATCTATGGGCCTGCGCTGGAGAACGCGCTCCAGGCGAAGGGCATGACCCTAGGTCACTATCCGCAATCGTTCGAGTTCTCGACGCTCGGCGGATGGATCGCGCACCGCGGCGCCGGCCAAGGCTCCGGCCGCTATGGCCGTGCCGAAGATTGGCTCGTGAGTGCGAAGCTCGCGACGCCGCAAGGTGTGCTCGACACCAATGGATTTCCCGGATCGTCCGCGGGACCGCAATTGAACGACATCGCCCTGGGTTCCGAAGGTATTTTCGGCATTGTCACCGAAGCGACCGTGCGCGTGCATCCCGCGCCTGCGGCGAACGATTATCGCGGCTATCTCTTCCATGATTTCGCGAACGGCGCGGCTGCAATTCGCACCGCCGTGCAGGACGAACTCCCCGCCACGATGCTGCGCCTCTCCGATGCCGACGAGACGCGGTTCTATCGCACCTTCGGCGCGCTCGGGAAAAAGCGCGGGCTGAAAGACCAGATCGCCGATTGGGTTCTCAAATCGCGCAACTTCGATGCCAATGCCTGTGCGCTGATCGCGGGTTTCGAGGGCGATGCAGAGGCTGTCGCGTCTTCGCAAAAGCATTTCGCCGCCATCGCCAGGAAGTTTGGTGCCATGGCGCTCGGCGAAGGACAGGGCAAGCGATGGCAGGAAGGCCGCTTCCACGGGCCCTATCTGCGCGAGCCGATGATGGATCGCGGCGTCGGCGTCGATACGTTGGAGACCGCGACGCGCTGGTCGAACATCGATGCGCTGCGCAACGCCGTGCGCAACGCGCTCGACACCGCGATGCGCGAGACGGCGCCGCGCCCCGGCGCACAGGGCGTGGTCATGAGCCACATCAGCCACTCCTATCCCGATGGCGCGAGCCTGTACTTCACCTATTTCTTCCCGCGCGCGCTCGGCAGCGAACTCGCGCAATGGCAGGCGATCAAGAAAGCGGCATCCGACGCCATCGTCGCAAGTGGCGGCACGATCAGCCATCATCACGGCGTCGGCGAAGATCACCTGCCCTGGATCGCGCAGGAGAAGGGCCCGCTCGGCATCGCCGTTTTGCGCGCGATCAAGAGCACGCTCGATCCAAAAGGCATCCTCAATCCCGGCAAGCTGCTCCCGTGAACCGCACGACGGGTGCCTGGTTTCTGTTCGGCGCATCATCGCTTATTGCAGTTGCGACCGGCTGCTGGATCGCCAGCCAGCACGGGATTTCTCAACGCGTCTTGCTGTTGAACATGGCCGCGTGGGCGATTGGCGCAGTCCTCGCTGTCGCTCTTTCGCGAATCAGGAGCCTGCGCTGGTGGCCTTTCGTTGCGATCGCGGGTGTGGCCGCCACGTTTGTTTCTCCAGGAATGTCCGGCGTCCATCGGTGGATCGCGATGGGCGTGCGGTTCAACGCGGCCGAACTGCTTCTTCCGTCAGCGGTTGTCACGTTGGACAGCCAGATCCTCCTTTCGTTCGCGCTTCTGATCCTGTTGGCTTTGCAACCCGATGCGTCGCAAGCAGTCGCGTTCGCAGGCGCTTTGATCGTGACAGCGATTGCATCAGGGCGGTTCTGGTTTGCCGCATCGCTGGCGGTCGTCGCGGCGCTCTCTTTCGTACGACCCGATACCCTCGCGCCGGTGCCGGAAGTCGAAGGGATCATCGCTCTCGCAACGCCGCTGCAGGCGGCCATTGCAGTGCTGGCGCTTGCGGGTACCGTAGTCGCGCCGCTTCTTTTTCGCTCTTACAGCCTGACAATCTATCTGGCGCTCTGCGCGCTTGCGCCGTTGTTCGGTGCGTTTCCGGTGCCGCTGGTCGGCATGGGTGTCAGTCCGATCCTCGGCGCGTGGCTCGGGTTCGGGGCACTGATGAGTTCTATTCGAGCGTCAGCGCCGCGCTGACGGCGGCAGCCGCTGCGGCGACGGCTTCGCGCGCTTTCGGGATCACGCCGCGCAGGCTGAAGAAGCCGTGGATCATACCGGGATAGTTCACATAGGTGACCGGCACACCGGCGGCGTCGAGCTTGTCGGCATAGGCCTTGCCCTCGTCGCGCAACGGATCGAAGCCTGCGGTCGCGACATAGGCCGGCGGCAATCCCGACAAATCCTTCGCGAGCAGCGGCGACATGCGCGTGTCGCCGTGATGCGCGGCATCGGGGCAATACATGCGCGTGAACCAGGCCATGGATTCTCGTTCGAGGAAGTAGCCCTTCTCGTTCTCCTTCATAGACGGCATGTCGGGCTGGCCGAGCTGCGTTACCGGATAGATGAGAAGTTGGAACTGGATCTTCGGGCCTTCCGTTTTTGCGAGCTGACAAACCACCGCCGCGAGATTGCCGCCCGCGCTGTCGCCCCCGACAGCGAGTTGCGCCGGGTTGATGCCGAAATCGGCGGCATGATTGGCGGCGTATTTCGTCGCGCTGTAGCAATCATTGACTGCGGCCGGGAACGGACATTCCGGCGCGAGGCGATAATCGACCGACACGACGCGGCAGCCGCTGCCGTTTGCGAGACATCGGCAGAGATCGTCATGCGTCTCCAGATCGCCGATCACGAAGCCGCCGCCGTGGAAGAACACGAGGCCGGGAAGCACATCGGCCTTCGCATCGACCGGCGTATAGATGCGCACGGGAATCTCACCGGCGGGACCCGGGATTTTCCGGTTCTCGATTTTTCCGATCGGCGCGTCCTTGCCGCCAAGAAGACGCGAACGCATCGCGGCGCGTGCGGCCGGCGGTGCGAGCTCCCAGATTTTCGGAAGGGCTGCCGCCTTCATCTGGTCGAGCAGCGCGCGGACGTTGATGTCGAGCGCCATTATTTTTCTCCGAGGCCTTTACGCACCGCTTTTGCCGCCGCTTTGACCGCATCGACTGCCTGCGGTAGCACCGCCTGCATATAAATGAAGCAATGGACCATGCCGTCGTAAACGGCGATCTCCACCTTGCCGCCCGCGTCCTGAAGCTTCTTCGCATAAGCGAGACCTTCATCATGGAGCGGATCGTACCCCCCAAGCATCACATATGCCGGCGGCAGTCCCTTGAGATCGCCGTTCAGCGGCGACACGCGCGTGTCGGTCTTGTCCGTGCCTTCGGGAATGTAGTGGTTGAAGAACCAGTCGAGCGTCGCCTTATCGAGGAAATAGCCGACAGCAAATTCGCGCAGCGACGAGGTCTCCTTGCCAATCTGCGTCACCGGGAACATCAGAAGCTGAAACGCGATCTTCGGTCCGCCTTTCGCTTTCGCAAGCTGTGTGACTTCAGCCGCGAGCGCACCGCCGGCGCTGTCGCCGCCGACGGCGATACGGTTTGCATCGACGCCGAGTTCGGTGGCATGCGCCTCAATCCATTGCACCGCCGCGAACGCATCGTCGAGCGCAGCGGGAAATTTGTTCTCCGGTGCGAGGCGATAGTGAACTGCGATCACGCGGAAGCTGCCCTCATTCGCGAACTGGCGGCACAGACCGTCATGCGTTTCCAGATCGCCGATCACAAAACCACCACCATGGAAATAGATCAGCACCGGCAGCGCGTCGGCACCGGCGGCAACGGGCGTATAGACGCGCAGCAGGATGTCGCCATGCGGTCCGGTCGCGTTCAGGTTCTCGACCTTGCCGATGGGCACGCCTTGCGGGCCGATCATCTGCATCATGCCGACGAACATCTCGCGGCCCTGTGGCGCGGGAAGCTCGAACATCTTCGGACCCGGCACCAACGCCATCTGGTCGAGAAAGCCCTTCACAACTGGATCGAGCGGCATGGAAATCCTTTCAATGATCTGGGTGGAGTGTGGAGGCATTGGCGCGCAAGGCGCAAGCTACCTCCGGCTCGTCATGGCCGGGCTTGACCCGGCCATCCAGCGACATGGGCGATGAACCGCAAAGCTGGATGGCCGCCTCAAGGGCGGCCATGACGAATTGAATTTGAGAGGAGATCAGTGAATCGTGATCGGCTCTTGCGGATCGAGGCGCTGGAGCATGATGTCGTCAAGGAAGACAGACAGCATGAACCAGAACTTCGCGCGATCGGGCTCGCCTTCGGACTCGAACGATGCGACGGCACGGCGCGCATACTCGCGCGCAGACTCGCCATGCTCTTCCGCAAGGTCCGCTGCAAGCCGGCACATATCGCCTGCGTTGAGTTGCATGACTGGCCCCATTCAGTCCGATGGAGCCAGTAGAGCAAAACACGGTAACCATTCCGTTAAGGCGGGCTGCCGTTACGGAATTTCTATGATCTCCGGACCGCCGGCATAGAGCTTGTCGACCAGCGCCTTGCGGCGTTCGAGTGTGGCGCGCTGGTTCACATAGCCTTTGTCGGTGATTTCGTGACCGTCGACGGATGGCGGCTCTGCCATCAGCAGCACCCGCTTCACGCGCGAGGACGTGCCGGTCTGCGTCTTGTTGTGTGCGGCGAACTTGTCCCGGATCGCGTCGCGCAGTTTCGGATCGGCCAGCACTTCTTCCATGTTGTTCTTGCCAGTGAACTGGATCGCGGCCTGCATGTTGGGCCACGCGAGCAGCGCGACGAACGGCTTGTCCTGCCCGCACACCACGCAATCGAACACCAGCGGCGAGGCGGCGGCCACAGCATGCGCGCGCAAGGTGCCGACGCTGACCCAGGTTCCGCTGTCGAGCTTGAAATCCTCCGTCACGCGGCCGTCGAAAACGAGGCCCTGCGCCGGATCGTTTTCATCCATGAAGCGCGCCGCATCGCCCAGGGAGTAATAGCCCTCATCATCGAACGCAGCCTTTGTGAGATCTTCGCGGCCGTAATAGCCGGGCGTGACCGTCGGGCCCTTCACGCGGACTTCGAGCTTGGTGCCGTTCGGCACGAGCTTGAGTGTGATACCGGGGAGTGGCAATCCGATCAGGCCGACACGTTCCGTCAGCCAGTGCACCACCGTGATGCCCTGCGTTTCGGTCGCGCCGTACATGGTGGTCAGCGGAATGCGCTCGCCAGTCGCGGCAATCGACAACGCCTGAATGCGCTCATAGATGTCCTGGCTGAGCGTTGCGCCGCCATAGGCGACCATCTTCATCTTGGCGAAGAAATGATCGCGCAAGGATGGATCGCGTTCCATCGCGTCGGCGAGCCAGCCGAAGGCAATCGGCGCGGAGCCGAAGCCAAGCGGTTTTATGTCACGCAGATTGCGGATCGTCTCCTCGAACATGCCGGGCAGTGGCTTGCCGGCATCGAGATAGATCGTGCCGCCCGCGTTCACCGCGTTGTTGAAACCGATGTTGCCGGCGGAGATGTGGTTCCACGGCATCCATTCCAGGCTTTCCGGAATCTCGTTCGGATCGGACTGCTCCGTGCGCAACGCTTCCTGTGCCGCGACCACCGCGCACATCATGCGATGCGTCTGGATCACGCCTTTCGGCATGCCGGTCGAACCGGAGGTGAAGAGGAATTTCGCCACTGTGTCGTGATCGACCTTCTCCATCGACTCCGCGACGGCGGGGCTCACGTTGGTCCTGAGCAGATCTTCGTAGGGCGTCGTCGCGCGGTCCGGGACCGGCATCACGCTCACGACTTCCACGCCGTCGAGATCGAGCGCTGCCAAAGCGCGGGCATAGATCGGGCCCTGCTCCGCGAAGATCATCTTCGGCTTCGTCGTCTGAAAGACGTGGCGCAGCTTTCCGTGGTCGCCCGACATGATCGAATACGCGACCGACACCGGCGCCACCGGCACCCGCGCCTTCATCGCACCGAGCATCATCGACGCGTGCGCGATCGAATTGCCCGACAGCACCATCAGCGGCGTGTCGGGGCCGAGACCGCGCGTCAGCATCGCCTGCGCAATCGCATTCGCGCGCGTGTTCATCTCGCCGTACGTGATAAAACGCCAGTCGCCGGTGCCACCGCCGGGTAGCGGCGTGCGCTCCGCCATGAACTTTCGATCCGGATGCGCGGCGGCCCGCTGTTCGAACAAATGCACCGTCGAACGGTGCATATCGCCCAAGGGATGACGGGAACTCAGATAGACCGTTCCGTCGGGTTTTCGGACCACCTCCAGGTCCGGCGCTTTCATCGGCAACGGCTTGAACGGCGGCAGATCGGTGGATTTCACCTGTACATTCATGGTTTTAGCTCCCTGACCGCGAACCACAGTCCGCGCCCGTTATTCTCTTTATATCCCCGGGCCGGCGCGGTATTTTCTCCGCCCTCGTCCCAAGGACATCCGCATGCGCGGCAATAGCGTATTGCTCATCATCGGCGGCGGCATCGCTGCCTACAAGTCTCTTGAGCTCATCCGCCGCCTCAAAGAGCGCGGCGTGCATGTGCGCGCGATCCTCACCAAAGCAGGCGCGGAATTCGTCACGCCGCTTTCCGTTGCGTCGCTTTCCGGCGAGAAAGTCTATGACGATCTCTTCAGCCTGACCGACGAAGCGGAGATGGGGCACATCCAGCTTTCGCGCAGCGCCGATCTTGTCGTCGTAGCGCCCGCAACCGCCGACCTGATGGCGAAGGTTGCGAACGGTCTCGCCAACGATCTCGCCTCCACCGCACTGCTCGCGACCGACAAGCGCGTGCTGATGGCGCCCGCGATGAACGTGCGCATGTGGAATCATCCGGCAACACAGCGGAATCTCGCGACCCTGAAAGCCGACGGCACAATCTTCGTCGGCCCCGATGACGGCGAGATGGCGTGCGGCGAGTTCGGCCCCGGCCGCATGGCGGAGCCATTGAACATCGTCGCCGCGATCGAGAACGCACTCGCGATGCCCGGCCCACTCGCCGGCGTGAAGGCGCTCGTAACGGCAGGGCCGACGCAGGAGCCGCTCGACCCAGTGCGTTACATCGCCAATCGTTCGTCCGGCAAACAGGGCTACGCGATTGCCGATGCACTCGCCCACGCAGGTGCCGAGACCATTCTCGTTTCCGGCCCGGTCAGCATCGCACCGCCATCGCGCGTGAAACTGATCAAGGTTGAGACGGCGCGCGAAATGCTTGCGGCTTGTGAATCCGTTCTG
Organism: Rhizomicrobium sp.; assembly: GCA_035502175.1. GTDB lineage: Bacteria > Pseudomonadota > Alphaproteobacteria > Micropepsales > Micropepsaceae > Rhizomicrobium. The sequence goes on from DATJUS010000065.1 coordinate 14,113, forward strand.
CCGGTCGATGTCGCGGTGTGCGCCGCAGCCGTCGCCGATTGGCGCCCGGAGACCGCGGCGAATGGCAAGATCAAGAAGACTGTGGGTGCGCCGCCGCCCTCTGTTGCGCTGACCGCGAATCCGGACATTCTCGCGACCCTTTCGAAGGGCGCGCGGCGTCCGCAGCTGGTCATCGGCTTCGCGGCGGAAACCGACAACGTCATTCAGCACGCGCAGGACAAGCGCGCGCGCAAGGGATGCGACTGGATCGTCGCGAACGATGTGAGCCCCGGTACCGGGATAATGGGTGGAGAGAAAAATACCGTGCATCTGATTACCGCAAACAAGACCGAAGACTGGCCTGAGATGGACAAGAAAGACGTCGGCGCGCGCCTTGCCGCGCGCATCGCCGAAACCTTGAAGGGCAAAGCGGCATGAACCTCTCCGTTCAACGCCTGCCCCACGCAAAAGATTTGCCGCTGCCGGCCTATGCGACGGAAGGATCGGCGGCGCTCGATCTGCTTGCCGCCATCGATGGCGACATAGAACTCAAACCCGGCGACCGTTCGGCGATCCCCTGCGGCATCGCGGTCGCGTTCTCCGACAAATACGAAGGCCAGGTGCGCGCGCGCTCCGGTCTCGCGCTCAATCACGGCATCACGCTGCTGAACGCGCCGGGCACGATCGACAGCGACTATCGCGGCGAGATCAAGGCGATCCTCGTCAATCTGGGCCAGGAGCCGTTCACGGTGAAGCGCGGCATGAAGGTCGCGCAGATCGTGTTCGCGCGCATCAAGCACGCCGATATCAAGGAGGTCGAGCAGCTTCCCGTCACCGTGCGCGGTGAAGGCGGCTTCGGCTCGACCGGCCTGGGCGTAGACGAGGACTGATGCTCAAACTCTCGCGCAAAACCTTGCTGGCGTTGGAGGCGGTGATCGACATCGCCTTCAACGGCCGCCCGGAACCTGTACAGGCCAAAGAGATCACCGCGCGCCAGGGCGTGCCGCAGCGTTATCTCGAACAGGTGATGCAACAGCTCGTGCGCGCCGGCGTGCTCAAAGGCGTGCGTGGACCGCGCGGCGGTTATCGTCTCGCCAAGGAACGCCGCCGCATCACGGTTGGCGAAGTGGTCCGGGTCGCGGAAGCGCTGGATGATGGCGACGACGCCGAGAAAATCGCGCCGCATTCCGATCTTGGCGCGCGCATCGTCATGCCGCTGATCGCCAAGCTTCAGGACGAGGTGATGGAGAAGCTCGACGCGATCTCCATCGAAGACCTCTGCTCCCGCGCCCGCGAAGCCGGCGTCGATTGCGGCGGCGGCGCAACAGCAGATTTCACAATTTAGAGACATCAGGAGCACTTCATGGAAGCCGGAAAGCCGGGCCGCGGCCGCATCTACAACTCCATCACCGAGACCATCGGCGACACGCCCCTGGTGCGTTTGGCGCGGTTGCCGAAGGAAGCCGGCGCAAAGGCCGACATTCTCCTCAAGCTCGAATTCTTCAACCCGATCTCCAGCGTGAAGGACCGTATCGGCGTGGCGATGATTGAATCGCTCGAAAGCCAGGGCCTGATCACGCCGGGCAAATCGACGCTGGTCGAGCCGACCTCCGGCAACACCGGCATCGCGCTCGCATTTGCCGCCGCCGCGAAGGGCTACAAGCTCATCCTCGTCATGCCGGAGTCGATGTCGATCGAACGCCGCAAGATGCTCGCGATCATGGGCGCCGAAGTTGTCCTCACCGATGCGGCAAAGGGCATGAAGGGCTCCATTGCCAAGGCGCAGGAGATCGTCGCGGCGACGCCGGGCGCGATCATTCCGCAGCAATTCGAGAACCCGGCCAACCCGGCGATCCATCGCCGCACGACCGCGGAAGAGATCTGGAACGACACCAACGGCGCGGTCGACTACGTCATCTCCGGCATCGGCACCGGCGGCACGATCACCGGCGTCGGCCAGGTGCTGAAGCAGAAGAAGCCGAGCGTGAAGATGATCGCGCTGGAGCCAGAAGACTCTCCGGTGCTCTCCGGCGGTCAGCCGGGCCCGCACAAGATCCAGGGCATCGGCGCGGGCTTCGTCCCCGCGATCCTCGACCGCAGCGTGATCGACGAAGTCATTACGATCTCGAACGAGACGGCATTCGCGACCGCGCGCAAGGCTGCGAAGAACGAAGGCGTCCCGGTGGGCATCTCCTCCGGCGCCGCGATTGCCGCAGCCCTCGAAGTCGGCGCGCGTCCCGGCATGGAAGGCAAGACCATCGTCGTGATCGTGCCATCCTTCGCCGAACGCTATCTGTCGACGGCGTTGTTCGAGGGCCTTTGAACCCCATCTGTCATCCCGGCCAAGCGCTGCGTCAGCAGCGCGCCGAGCTGGGACCCATCGCGCAAGCGGCTCGCTGGGTCCCGGCCCTCGCTGTGCTCGGCCGGGATGACAATCGAGTTCTTGCACCGTCCCCAAGGTCCGGGTTGATGGTATTCTCCGTTCCAACGGAGTCTTTCTCATGACCAATACCCTCAAGCCACGCATCGGGCCGTGGACGGCGATTGCGCTGATCATTGTGTTCTTCGCTGTAATGGAAGTGGTGCTGCCGATGCTGCGCGCCGCGATCACACCGCATCTTTCCATAAGCGGGCCACGCGATACCGTCGCGGTGCGCGCGGTCAGCAGCATCTGCCTCGTCTGGGCGATGTTCATCGCGGCGTACGTCCTTCTGCGGTTGCGCGGGCAAAGTTTGGGCGACATCGGGTTCGGGCGGCCGGCCCGTATCTGGGGCTGGCTGCTCGCGCTCGTGTTCGCGGCGCTGTATGGCGGCGGCACGTTGACGGGCATGATGCACGCCGGCGCGCCGGTGACGACGGACTGGTCGTTCTTCCGCATCGCGATTGCGCTCGGCATCGGTATCTCGGCGGGCATCTGCGAGGAGACCGTGTTTCGCGGTTTCGTCATGACGCAGGCGCGCGACGGCGGGGCGCATTGGATCATCCAGATACTCCTTTCGGCCGTTTTGTTCGGCGCGGCGCATATGGGCTGGGGCGGCATGAGCGGCCACGTCCAGATGCAGCAGGCGATCGGCGCGATGAGCGCGACCGCGATCCTCGGCCTGATGATGGCGATCTCCTATGTCGCGGGCGGACGCAGCCTCACCCCCGTCATCATCGCGCACGGGATCATCGATATCCTGGTCGAGCCGTGGCTGCTGCTCTACGCTGTCACCGGGGGACACTTCTGAACGCTCGCGCGTTATTCGTTCATTCGAACCCAAAGGTATCTCCATGAAGCTCTACTACGCCCCCGGCGCCTGTTCGCTCTCCCCGCACATCGTGGCGGAAGAAGCGGGATTGAATATCGAACTCGTGAAGGTCGATCTGAAAACGCACACGCTCGAAGACGGCAGCGACTTCCACAAGATCAATCCGAAGGGCTCCGTGCCGGCATTGGTGTTCGACAACGGCGAGCTGCTCACCGAAGGCCCCGCGATCGTGCAGTACCTCGCGGACCAGGCGCCGGCCAGCGGATTGGCGCCGGCCTGCGGAACGCCGGCGCGCTATCATCTCCAGGAATGGCTCACCTTCATCAATGGCGAGATCCACAAGACCTTCGGCCCGCTGTTTCACGGTGCATCCGGCGACGAGCGCAAGAAGATCATCGAGACGATCGGGAAAAAATTCGCCTTCGCCGAAGAGACGCTGGCGAAGCAATCCTTCCTTCTCGGCGACACTTTCACGGCGGCGGATGCCTATCTGTTCGTCATGCTGACCTGGGCGAAGAAGATGCACATCCCGACAGGCGCAGCGATGATGGCCTTCTTTGAACGCGTCTCCGTGCGTCCGAAAGTCGTGGCGGCGATGAAGCAGGAAGGCCTCATCCACTAGTACGAACCGCACTGTACAGAACTTCTGTACAGGCTGCGTGATTTTTTCGCGGATTTCGGCATGGCTCCGCCGCCCAATTGAACCCCATTTCCTGAAATCGGGTCGTTCAATTGGGATATGGCTGCGCCGTTCTCGCGAAAGCGCCTGCGGACAGGTGTTCGATAAGGACGCGAAAATAATTTTCGCGCCGCGATTTTCGCCGCGTTGTGTCCCGCAAACGCGCAGGATTTCCGCGGCCTTTTCGGGCCGTCATCGCTCTCTCTACTCCTGTGGGGATTTGGGAGAAATGGCGATTGGAGCGACTCGCTTCAAGGGGGTGCGCAAAATTTTTTTTCGCCCCTAATCCGCGACGCCAAGCCTGCGTGCGACCCAGGGGGTGAGCGGAGGGGCAAGCACCAGGGTGATCAGGATCACCCACATGCCGATCTCGACCAGCCCGCTCATCGGCGCCGTCATCCGCGACATGGCGGTGACGAGCAGAACCGCCGGAATTGCCCCCGTCTCGCGCACGAAGGAGATGAACAGAAGCTCGTTGCGCGACAGTCCGCGCGGATTGTTTCCGAGCAGCGCGTAGACGCCGAGCATCAGGAACACCATCGCCGGGCGGATCACGAACATGAAGATCAGCGCGGCCGCGATGCCGAGCGGCGCATAGGCGATCAGTGCATGCACATCCACCAGTGCGCCGACAAGCAGGAAGATCGCCGGCTTCGCGACACCGTCGATCACCTGATAGAAGAACCGCTCTATCTCGTGCATGTGCTCTTCGACATGGAAAAGAAGCCCGGCGACAAACGCGGCGAGAAACCCGCTGCCGCCGAAGATCGCGGCGCCGACAAAGGCGAGTATCGGAATGGCGAGAAAGTAGACCTGATCCGCGCCATAACGCAGCACGTGTCGCCGCTTGATGCGCGCCAGAAGCCAGAGCATCACAAAGCCCGCAAATCCGAACAACAGACCGAACACAGACTGCTCGGCAAGAAAGCGCGCCGTCTCCGGCGTGGCCAGCGCAGCGTAGGCCGCAGCCAGCGTTATGCCCGCGAGCGGCAATTTGAGGAACGCCGAGGTAAGAAGCGTGCCGACCACATCGTTCAGCGCACTTTCGGCAACGACGATGTCCTTCGGGGCGCGGCGCTTGAACTTCACATGCTCCAGAACCGGAATGATCGCGGCCGGATCGGTCGATGCCAGGATGGCGCCCAGGAGCGTGACCACCGCCGTGCTGAGGACGATGCCAAATTCCGGCCCCATTTCGCCCACGACGAAGGAGAGCGCATAGCCGGTGAAGATGACGCCGGGAAAGGCGAGCAGCGCGATCTTGACCAGAAAGCGGATGAACTCGCGCAGCGGCATCTCCAATCCTCCGCTGAAGAGAATGATCGCGGCGCTCGCGGTCACGATGGCGGAGAGCGCGGAGGTGTTGGCGACGATCGGTGCGAACAGACCATGCCCTGCGACGCCCAGCGCGATCGCGACGACGAAGGAGGGAAGCGGCGTGTCGCGCGTCGCATAGAAGCTGGCGAAACTGCACAGCGCGAAAAGGACGAGCGCCGCGAGGATCGGTGCGGACGGCGCGTCTTCGAGCGCGGCGAGCCGCGACAGGATATCGGCGCCAAGATAGTTCGAGACTGCGGCCAGCACGGCTATCGCCAGCACCAGCCAGACATAGGGCAGGCGCGGCGATGCGATCGTGGCAATCTGTCCGGTCATGTATGCGGCGTCTTGGCAGGATTTTGCTTCGGATCGGCACGCCAGCACAGGCGGTTCTCCATATTGCCCCAGAAGCAGCGGCCGGGTGTGTCCTTGACCCAACGTGCCGGTGTCACACGCCCCCAATGCCCCGGAATCATGAGGACTCCCAGCAGGATCACCATGAGCGCGAAGCCGGCCGCGATCCTGGCCGGCAGGGAAGCCAGGAGAATCTCGCGAAAGAGCAACGCGCGAGCGACAAGCTTTTCCATCGTGGTCGGTTGAGGCGGCATGCGCCATCCTACGGTACAAGCGCTTCCGAGAACAAATCCTTCATCGCTGCCCACGAACGCCGGTCGGTGCGGGCGTCAAATTTGAAGCCCGGCATGTTCATCGCGTCGACCGATCGGTCGGTGAAGCTGTGCGCGGCACCGCCGTAGGAAAGAAACTGCCAGTCAGCGCCGGCTGCGTTCATCAGCTTCGCGAAATGCACCCGCGCACTGTCGGGGATCAGCGGATCGTCCGCGCCGGCGCACACCATCACCTTGCAGCTCGGGATCTTGCGGTCGTCCTTGTCCGCCAGCGCAACCGGCCCCGCCATGCCGGGGTGGAACGCGACGACGCATTTCAGTTCCGGTGCCGCGCGCGCGAGTTCGAGAACCACCGCACCGCCGAAGCAATAGCCGATCGCGGCAAGACGCGCCGCATCGACGTTCGCCAGATCCTTGAGAACCGCAAGTCCCGCGAGCGCACGGCGGCGCAACTCTTCCGGATTTCCGGTGAGGCCTTGCAACAGCGCCATCGCCTGTTCGCGAGACGTGGCCGTCTCGCCATACATGTCGAGCGCGAAACCGACATGGCCCTCCTCCGCGATCATGCGCGCGCGTTCGCGGGTGTGCTCGGTGACGCCATTGCCCTGATGACAGACCAGAACACCGGCCCGCTTGCCCACGCCATCCGGCGTGGCGAGATAGCCCGTCAGCGTCTTGCCGCCGACCGTGTAGGAAATATCGCGTGTCTGCATCGGCGTCTCCTCTTGCCTGCGCCTTGTTTCGCATGGAACCGCCATGACGAGAACGCGGCGAGATGCGGAATTGACCCTGCCGCACCTTTCCGCCGATGATCGCCGCGCTTTCGCGAGGACAATCATGCACGTCGATGGAGAATGTCAGTGCGGTCGGGTCGCCTATGCGGCGGAGGTCGATCCGGCGAAGAGCGCGGTCTGCAACTGCACCGATTGCCAGAAATTCTCCGGCTCACCCTGGCGCGCGAGCGTGCCTGCGCGCGTCGAGGATTTCCGCCTGCTGCGCGGCACGCCGAAGGAATATGTGAAGACCGCCGATAGCGGCGCAAAACGCCTGCAGGCGTTCTGCGGCGATTGCGGATCGGCGATCTATGCGACGTCAGTCGACAACCAGACGATCTTCAATCTTCGTCTTGGCGCACTGAAGCAAGCGGCCGACCTGCCGCCGAAACGGCAGATCTGGATGGAATCCGCGTGGCCATGGGCGCACGACATCACGGATGTGCCGGGTGTGCCGCGAGGGTAGCCGCTCTACCCCCCCAAAAACCGTCATGGCCGGGCTTGTCCCGGCCATCCATTAACTCAGATCAAGGACTTCTGGAAAATGGATGGCCGACACGAGGGCGACCATGACGATTGAGGAGTGAGGGGCGAGAAATTCAAGCTCTTATCCAATGCGCGTATTGCGCCGGTAGCGTCCATTTGAAGTCGGGCACGTTCAGCGCGCGCGCCGCGTGATAGGGCCAGTTCGGATCGTCGAGCATCATATGCGCGAGCATGACGATATCCGCCTGCTCCTTCTCGACGATCGCGTTCGCCTGCGCGGGTTCGGTGATGAACCAGCCGCAGGCGGTCGGGATGCCGGTCTCACGGCGGATGCGCTCGCAGAACGGCGCCATGAACGCGGGGCCCCACGGGATGCGCGAGATGTCCGGCGTGTTGAAACCGACGCTGACGTCGATCATGTCGAGCCCTTCCTGCTTGAAGCGCTTGATCAGTTCGATGCTCTCCTCGACTGTCTGGCTGTCGTCGGTGAAATCGGAAATGCCGAGACGCGCGGTCAGCGGCAGGTGCTCCGGCCACACCGCGCGCACGGCAGCGAGTGTTTCCATCAGGAACCGGATGCGGTTTTCGAAGCTGCCGCCATACTCGTCGGTCCGCTTGTTGGCGATGGGCGAGAAGAAGCTCTGCCCCAGATAGCCATGCGCGAAATGGAGTTCGAGCAGCTCGAAGCCCGCGGCAAGCGACCGTTTCGCGGCGGCGACGAAATCGCCCTGCACGCGCTTGATGTCGTCCTTCGTCATCGCCGTCGGCACGCGCGGCAGGTTGGCGCCGAACGCCTCCGCGCTGGGACCGATGGGCTGCCATGCGCGCGGATCGTCCGGCCTCATATGATCATCGCCTTCCCACGGACGGTTGGCAGCGGCCTTGCGACCCGCATGCGCGATCTGGATGCCAGGCACCGCGCCATGCTGTTTCAGGAACGCGACCACGCGCGGCCATTTCTCCGCTTGGCTGTCGTTCCAGATGCCGGAGCAGCCCGGTGTGATACGGCCCTCGGGCGCAACGGCCGTCGCTTCCGCGATAATGAGCCCGGCACCGCCGATGGCGTGCGAACCCAGATGGATCAGGTGCCAGTCGTTGATGACACCCTCGTCCGCCGAGTACTGGCACATCGGCGCCACCGCGATGCGGTTCTTCATCGTGACGGATTTGAGCGTGAACTTGTCGAACAGCGTTGTCATGAAAGTCTCCAATAGCGATGGGAGACTCTTAGCCTGCGCCCGCGACTATTGCATCACCTTCGCGAGCACATCGGGCCGGTCGGTGCAGAGTGCATCAAGACCGAGCATGCGTTTCATGTCGCCGGGGTCGTCCACCGTCCACGCGCCGACCTTCAGGCCGAGTTCGCGCGCCGCCGCGACCGATTGCGGGTTGATGTCGGTGAACGTCGGGAACCAGCCGTCGCCGCCTGCGGCCTTGATCGCTCGCTGGATAGAGTTGCCGTATTTCACGGCATCGTAGCCGCCGGCCCAGGGTGACGTGCCGCTCGCCGCCCAATAGCGCAGCATCTGCAGCGCCGGCTCAGCGGGCGGATCATCCTCCGCGGGCGGAGTGCCTTCGCGAAACCAGCTCTGCGCAAGCGTCGTGAACCAGCACGGTGTATCCGGTGCGATCTTCTTCGCATGCAGCAGCGCGGACCAGTCGAAGCCGACGAAGATCGTGCGGTCGAGATAGTTCGCCGCGCGCAGCACCTTCACCGACGCCTCCGCCAGCGCAATGGGATCGGCCGAGATATCGCGGTCGGCAAACGACGTCTTCAACTCGACGAACAGCGTGAATGGCTTCGACGATTGCTTTGCCACATCGACGACGGCCGCGAGCGTCGGGATGCGCTCGCCATCCACCGCTTTCACATCCGGATGCGACTGCGCATACGCGCTCGCGGGATCGCAACGCCCGATGTCGAACGCGCGCAATTCCTCGAGCGTCAGGTCCTTGATCCGCGGCGCCGGTTTCGTGACATAGGTACCATCCGGCCTGCGTGTGATTTCGGGCTTCAGGCGATAGTCGTGATAGACCACGACCTCACCGTCTCTCGACAGCTGCACATCCAGTTCCGCGCCATCACAGCCACGAGAGACGGCGTCGCGAAACGCCGCCAGGGAATTCTCCGGCATCAGTCCCGCGCCGCCGCGATGGGCGATGTTCCAAGCAGACACATTCGGGCCTTTGATGGTCACGGCCCATTTTATCGAAAGCTCGGATTAAGCGAAATAGAAGATGCCCGTCAGCACCCAGCGCGCCGTGCGGTCCGCCGACCAGACAGGGAGTACGACCACTTCATAGCGCTTGTCGACCACTGCCCCGCGCCGGAGCGCGCAACGAATGATGTAAGGCGCACCGCGGTGTAGGGCCACACCAACCTGAGTGATATGCGCTTCGAAGTCATCGTGATCGAAGAGATCCGAGAGACGCGCGCCGCCGGTGTCGCGGCCGAATCTTTGGCGAAATGCGTCGCCCGCGAGGCGGATGCGCAGATCGTTCAGGTTGCGCGAGTTTCCGACCGGCTCCGCCAATGAGATGTTTCGAAGTATGCTGGCGAGCCTGCGCGAAGGTATATCCTTGCCGACCACGAAGCCACCGTCGGTTTCGCGTTCGCGCCAGTAGCTTGTCAGCTCTTGTGCGTCCTCATGTTGTGGAGACGCGACCTGTTCGAACACTTCCCGCAGCGTGAGATCTTCATTCAGAACGGCGTTTATCTTTTGTTGTGCCAGCATCGAGACGCACCATGTTATCCGGCACGATCCTAATCACGCATCACTCGGCCAACGGTAAAGATCGGCGTAGGTATGAACGCGTATCACCCCGCGGGAATGGCGGGGCGCCCGTGTCCCAAAACGACAATCCGTTCGCGATGCGTCAACGTTGCGGCGGCCGGTTCTTGCCGATGAAGCCGAACATGTGGCCCGCCACGTTGCGGATCTGAATCTGATCGCTGCCTTCGGTGATGCGATAGCGGCGGTGGTGGCGATAGATGTGCTCGAACTGCTTGTGGCGCGAATAGCCCCAGCCGCCATGCACCTGCATCGCCCAGTCGGCCGCGTTGCAGACCAGATTGTTGCCGCGGTAATTGCACATCGACACCTTGTCGGAGAGATAGAGCTGAATCTCCGGCCCGGTCATGCGATCCATCTCCCACGCCGTGCGATAGATCAGCCAGCGCAGCATCTCGGCTTCGGTCTGCAGTTCGACCAGCGGCCACTGGATCGCCTGGTTGCGCGACAGTGGCTTGCCGAACGGCTTGCGCGTGTTGGCGTAATCGATGCTCTCGTTGATGCAGTATTGCGCAGCGCCAACGCCGCTCGCCGCCTGGCGGATGCGGTTCTCGTGCACGAAGTGGCGCGCGAGCACGAGACCGTTGTCGACCGGCCCGAACAGCGCGCTGTCCGGCACCCACACATTCTTGAACGAGACATGCGCGTGATCGGTCGGCATGTTGAACGTCCACTGATAGGACTCGATCTTCACGCCTTCCGAATTCATCGGCACGATCAGGCAAGAGAGTCCACGCGCATCGCCGTCTGCGCCGCTCGTGCGGCAGAACACCATGTCGTGCGTCGCGACATGGACGCCCGTGTTCCACATCTTCTCGCCATTGATGCGCCAGCCATTGCCGTCTTTCACCGCGCGCGTTTCCATCCACGTCGCGTCGGAGCCGTGCTTGGGTTCGGTCAGGCCGAACGCGAGCCGTGCCTTGCCCTCCAGCATCAGCGGCAGAAGATTTTTCTTCTGCTCATCGGTGCCGAAGTCGCGCATCATCAATATCTGCGGGAAATTTCCGACGACCGACGTTTCGTTCTGCAGATCGTTGTGCAGGCCAAGGCCCTTGGTCGCCAGATGCTCGCGGATGATCGCCATCGCGAGATTGCCGATATTCTTGCCGCCATATTCCTCGGGCAGCGCGAGGCGCAGGAACCCGGCCTTGTCCGCGCGAACCCGCATCTCGCGCAGCAGCGCTTCCCAATCGTGACGCGGCAAACCGCCATTCTCGAAATCGGTCCGCGCCCATTCGCGGCGATGATCGAAGAAGCGGTCGTTATCATCCTGCTTCTGCAGCGGCACGATCTCCGCCTCGATGAACGCATCGATGCGCGCGATGAGATCGGTGATTTCCTTCGGGATCGAAAAGTCCATGTGTTCCTCCAATAGCTTTGGAGGAAGTCTATGATCGGGCCTGCAAATAGCAACGGCGCCAACTGACGGCATCCGTGCTAAGGTTTCCCTGCCGCCAAGTTTGGTCTGGAATGCAGCGCGCCCACGAGATTCCCGAGGATGCCGGGCTGGCGTATTGGAAGTCCGCCACGCTGGCGCGGATCGGTGACGATGCTGCCGCGCGTCTCACCAACGATCCGCGATACGACGATGTCCTGCGCCGCATCGTGTCGGAAGTGCTCGCGTTCTACGACGCAGAACCAAAGCTCAACGCCGCCTTCCAGGAGATCGGCACCATCGGTCTCGCCCTGTTCGCGCTCTATCTCGACTCGAAAGGCGGCATCACGCATCGCAGGCTCACGGAGCTGAGCAACACCAGCACGGTCATGAGCCGCGGGCGTGCGTCGGCGATCCTCGGGCTTCTCCGTTACAAAGGTCTGGCCAGGCCTGAGAAGGCCGCGCCGAACGGCGTGCAGTTTCACTATCTGCCGAGCCCGGAGCTTGTGCGTTTCTTCACGCGCCGCATTGGGCTGGAGTATGAGGCGCTCACGCTCGTCGAGCCGGCCATTCGCGCGTTTTCGGATCGCTGGCAATCGCCGGGCATGCTCGAATGTTTCATCACGAACTTCGGCGCGGACCTCGTGCGCGCAGGGCAGGAACCGCTCTCTGAACTCGAAAGCATCGCCGGCATCACAAGGCGGCGCGCGGGTTTTCAGATTCTCTGCCATCTGCTGATGCTGGCCGATCGCGGCCACGCGTTTCCATCGCTGGCGCCTTTCGAGATCAACGTGTCCGAAATTGCGCGGCGCTTCTTCGTCGCGCGCCCGCAGGTACGCCGCATCGTCAGCGAGCTTGAAAAAGAGAACTTCCTCGCGCGTGACGGGGAGACGTTTCAATTCCAGCCTTTGCTGCAATCGAAGTTTCGGCGCTTCATGGCGACCATCCATGTGGCGCTGATGGCCTGCGCGCACGACATCCTGAAAGCGCAGGGCTAAGCCCCTGCCCGTGACGCCGTAAAGCGCGACCGCTCTAAGTTTGTCCAGTGCCGGGGCACGGTTTCCTTGCCTATGGATTGCGCGCGGCAGGACCAAAGCCAATCGCGATGGAGGCTTCGATGCACAAACACCAAACCCATGCCACAAGCGCGCGAAACGCCGTTCTGGGCCTGTTGCTCGGCGCCGCCACGTTCACGGGCCCCGCGGAAGCAGGTGCCCCCTGGCTAAGCTTCGATGCCGGCGGGTGGTCCACAAGGCCCTTGGCCATCAACGCCCGGAGCGACATCGCCGGCGTGTACTTCGACTTTGTCGACGTCTCCCACGGATTTTTGCGGACAGGAGACGGCGCTGTCACTACGTTCGACCCACCCGACGCAACCTTCGGCACGGTGGCGAACTGCCTGAACGGGAAAGGCGAGATCGCCGGGGCATATTCGTTTTTCGACAACGACGGAAATGAGTATTCAAACGGCTTCGTGCGTCACCCGGATGGCACGTTCGAGGAATTCAATGTCGGCGGTCTGCGCTCGGTCGGAGTCCTGGCCATGAACAACAGCGGAAGCGTCGTTGGATATGCCGAGAACGATAGCAACTCCGAAATCGCGTTCCTGCGCCGGAAGAATGGAACAGTGACGATGCTCCTCACAAACTTCGAGGAGAGTTCTGCGAATGACATCAACACTGCAGGCGAGATCGTCGGCAACTACTTACACCACGGCGTTTGGCACGGCTTCATTCGCGAACCCGACGGCCACAGAATAATGTTCGATCCGCCGGGCTCAATCTATACATACGCGGTCAAAATCAATGACAGCGGCGAAATCGCCGGAAGCTATTTAACGTCCGACTACGGCTATCATGGCTTCTTGCGCGAACCGGATGGGGCATTCGCGACGTTCGATATCGCGGGTGCAAAGACGCGCACGGGTCCGGATATCACTGGTATCGATCCGGATGGCAATATCGTCGGGTCCTACAGCGATCAGAATTTCTACGATCAGGGCTTCGTTCGCGATCACGCCGGCAACATTCATTTCGTCACCGTTCCGGGTGAAATTTCGACGCATATCAGCGGGATAAGCCGGCAGGGCAAACTTACCGGCTTCGACTCCGATGCGCACGGCTTCCGGGGCTACCCGAAAGTCTGGCAACGGCAATGACGTCCGACAACGGCGCAACGCCGCGTGCATGCGCCTCGCCGCATCGCGAAATGAAATAAAAACTTCGCGAGGACCCGCTTGACTTGCATTTTGCACGGGCATAAACACCGCGCCGCTCGCGCATGATGCGCGGGCGTCGAACATGAGTCGAGCAATGCAACACGGTATTAAATGCACCGTCGACCAGTTGAATGGCTATCTGCCATTCGGCGGCAAGCGCGCGGCCCATGGGAGCGATTTCGCATAAGCGATATCGACAGTTCGTGTCTCACGAACCCTCCCGAGCCAAAAGCTCCGGAGGGTTTTTTGTTCTCCGAAGCAGCGGTTCGTTCAGCGAAGTGAAAAACGGGAGACCCGGATCCCGGGCTCGCGCGAGCGATCGCGCGCGCCGCAAGCGCGGGGCCTGCCGGAGGGAACGGCGCGAGCGATCGCGGTCCACCGATGGCAGGGCGAACCTTAAAGGGTTCGCTCGGTGGCGCGCCATGTTCAAGAGCGCCACGACAATATTCGTTTTGCAATTTGGCTTGTCGCTCTTGTGGCACAACAAAACGCTGGTGGTGAAGACTTCGGATACTTCTCTCCACAACCATATCCCTGACGGTGCCGTGGAGCCTTCCTGGAGAGGAAGGCGTGACGCGGGTTCGGTTCTAGAAAGAGAATTCGCTCTCATGGTGAGGCCCTCCGAGTCGCCCGTTCCCCAGCGTGATGGCAGTGGTGAAGATGTCTGTTACTTCGTGGTTGAGCGCCGCGAAAGCGGAGGTAGTGAGTTCGATTCTCACCGGTCGCAAGACCGAGGCTCGCTTCTTCGGAAGCAAGTTCAGCATCGCCCGTTCCCTGCCATTCCTGTTTCCACGGTCCGTGGTGAAGATTGCTGCTGCATCGCTGTTAACGAAGAGGTCGCGGGTTCGAATCCCGTCAGGCGTTCCATGCGCCTGTAGCTCAGGGGTAGAGCACTGCCCGCAAGGGCACGCAGCAATCGCCTGTTCCCGGACTGTGCTTTTCTCTCAACAATAACCCAAGAGGAGGCCATCATGGTCAAGCTCAACAAGATCGTTCGCGCTTTCACCTATGAGGGCGCAAGGGCGCGGCGCTTCACGCCCGAAATGGAACTGAAGCGCGCGCTCATGAACTGCCTCCTGTGGGAGAGCCAGTTCTATGAGAACGGCGTCGCCATCGCCGACCGCATCAAGACGCTCGTGCCCCTCGTCGAGCCCGCAAAGGTCGCGGCGCTCGCCATCGCGGCGCGCGAGCAGATGAAGCTGCGGCATGCGCCGCTGCTTGTGGTGCGCGAGATGGCGCGGCATGAGAAGCATCGCGTGCTCGTGGCCGACACGCTGGCCCGCGTGATCCAGCGTCCGGACGAGATGACGGAGCTGCTTGCCATCTACTGGGCGGATGCGCTCGGTCCGATGCAGCAGCGCAAGCGTCAGCCCGTCTCGGCGCAGATCAAGAAGGGTCTGGCGCGCGCGCTCACGAAGTTCGACGCCTATCAGCTCGCGAAGTACGATCGCGACGGCGCGGTGCGGATCAGGGACGTGCTGTTCCTCGTCCACGCCAAGCCGAAGGATGCAGATCAGGAGAAGGTGTGGAAGCAGCTTGTCGACGGCACGCTGACCGCGCCCGATACCTGGGAGGTTTCGCTCTCGCCCGGAAAGGACAAGGCGGCAACCTTTGAGCGTCTGATCGCCGAGAAGAAGCTTGGTGGCCTCGCCCTGCTCCGCAATCTGCGCCTGATGCAGAAGGCGGGCGTGGCGAAGGCTACCATCGCCAAGGCGATCGATGCCATGCGTGTCGACCGCATCCTGCCCTACCGCTTCATCGCGGCGGCGCGTTATGCGCCGGACCTCGAGCCGCAACTCGAGTCTGCGATGCTGAAGTCGATCAAGGATCATGTGCGGCTTCCGGGCCGCACGCGGCTCCTCATCGACGTGTCGGGCTCGATGGACTACGCGCTCTCGGCCCAGTCGGAGATGACCCGGCTGGAGGCGGCGTGCGGTCTGGCCGTTCTCGCGCGCGAAATCTGCGACGACGTCGAGATCTTCACCTTCTCGCAAAAGGTGGTGAAGGTCCCGCCCCGTCACGGCTTCGCGCTGCGCGATGCCATCGTGAACTCCCAGCCGCACGGCGGAACACTCCTCGGTGCGGCGGTGAAGGAGGTCGACCGCAAGGGCGATCGCCTGATCGTGTTCACGGACGAGCAGTCACACGATCCTGTCCCTGCGTCGAAGGGCAAGGGATACATGGTCAACGTGGCCTCGTATCAGCACGGCGTCCGTCACGACGACTGGCAGCGTGTCGATGGCTTCTCGGAAGCCGTGATCGCGTGGATCGCGGCACAAGAAGCACCGATGCACTGAGACGCATCTTTCAGTAACATCAAACCAAGGAGGCCCGGGCGCGCAACAACGCGTCCGGGCAGTTCACATGTACAAGGTCATTCATGAGAACGGCGCGCCGATCAAGGCGTGGATCGAGGGCGTGCCGTTGGAGGATGCTGCAAGGCAGCAGCTTCTCAACGTTGCGTCGCTTCCGTTCATTCATCATCACATCGCCGCGATGCCGGACGTGCACTGGGCATGGGCGCGACCGTTGGCTCGGTGATCCCGACCAAGGGCGCGATCGTGCCGGATGCCGTAGCCAACGCGCTCACGGATTTTGACACCGGCGATCTCGCCCCGCGTCTCGCCGTCATCGCCGACAAGCATCCCAAGATCGCAAAGGCCGCACAGCGCGCGCCGAAGCATCTCGGCACGCTCGGCACCGGCAATCACTTCATCGAGCTCTGCCTCGACGAGGAGAACGCGGTGTGGGTGATGCTGCATTCGGGTTCGCGCGGCATCGGCAACCAGATCGGCCAGCACTTCATCGAAAAGGCCAAGGAAGACATGAAACGCTGGTTCATCAATCTTCCGGAGCAGGACCTCGCCTATCTCTCGGAGGGGTCCGAGAACTTCGACGACTATGTCGAGGCGGTGGAGTGGGCGCAGAACTTCGCGCTCGCCAACCGCTCGCTCATGCTGGCGGCGACGATGCGGGCACTCGAGGCCGCACTCGGACGTCCGTTCGCGTGGGGTTCGGTCGCAGTGAACTGTCACCACAATTACGTGTCGAAGGAGCATCACTTCGGCGCGAATGTGTGGGTGACGCGTAAGGGCGCGGTACGGGCGCGTGAAGGCGATCTCGGCATCATCCCGGGATCGATGGGCGCGCGGTCGTACATCGTGCGCGGCAAGGGCAATGCGGATTCGTTCCACACCTGCTCGCACGGCGCAGGCCGTGCGATGTCGCGCAACGAGGCCAAGCGCCGGTTCACGGTCGAGGACCATGAGAAGGCGACGCAGGGTATCGAGTGCCGGAAGGACAAGGACGTCATCGACGAGACGCCCATGGCCTACAAGGACATCGGTGCCGTGATGGCGGCGCAAAGCGACCTCGTCGAGGTCGTGCATACGCTGCGCCAGGTCGTCTGCGTGAAGGGCTGAGGATCAGCTCAAAGAGGAAAAAAGGCGCCGGCTTGCCAAGCCGTAGCTGCGGAAGGCCGCCCGGCTTTGCGCATTGCGCTGCGCCGCGGCAGCCTTCGCTGCTATCGCAGCGAGGGCTGGTGGAGAAATCCGCCGGCGCTTTTTTGCTTTCCGCTATAAGGGCGAACCTGACAGTGGAGGCCGGTTGTCGGCGGGGCTCAAATTCTGGCGTGATGCGGTCGAGGGTGATGTCGCTACCGAAGCGGTCGCACGACTTTCGAGCAATCCGGGCTATGAGGACGTCTTGCGGCGAACCGTGTCGGGCGCGCTCGCCTATTTCGACACCGCACCCGAGATCAACCGGACATTCCGCGATGTCGGAACGTTCGGGCTAGGCGTGCTCGCACTGCATCTCGATGCGCATGGCGGCGTCACGCATCGCAAGCTTGCCGAACTGGGAAGCTCATCCGCCATCCTGAGCACCGGGCGCGCATCGGCAATTCTGGCGATGATGCGCGTCAAAGGTCTCATCATACGCGAAGCAAGCCGGCGTCCGGACGGGCATGTGCACTATCTGCCGACCGCGAACCTCATCCACTTCTTCAACACGCGTCTGAAGCTCGAGCTCAGTGCGTTGGCGCATGTCGAGCCCGCGCTCGTCCTCTTTCTCGATGACTGGGACGCGCCGGGAATGTTTCGGCGCTTCGTCGGCACGTTCGGTGCGAGGCTGGCGCGCGCGCAGAACCGGCCCATCGCCGAACTCGAGCCTGTCCAGCAGATCGGAACCCATCGCGCGGGATTTTTCATTCTCTGCGATCTGCTGGCCCGCGCCGACCGCGGCAGCGCGTTCCCGCCAACCGACACATTTGAGATCAACGTTTCCGACATCGCGCGACGTTTCGATGTGGCGCGGTCGCAAGCGCGGCGCGTCATCCAGCAACTGGAAGATTCAGGGTTTCTCGCGCGCGATGCCGGCACGGGCGAAGCGCGGTTCACGACCGAACTCCACACGCTCTTCAAGAGATATATGACAGTCCTTCATATCGGGCTGATGGCCTGCGCCTACGACGCCATGCAGCCGAAAGACTGAAGAAAACCGGCCGCGCTTCAAATTTGGCCACCCTGTTTCAAAGTTGGCCAGCCACTCCGCCATCCACCTCACTTATGTATAGCGCATCGGTCGACCCGCGGCCGAAATGCCAAGGGTATTACCGATGCGCACAAATCAGATTCGGACAGCTTTCCTCGGGCTTCTACTCGCCGCCGCCGCACCAGCGACGTGCGCCGATGCGGGTCCGGCGTCGTGGCTGACTATCGATCCGCCGGGGTCGGGCCAGACCATGCCGCTCGCTATCACGGGCAACAGTCTGATCGCTGGCTGGTATGCGGATAATGTGACCCACACCAAACACGGCTTCGTGCGAAATCGCGATGGGACCTTTACGAGCTTTGATGCACCCGATGCGACCGCGGACACCGTTGCTTATGGTGTGAATACCGAAGGTGTCGTGACGGGCAACTACACGACTCTTATCGGCGGGCTCCAGTATGCGGAGGGCTACCTGCGCGCGCCGAACGGGGCAATCATCGAATTCCAGGTCCCAGGCCAGCGCTACGTCACACCGCAGGCGATCAACCGCAGAGGCGAGATCGTGGGAATGGCCCAAAGCGACTCCGGTCCATCGATATCGTTCCTGCGGACTCCCACCGGTACG
>DATJUS010000066.1:0-21159 GCA_035502175.1 Rhizomicrobium sp.
CGGCCCGTCCTCCTTCATCTTCAGGATCGGAACGTTCTTGCCGAAGCCATAGGTGTCGATCAATTCCTTCGACAGCAACGCCGCGTCCTTCGCCGGGAAAAGTTTCTCGAGCGAATTCAGATTGAACGGGATCGGCGCAAGCTGCCCATCGATCTCGCCCTGCACGCAGTGCTCGTAAGGCCGCCAGCCGGTAAAGCGTGAGAGATAATCCCAGACCTTGTCGCTGTTGGTGTGGAAGATGTGCGGCCCGTATTTGTGGACGGTCAGGCCATGGTCACCGGCATGGTCGTAGGCGTTGCCCGCGATGTGATCGCGGCGGTCGATGACCAGCACGCGCTGGTCGAGTTCGGACGCTATCCGCTCCGCCAGCACCGCGCCGGTGTAGCCCGCGCCGACAATGATCCAGTCGTGGTTTGGCAAAGAAAAAGGCCGGCCCGGAGTTTCGCGCGATACGAGCCCCGGACCGGCCTGAAAGTCAAATACGCCTAGTGAAAGACGTAGCGCATGGTGACGCCGACAAGATCTTCATCCTTGTTGCGGGTGTAGGTGTTGTCGGTGGGGGACGTCGGGAACAGGTTGCGCGCGTTCTGATAGAAATTGTGCTGATACGACAGCGATCCGACGATGGTGTTCGGCACGAACTGGTAGTTCAGCGCCGCGTTCAGGTCGGTGAAATCGCCGCCGGTGGAGATGTGCTCCAGGCCCGTCGTCTCGTTGAACCCGATGCCGTTGTTGGTGAAGGTGTGGCCGACGCCGGCGTTGATAGAGAACATGTCGTTGAGGCGTGTCTGCGACGTCAGGCCGAGCCGGTAGTTCCACGCCGAATCTTCGCGGTTCGTGTCGCCTGTCGTCTGATTGAGCACGGAACTGCTTCCGAGCCAGGTCGCATCGAACGTACCCGCGAGCGTGAACATCGGGCCTTCATGGCCGATCGTCGCGCCGAAATTGGCCATCTGGCCGCCGCGCGCAATCGTGCCGTCATTGTCCGGTGTGGCGGCCTTTGCCGGGAACGCATCCGGCGAATAATCCGCACGAAGATCCAGCGTGAGCGGAGAGTCGCGCTGATCCATCAGGCGGTAGATCAATCCGAACTCGGGATCGGTCCATCCGGAACTGTCGCGCTTGACGTCGCCGCCCGCCACCGGATGACGGCTGGCATCGCGCGAGATGTCGTAACCCCAGTTGAAATGCAGCGAGAGATCGTCGGTGATGCCATAGAGGAATGTCTGATCGAGCGTGTTCGACGCGACATTCGTTCTGTCGCTCAGCGCACCGGTCGAGTCATAGGTGTCGCGGCTGGTCGCCCCCCATGTGTAGCCGGTCGCGCCGTAGAATTCTCCCTGCAGCGGCAGATAGAGCGGATCGGAAACGATGCGCGTGCTGTCTGACGCCATATCCTGCGCGAAAGCGGGTGTTGAGATTGCGAGAATCGCCGCAGCGGCGAGAAACCTGGTCGAACGCATAACGCACTCCTCCGAAATGTTCATGACAAGCAGGACATGACGAAGAGTCGTGCGCCCGCTCGCCCGGAACCGTCGGAACCGGGCAAAGCATAAACGTTCGCAGGCGGTTATCCGTTCGTGCGCGCGCCTTATATCTGCGTAATGGAGCCGTTAGTCACAAAAGTTATGATCCGTACACAGATTAATTGAAAATTCGACGGCATTCACGCGTATGAAGGAACGATTCCGCACTGCTCCGCGCCAGGTGCGCATTTTCTCCACGCGATATGGCGCCTGTTTCGTGGAGGGAACTCGCGTCATCTTGCGGCAAGGAAACCGGTTGGGCGGCCTAAACGGGTGTGATAGGTTGCCTGCAAATCGACATGACAGTCCTGACAGCGTGCCGTCCCGGCGCGTTTTGGCCGGACAGACCCATGGGTCGCGCAAGGGAGAAAGCCATGCCGTACAAGCCGCACACCAAATCCGCCCGCTGGCTCGGCGCTCTGGCGCTTGCCGTTCCGGTCGCAGCCGCCACCCTGCCGCAATCGGCGAACGCAGCCGCGCCCGCGGTGAAGCCGCTCTACGGATTTTGCGAGGAAGCGAGTTGCACCGACGGCAATGCGCCCTCCGGAACATTGCTGCTCAGCGGCGGCAACCTCTTCGGCACGACGACGCTTGGCGGCCAGAACGACAAGGGCACGATCTACGAGATCGTGAACAACGCGGTGACCGGCGCGCATCGTCACAAGGTGATCTACGATTTCTGCAACACGACGGGATGTGCGGATGGCGCGCTTCCGATCGACGGTTCGCTGATCGTCGACAGCGATGGCAGCCTGTACGGGACCACCAGCTCGGGCGGTCCCACGGGCGGGCCGGATGGCGGCGGCGTCGTCTTCAAGCTCAAACCCAATGCGAACAAGACGCACTGGACCTACAGCGTCGTCTACAATTTCTGCCAGGACGCGAGCTGCCGCGACGGACTCGCGCCGGTCGGCAACCTCACCTATTTCGGCGCCGCATCGGGCGCCGCCTACGACAAGACTTCGCCGCTCTTTGGCACCGCCGCGCAAGGCGGCCTGCACAACAACGGTGTCGTCTTTTCGTTGACGCCGAAAACAGACGGAACGTTCCGGGAAGTGCCGGTCTATTTCTTCTGCAGCAAGGGCGGATCGACCTGCGCCGACGGCCAGACCCCGACCGGCGGACTCGCGATGGACACCGCGCAGAGCGTGGCAGGAACGACATCCTCCGGCGGCATCGGCAATGCGGGCGTGGCGTTCAAGCTGAACAATGTCGGCAAGCTGCGCTGGACCGAAACCGTGCTGCACCAGTTCTGCTCGGACGACAATTGCAGCGACGGCGCCGCACCGCGCTCCGGCCTGATCGCCGACGCCGCGGGAAATTTCTACGGCACGACCACGGGCGGCGGAAACGCGAACGATGCCTGCGGCGCCGGCGGATGCGGGGTCGCCTTCAAGATCGACACGCACGGCATCCTTTCGCAGCTCTATGCCTTCTGCAGCCACGACGGTTGCGCGGATGGCGGCGTTCCGGCCCGCCTCTCGCTCGATACCGCGGACAATCCGATCGGGCTTACCTCCGTCGGCGGCGCCCATCACGGCGGCACGCTCTTCAGGCTGGATGCCGGCTATCAGGATATCTTCGACTTCAAATGCACCAAGAAGCGCTGCACGGCGGGCAAAGATCCGAGCGGCGGCGTTGTCGAGGACTCCGAAAACATCCTCTACGGTGTCATGCAGGACGGCGGCGCGAACGGCGGCGGCACGGTCATCAAGTACACGCCGCCGGAATAGGACGCACGGCGCAAACAAAAACCGCGCGGGAGCGATCCCGCGCGGTTTTGCATTTCAAAACGGCAAGCCGATTGAGGATTACTCCTCGTCCTTGCCCTTCTTGGTGGCCTTCTTGAGGGCCGCACCCAGGATGTCGCCGAGCGAGGCGCCGGAGTCGGACGAGCCATACTGGGCCACGGCTTCCTTCTCTTCGGCCACTTCGCGCGCCTTGATCGAGAGCGAGATCTTGCGGCTCGCCTTGTCGATCATGGTCACCTGCGCATCGACCTTGTCGCCCTTGCCGAAACGCTCGGGGCGCTGGTCGTTGCGGTCGCGGGCGAGATCGCTGCGGCGGATGAACGCCTTGGCGCCGCCTTCGAGCGCAACCTCGATGCCGCCGTCGTTGACTTCGGTGACGGTGACGGTGACGACGCTGCCCTTCTTGAGTGGGCCGGCCTTCTCGATCGGATCGCCGCTGAGCTGCTTGATGCCCAGGCTGACGCGTTCCTTCTCGGTGTCGATGTCGAGAACCTGCGCCTTGACGATCTGACCCTTTTCATAGGCCTTGATCGCTTCTTCGCCCGGCACATCCCACGACAGGTCGGAGAGATGGACCATGCCGTCGATGTCGTTGTCGACCGCGATGAACATGCCGAACTCGGTGATCGACTTGATCTCGCCTTCGATCTCGCTGCCCGGCGGATGCGCCTTCTCGAGCGCGTCCCACGGATTGTCCTGCGCCTGCTTGAGGCCGAGGCTGATGCGGCGCTTGTTGGAATCGACTTCCAGCACCACCACTTCGACTTCGGTGCCCGGCGTGACGAGCTTGGACGGGGCCATGTTCTTCTTGACCCACGACATTTCGCTGACGTGCACGAGGCCTTCGACGCCCGGCTCCAGTTCGACGAACGCGCCGTAGTCGGTGACATTCGTGACCTTACCCGTGAACTTCGCGCCGACCGGATACTTGGCGCCAACGCCTTCCCACGGATCGGTCTGAAGCTGCTTCATGCCGAGCGAGATGCGCTGTGTGTCGTGGTTGATCTTGATGATCTGCACCGTGACGGTCTGGCCGACCGAGAGAACTTCCGTCGGATGCGAGACGCGGCGCCACGCGATGTCGGTGACGTGCAGCAGACCATCGACACCGCCCAGATCCACAAACGCGCCGTAATCGGTGATGTTCTTGACCACGCCTTCGACCACCTGCTTCTCCTGAAGCGAGGCGACGAGCGAGGTGCGCTCTTCCGCACGGCGCTCTTCGAGCACGGCACGGCGCGAGACGACGATGTTGCCGCGGCGGCGATCCATTTTCAGGATCTGGAACATCTGCGGCTGGTTCATCAGCGGGCCGACATCGCGCATCGGGCGGACGTCAACCTGCGAACCCGGAAGGAACGCGACCGCGCCGTCGAGATCGACGGTGAAGCCACCCTTCACGCGGCCGAAGATCACGCCTTCGACGCGGGTCTGGTCGTTGAACGCACGCTCGAGCTTGATCCAGCTTTCTTCGCGGCGTGCCTTGTCGCGCGACAGCACAGCTTCGCCCATCGCGTTCTCGACGCGCTCGAGATAGACCTCGACCGTGTCACCGACGGCGACCTTGGCCGGCTGGCCGGGCATGGAGAATTCTTTGAGAGAGACGCGGCCTTCGGTCTTGAGACCGACATCGACCACCGCGAAATCGTTTTCGATTGCGACGATCGTTCCCTTGATAACGGAGCCTTCGGCGGGCGAGCGGCCCTCGAAGCTCTCTTCCAGCATCGCCTCGAAATCGGCGCGGCTGGGCATAGCCATGGATTCTTTGGTTGCAGTTGCAGTACGAGCCATTGGTTCTTTCATTCAAACATTCATGCCGACCGATCTGAGACCGGCGGACTTCCCACGCGTTGCCGCGCGGGCGGATTGAGTTTTCGAGAGTTGCGTTCGGGACCCGAGAAGCGCCGCCGGGTCTCCTTAACCCCTTGGCTGCGCCTTGAGCGCCGCCTCGACTTTGGTTTGGACCAAGGCCAAGGCTTCCGCGAACGCGGCGTCTATAGACAAATCGCTGGTATCGAGCAAGGCCGCATCCGCCGCCGGTTTCATGGGCGAAATCGGGCGCGACCGGTCGGCCGCGTCGCGGGCGATAAGTTCTTCCAGGATATGGGATTCCGGCCGCGAAATTCCAAGCCCGGTCAGTTCCTTCCAGCGCCGGTTCGCCCGGATTTCCGGCCGGGCCTCGATGAACAGCTTGGCCGTGGCATCCGGGCAGATCACCGTCCCGATATCCCGCCCATCGATCACCGCCCCCCGACTCTCACCGACCGGCCGCGCCGCAAAGTCCCGCTGGAACTGCCACAGCGCCGTCCGCACGCCCGGATGCGCCGACACAACTGACGCCGCCTTTCCAATCGCATCGGTGCGGATCGCGGGATCCCCGGCGCGCGTAAGATCGATCGCATGCGCGGCGCGCATCGCATCACTTTCATTTGCGGGATCAGCTTTCGCCTCAGCCACCGCTAGCGCGACAAGGCGGTACAGCGATCCTGAATCCAGATGCGCAAACTGGAAGTGTTTGGCCAGCTTCTTTGCGAGCGTCCCCTTTCCCGACGCGGCAGTGCCGTCGACTGCGATGACAATGCTCATGGCTTCCCACACCACGACGGCATCTTTGCCTTGTCTCCAAACCATCCCCAGTCATTGAGCATCTCAATGAATTCGGGGCGGCGATAGACTTGATAGGTTTCGAATAGAGTTGAACTCCATAGTCCTTCGACGGCGGCGTCGTTACGACTCTTCTCGGTCATCACTATAGCTCCGTCTCTACTTCCGAAATCAGGGACAAAAGCTTCAAACAAAATCGGCGGCCCGCCTTTTGTTTGAAATTCAAATGGCGCGATCACTCGAATGTTCAAATCAGCCGCCGCCTCTTTCCATGCGCTCACAACTAGAAGATCGATCGTCATCACTATATGTGCTCTGACATCTCAACTGTTCTTGAGATAAAGCGTAGCGCCGAGATTCCGCACCAACATCTCGAACTCCGGAAAGCTCGTTGCGATCATAGAGACATCATCGACGCTAACGGCGTCGCGGGCGGAGAGGCCCATGACGAGGAAGCTCATCGCGATGCGGTGGTCCATGTGGGTGGTGACCGTGCCGCCGCCGGGGACGCCGTCGGGGCCGCGGCCTTCGACGGTCAAGCCGTCTTCGGTTTCTTCGACACTTACGCCATTCGCGCGCAGGCCGGCGACGATGGCGGCGAGGCGGTCACTTTCCTTGACGCGGAGTTCTTCGAGACCGCGCATCGTCGTCTTGCCTTCGGCGAACGCCGCGGCGACGGCGAGGATCGGGTATTCGTCGATCATCGACGGCGCGCGCTCCACGGGGACGTCGACGCCTTTCAGCGATGAGAACTTCACGACCAGATCGCCGATCTTCTCACCGCCGCTTTCGCGCGCGTTGGTGATCGTGATGTCGGCGCCCATCTCTTTCAATGTGTCGATCAAGCCGATGCGGCGCGGGTTCAACAGAACATCCGGCAGCGTGACTTCCGATCCGGGCACGATCAGCGCGGCGACCAGCGGGAACGCCGCCGACGACGGATCGCGCGGCACATCGACGGCGGCCGGTTTCAAATCGACCTCGCCGGTCACCTCGACCGCCTCGCCGCCATCCTTCAATTCCTCGACGGCGATCCTTGCGCCGAACGCGCGCAGCATCTGTTCCGTGTGATCGCGGGTCAGCGCGCGCTGCACGATGCGAGAGCGGCCCGGCGCGTTGAGCGCAGCCAATATCAGCGCGGACTTCACCTGCGCCGAGGCAACAGCGACTTCGTGTTCGATGGCGAGCGGATGGTGTGCGCCTTTCAGCGTCACCGGCATCAGGCCGCCGTTGCGCGCGCTGTATTCCGCGCCGAACAAGGTGAGCGGTTCCAGCACGCGCTTCATCGGACGGCGGCGCAGGCTTTCATCGCCCGTGAACACCGCAGTCATCGCCGTGGTCGCGACCGCGCCCATCACCAGCCGCGAGCCGGTGCCGCTGTTGCCGAAATCGAGAACGCCGTCTGGCTCGGCCAGTCCGCCGACGCCCCTGCCCCACACGCGCCAGGCGCCATCGCCATCGCGCAGCAGATCGGCGCCGAGCGCGCTCATGGCTTTCGCGGTGTTCAAAACGTCTTCAGCCTCGAGCAGTCCCGAAATCTTCGTCTCGCCCACGGCCAACGCGCCCAGGATCAGGGCGCGGTGCGAGATCGATTTGTCGCCCGGAACGGCGGCGGTTCCCTTGAGGGGCCCACTGCGGCGGGCGGTCATGGAACGGGCGTGCACGTCGGGCATTTTGAGCGAAAGCCTTGAAATATCGAGGTCGGGTCTTTATCTGCCGGGCCGGGTTGAGCCTGCCCAAGGACTCTTTGACAGGCCGTGCCAGAAGTGGCAAACGACCCCCCTTTCGGAAACCTGAAATTCACGCGGGAAGCATCACTTTGGTCAAGGCAGAACTCGGCGTTAAGCGCGTATGTCCGCAATGTGCGGCGCGTTTTTACGACCTCACCAAACGGCCCATCGAGTGCCCGAAATGCGAATTCACGTTCGAGCCCGAGTCGCTCTACAAGCAGCGCCGCACGCGCCAGCCTGAACCCGTTGCCGCCGTTCCGATCCCCGCCGATGCGGATGACGATGAGGATGCCGACGACGAGAACGAGGAGGCCGAGGGCGAAGAAGAAGAGGTCATCGACACCGTCGCCGACGAGGCGCCCGTGGTGATGTCCGACGACGACGACGAAGTCGTCGAGGAAGAACCCGAGCCGGAATCCGCCGGCATCTCCATTCGCGATGCCGACGAAGACGACATCGCCGATGTCGAAGTGGAAGACGACGAGGAAGAAGGCGACGACACCCTCCTCGAAGAAGTTGAAGACGACGAAGACGATGTCAGCGGCATCATCGACGCCGATATAAAAGACGACGAACGCTAAACACGTTCGTTCCCGGAATTGGGGCCATAGCTCAGCTGGGAGAGCGCCTGCATGGCATGCAGGAGGTCAGCGGTTCGATCCCGCTTGGCTCCACCAGGCTTCGCGACGCGATAGCGGAGCGAAGACTGCCCGGCGTAGCCCGAAGGGCGAAGCCTGGGCCTGTTGCCGCGCGCTACGCCTGGCAAGCCACGCTTTGCCTCGAAATTTATGGCATATTCGCCGACGCTGAAAATGTCGGCGCGCTGATGAAATACGTCTATTTTCTCGAGAGCATTTCGCATCCCGATCAAAACTATGTTGGGCTCGCGGACGATGTCTTGGCTCGGTTGGAGAAGCACAACGCCGGCGGATCGCCTCACACGGCCAAGTTCAAACCGTGGCGGCTCACGACCTATGTGGCGTTTTCTGATCCGGGTCGGGCGGTTGAGTTCGAGCGGTACATGAAAACGCATTCAGGCAGAGCTTTCGCGAAAAAGCGCCTTCGCTAACTCCCCCCTCCCCGCCACACTCCGGACAAGACTTTGACCTTCCGCCCGGGCTAACCTATGCCTCGCCTGCCGGGGGGCATGACAAAGGCAGAGTATTGAGCGCGTTCATCGACGCCCGCACCGTTCCCGCGGGCACGACCATCGACACCGATCTGGCGATCATCGGCGGCGGCCCCGCCGGGATTTCGCTTGCGCTCGCGCTCGCGCCCTATCCGATCCGCGTCGTGCTGCTGGAAAGCGGCGGGATGAATTTCGACGCGAAGACGCAGGACCTCTATGGCGGCCCGCAGATCGGCTATCCCTATCTGAAACTCGAAGCATCGCGGCTGCGCTATCTCGGCGGCAGCACCAATCACTGGGGCGGCTGGTGCCGGCCCTTGAGCGACATCGATTTCGAAGCGCGCGACTGGATGCCCCATTCGGGCTGGCCGTTCGCGCGCAAGGAGATCGAACCTCATTTCAAGCGCGCGCAATCGCTCGTGGAAGCAGGCCCGTATGTCTACGATCACGCGTCAAAATGGACGAAGTCGTTCGGCCCGGAGCTGAAACTCGGCGAAGGCGGCGTCTACACAAGCTGGTTCCAGTTCAGCAAGACGCGCGACTCGTTCCTGCCGACGCATTTCGGGCACCGCTATGCGGACGACCTGAAGCGCATTGCGCATCTGTCGACCTATACGCACGCCAACGTCACCGGCCTGCGCCTCACGCCGGATGCGGCGAAGCTCGATCATCTCGATGTCGCGACGCTCAGCGGCAACAAATTCACGATCCGGCCGAAGTTCACCGTGCTGGCGACCGGCGCGATGGAGAATGCGCGGCTTCTGCTCGCATCGAACGACGTCGCGGCGGCCGGCGTCGGCAACGGCAACGACCTGGTCGGGCGCTTCTTCGCCGATCACGCCATCCCGCGCGATTGCGCGACGATGGTGCTCTTCGACGGCAAGCTCGCGCCGTTCTATCAGGGCAACGCGACGGTGCATGGCGCGATCCTGCGCGCGACCCTGTCGCCGACGGAGAAATATCAGCGCGAGAAACAGCTGGTCGCGTCGCTCACCACCGTCGAAAACGAAGTGAAGCTCGACGAACTCGGCCAGGCGGCGGTGGCGACGACAACGTCGGCGCTCGGCATCGACGCCACCAACGCCAAGGCGTTCTCCATCGGCTGCGGGCTTGAACTCACGCCCAACCCGGAACGCAGGCTGGTGCTCGCCGACGAGCGCGACGCGCTCGGCATGCCGCGGCTGAAGCTCAAGATGCGCGTGGCGGATTCCGATTTCGCGCATTACCGCAACACGATGAAGGAACTCGGTCGCCAGCTTCTCGCTGCCGGCGCGGGCATGATCCGTCTCGACCGCAAGACCCACGGGGAATGGCTGAGCGTGATGGATTGGGGCAATCACCACATGGGCACGACGCGCATGAGCGCCGATCCGAAACGGGGTGTGGTCGACGCCAATTCGCAGGTTCATGGCATCGGCAATCTGTTCGTCGCCGGCAGCTCGGTGTTCCCGACCTATGGCGCATCGAACCCGACGATGAATCTCGTCGCGCTGACGCTGCGTCTCGCGGGACATCTGCGCAAGGTGGTCGCATGAGCCCTCCCCCAAAGATCACGCGCCGCGGAATGACACTGGGCGGCGCGGTCGCCGTTGGTGCAGCGATCGTGGCGGGCGGCGTTTTCGAGGGACGGCGGCTGTTCAAGCGCCGCGCCAGCGGACGCTATGCGGAGATCGTGAACCAGCTCGACAATCCCGAAAATGCGGCACGCATCGGAAAGACCGTCGAGATGATCACGCCGGATGGTGTGACGATGGCGGATGAGGCGGCGCGCGATCTGAAAACGCGGCTGGCAAAGCAGCCGCTCGCCGCGCTGATGCGCGACGATACCGTGACGCTGGAAACCATGGCCGAGGCCGGGGGATGGGTCATCCCGCTCGCGCTGGCGGAAATCTGCGTTCTCGCCGAACAGTCTGTCTGACTTTCCTGTGCTATCCTCCGCGGGAATACGGGAGGGTCGTCATGAGCGTTCGGAATTTCGCAGGCACAGCAATCGTCATCGTTACGTCGGCGCTGCTTTGCGGAGCCGCGCAGGCGGCGCTGGTCGTGCATGGCGGATCGTTGAACAACATGAGCTGCGTGCACAATGTCTGCACGGCGACCGGCCCCAACGCGGTGATGAACGTCAAGCGCCTGCAAAACATGCTGAGCAACGCGGACGTGACGCTCGTCGCAGGCAACGGCGCGAACGACATCGACATCGAAACCGCCGTGACCTGGACAAGCCTGCACCGGCTCACGCTCGACGCGCCGCGCTCGATCGCCATCGACAAGCACGTCAGCGTCGCCGGCACCGGCGCGCTGACCCTGACCACCAATGATGGCGGCAGCGGCGGCACATTGTCATTCGCAGCGACGGGCAGCGTCTATTTCTGGGATACGGCAAGCAGCCTGATCATCAACGGCGGCACCTACACGCTGTGCCGCAGCGTTTCGGCGCTGGCGGCGGCCGTCGCCGCGCATCCCGCGAACAACTTCGCGCTGGTGAACAATTACGACGCGACGCCGGACGGCGCCTATGCCGCGGCCCCCATCCCGACGACGCTGACCGGTGCCTTCGACGGACTCGGCAACACGATCTCGCATGTGAAAATCCAGAACACGACGAACACCGGCAATATCGGGCTGTTCGCGAAAGTCGGCACCACCGGTGCCGTCAGGGACATCATTGTCTCGCAGGAATACATCGCCCTGACCAAGCCGGACGGCGTCTATACCGCGGCGAATGTCGGCGGGCTTGTGGGTCTCAATACCGGATCGCTGGAGAATGTGAGCGTCGTCAAAAGCGCAATCAAAGGTGCGTCGGGCTCGAAGGGACATGGTCCCTTTCTCTTCGAAAGCGTCGGTGGCATTGCCGGGATAAGCGACGGCAGCATCGTGAACGCTTTCGCCGATGCCGCCCTCACCACAAGAGCCAAAACCTATAGCGGCGGGCTCGTGGGTTCGACGGACGCCGCTTCGTCGAGCGCGATCGCGAACTCGCACGCCACAGGCAACGTGATATCCAAAGCGGCGTTGCAAACCACCGCCGGAGGACTTGTCGGCAATTTCGGCGGACCGGGCACGATCACGAATTCCTACGCGACCGGAACGGTCTCCGGAGCGCAGATCATCGGCTACGCGGGCGGCCTGGTCGGATGGTTCGGCGGCACGACGATCAGCGGATCGCACGCGACCGGCGCGGTCAGCCAGGCCGATCTCGGCGGCGGGCTCGCGGGCGTCAATATCGGAACGATCATCGACAGCTATGCGACCGGCAGCGTCGGCGGCATCACGATCGGCGGTGGCAGTGTCGGCGGCCTCGTTGGCGTCAACCAAGGGACCGTCGAGAGCTCTTTCGCGACCGGGGCAGCGACGGGATATGCCAACGCCCGCGTGGGCGGCCTTGTGGGCGACAACGCGGTTTACAAGAGAAGCCCAGGGGCGATCCGGGACTGCTATGCGCTGGGTAACGCAACGGCGGGAACGGGCGCCGTGAATTCCGACTCCGGCGCCGGTGGACTCGTAGGCGCAAATTTCGATGGATCGATTTCGACATCGTATTCCACCGGCGTCGTGACCGCGTCGACGGGCACTTTCATTGGCGGCCTGGTGGGCTTCGATCAGTCAAACAGCGGCTCGCTGGCAAGCACATACTGGGATACAACGACGAGCGGGATCACGAACGGGTCGCAGGGTGCGGGCAATATTGCCAACGACCCCGGCATCACCGGCTTGACGGATGGCGCGCTCAAGTCGGGCATTCCGACCGGCTTCGACAGCGGCATCTGGGGTCAGAATGGCGCCATCAACAACGCCCTGCCCTATCTGCTCGCCAATCCGCCGAGCTAGACGATCTCCAGCACCGCAACCGGCGCGGCCTCGATCAGGCCGCGCAGGGAGTTTCCGAAGAAGACGGCACCCTTGCGCAGATCGTCGGGTGTCAGCGTCGTTTCCCTGCATTGCCCCAGCGCGATCAGCTCGCGGCGCAGGACGCCATCGAGAACGCCGGCGGTGAGCGGCGGCGTCAGCAGCATGCCGTCGCGCTTCACGAACACGGTGCTGCGGCTGCCTTCCGCGACTTCGCCGCGTTCGTTGAGGAAGATCACGTCGTCACAGCCGGTCTCGCGCGCGAGACGCTGCGCTTCGCCGTCCCAGGGTTCGCGCCAGTTCGTCTTGTGTCGCGCGAGCAGATCGCCGCTTTGGACGCGCTTGGGCGAGATGGCATAGGTCCAGCGTGACGGGGATTTCCCGAGCGGCGCCGTCGTGCAGGCGAACACACCCTCTTCGTTCAACGTGATGCGGACACGCAGATCATCACTGCCACTTTGCGGAAGAACGAGACGCGCGCGAGCGAACGGAATGCCGAAGACCTTTGCCGAGCGCGCCATGCGATCCAGATGCGCGTCCAGCCGCACAAAGCCCTCATCCGGGGACCAGCGCAGCGTCTCGATCAATTCGAGAGGCTGGCGCGCGCTGTCGTAGTAGCGCGCCTTCAGCAGGCACTCGTCATATTCGGAACCGCTGCGGGAGTCGCGCACGACCGCGCCGCCGATGCCGAGTTCGCCGGCACCGTCCGTGATCGTGAGCGTGCGGATCGCGACGTTGAAGCGCGCCGATCCATCCGGCGCGAAATGGCCGATGGCGCCGCAATAGATGCCCCGCGTACTCGCTTCCAGTTCGTGGATGATCTCCATCGCGCGGATTTTCGGCGCACCGGTGATGGAGCCGCACGGGAACACCGCGCGCAGGATCGCCGCCACATCGGCGCCGGGCTTCAGCTTCGCGGTCACTGTCGAGACCATCGTGTGCAGGGTCGGATAGGTCTCGACGGCGAACAGTTCCGGCACACCGACACTTCCCACTTCCGCGATGCGGCCGAGATCGTTGCGCAGCAGATCGACGATCATCAGATTCTCGGCGCGGTCCTTTTCACTCGCCGCAAGCGTTGCTTTCGCAGCGGCGTCCGATTGCGCGTCGCTGCCCCGCGCGATCGTGCCTTTCATAGGCTTCGCCGTCAGTTCGCCGTCGGCCGACAGTTTGAAGAAAAGCTCCGGCGACAGACTCAATATCTGCCGCTCACCATCGTCGACGAACGCGCCATACGCCGCCTTCGAGCGCTCGCGCAGTTTGAGATACAGCGCCAATGGATCGCCGGCGAAGTTGAATCGCGAGCGAAAGCTCAAATTGGCCTGATAGATATCGCCCTCGGCGATGTAGCGATGCACGCGGTCGAAACGCGTCTGGTATTCTTCTTCACTCCATTCGTGGCGCAGTGGCCCGGCGTAAGCGCGGCCACGCACATCCGCCGCCAACACATCGGCGACGCGACCATCGACCGTCTCCATGTTTTCGAACACACCGAGCCAGAGCAGCGGCACGTCGCGCCGCGCCGGCAACCGCGGCGCAAGCTTCGGCTCCAGCAGATAGCCCAGTTCATAGGAGAAATAGCCGGCGACATGGAAACCGTCGCGGCGGGCCTTTTCGACATCGGCCAAAGCGGCGGGAACTTCCGCCGGCTCCTTGGCCACGATGGCCTCACGAAACCCGCCGAAACGGCTCAAATGTTCCCGGCCCGGGCTCGCATCGTCTAAAAAAACGCTGGGGATACAGGGGGATCGCGGCAAGGTCTGGTTCATGATCTGGCCAACAATACCTTGATTGCACAGTGAAACACCCCACATTGTATGTAGGACGGTGCCCACTCCGGGGCCGCAACAATCTTTCGGTGGCCCCCACAGGGCACCGGCCGGGCCGCTTGAAGGAGGGCCTTGGACATGAACCGCAACGTTTATTTCAACAGCCCTTTTCTCCTGGGCTTTGAGCATCTGGACCGCCTGCTGGAACGAACGGCGAAGGCCGCCGGCGACGGATATCCCCCTTACAACATTGAACAATCTTCGGACGACCGGCTGCGCATCACGCTCGCGGTCGCGGGATTTTCGCAGGACGAACTCAATGTGACGGTGGAGGATCGTCAGCTTGTGATCCGCGGCAAGCAGAACGATGCGTGCGATCGCACGTTCCTACATAGAGGCATTGCCGCCCGGCAGTTTCAGCGCGCGTTCGTGCTCGCGGAAGGTATCGAGGTGACAGGAGCGGAGTTGAGTAACGGACTTTTGAGCATCGAACTCACGCGCCCGAAGGCGGAAACCATCGTGCGCACCGTTGAAATAAGGACGGGCGAAAACAAACCGGCATCCGTCGAGAGACGCAGGGCCGGAGAAGGAGGTCAGTCATGACCGACGATTTTGAAATCGAATTCAAGCCGGAAGATGCGGCGGAGCAGACGCGCATCGCCTATATCAAGCCGACGGGCTCGGATGAGGCGCATCGCCTCGGCATTATCCCCGCGGGCATAGAGCTGCCACCCGGCATGAAGCTCTACGTCCTGCATGGCGTCGACGGCCGCGTGCTCGGCTACACGGATGCGTACGCCTCTGCCTATGGCGCAGCCGTACAGAACGACCTGACGCCGGTGAGCGTGCACTGATATATAGAACAGCTCTGCCTACGTTTACCGTTCACGTCGGCAGAGCCAATATCGGGGCGCTCAAGATGGACGAAGTCGACAAGAAAATTCTAAATCAACTTCATTTGGATTCAGCCCGGGCTCAAAAAGAAATCGCCGAAGGAGCCGGCATTACCGAACCCACGCTCAGCAAGCGTGTTCGCGCATTGCGTGATACTGGCATAATCAAGCGGTTCTCAGTTGAGATCGACTACGACCAAATTGGATACGATACCCACTGCATGACGCTGATATCGCTGGATCAGCATGACCAGCAAAAGCGCGACGAAGTGTTGCAAAAGCTGTTGGCGATCAACGAGGTCATAGAAGTTTATTCGGTCCTGGGTAATCAGGATTATTACGTTCGATGGCTTTGTTCGAGCCCTCGACGGGTGTTTGAGCTTCTAGAGAACGCGATCCTGCCCGGCGTGCACACTCAGACCTATGTCTTGGCGAGGGAATACAAGCGCGAGTACGGCCCCAAGATAGAATAGAAAAACGGCGCGGATCCTAGGCCTCCGCGCCGTTTTCCATTTTAGAGCGCCATAAAGTGTAGAAAGTGCACCAAGGACGAAAGCAACGCCGATAACCAGACAGCGACTTCAATCAAAAGTTTGATTAGCTCAAGTCGTTCTAGTTTTTGCCTCGCTTCGCTTCTCGGCCACACAGACCATCTCTTCTTTGCGCTTTTGGTTTCATGGGGGCCCCCTCCAGAAGGGGCGCAACCATGCAGAGATTTTCATGACTGCCTCCTTGTTCCGTGAAATTGAGGAAAACCAATTTCACGCCCTAGGAGGCCCAGTGGCCATCATCAAAAGCCTCACCCCACTTTCGTAGCAAAAGTTACGACGTGCATTAAAGGCTCGCACTAATACCGAGTCAACGGAAACTCGCCTCATTGATATGCAATTGAGCGAATGTCTATTTTATAGGCAAGTTGCAATATTATTCGTCATTTTTTCCATCAATTTTCTATTTCAATCCTTCGAGTTATGAAATTACGAAGTATCTTAGAATTTTTCGAATTACAAAAACGAATCAATTACCTAGCAGGAACAAATGGCGCTTCACCTGTTGACATTTGAGCATTTAATGCACATGATGGGCTCTAGCATTGGTGCTGGCGGCGCGTGGTGCCACAAGAAGCAGTGCCGCGGTTCATTTCACGAAGCGGCTAGGTCCGCGGAGACGCAGGGTATTCTAAAATGGTTTTCGAATCAGACGGTTGGCATCTTTTGTCGAGAACTCCCGACGTAAGACCATGCCGAAATGCGCCATGTAATGCCCAATAAGGAGGCACCGCGATGAGAAAGGGGACAGTAGAAAAAACAATCCGGCGCAATATTACTATGCCGACGAGCTATGCGCAGCGGCTGGAAGTCATCAAGAGATTGCGCGGAGGCGTCTCTGATAGCGAGGCCATTCGGGATGCACTTGATCTTCTTTTGTTTGTGATTGAGCGCAAGTCCACATCAAAACTGATGTGCCGCGATAACAAAACTGGTGTCGAGACCGAACTGGAACTGCTGGGACTTTAAACAACTACGCCGCGCGCGAACTCGCGCTGAGCGTCGGTTCGGTGAGGATGGCGTAGAGCGCTTCCGCCTTCGTTGCGGCGCGCAGCTTCTCACAGGCCTGCTGGTTGCGCAGAAGGCGCGACACGCGCGCCAGCGCCTTCAGGTGATCGGCGCCGGCGTCGGCGGGCGCGAGCAGCATGAACACGAGATCGACCGGCTGCTTGTCCACCGCGTCGTAATCGATCGGCGTCTCGAGGCGCGCGAACACGCCGACGATAGTCTTGAGGTCGTCCACGCGGCCGTGCGGAATCGCGATGCCCTGCCCGACGCCCGTGGAGCCGAGGCGCTCGCGCTCATTGAGGATCTCGAAAATCTTGCGTTCCGGCAGCCTGGTCTGCGCCGCGGCGCGGGTCGCCACCTCCTGCAACAGCTGCTTCTTGCTGTGGACCTTCAACGCCGCGATGACGGCGTCCGGCGCAAGCAGATCGGAGATGTTCATTTATGACCTTTTGGTGGCAACGCGCGAGACTCCGCGCGCAAGCATGAAGCAGAACGCCTTAAGGACCATCTTCCCGAAGCTCCAACGCTCAAATGTTCAGTTTCAGGGGCCTTAAAAACGCACCTTGGAACCGTTCAAAACCGTTCTTTGGGATGCGCCATTCTGTAAAGCGGCGGGACGTTTAGGCCTGCCCTTCCGCAATGTCAACGCTTGCAATTAACGAAGTTCGACGCCAGCCGATTCCCCGAATTTCAGCCGCCTGCGCTCCACCGAAGACGGGATGCGCATGGCTTCGCGATACTTCGCGACAGTTCTGCGCGCGATGTTGACGCCGTCGGCGGTCAGCAGCGAAACGATGCGGTCGTCGGAGAGGATTTCGCGTTTTCCCTCGTTCTCGATCATCTCGCGGATGCGATCGCGCACGGCTTCGGCGGAATGCGCTTCCGCACCGTTCACCGACTGGATCGAGGCGGTGAAGAAATATTTGAGCTCGAACACGCCGCGTGGCGTCGCGATGTATTTGTTCGACGTGACGCGGCTGACCGTCGATTCATGCATGGTGATCGCATCGGCGATGGTGCGCAGATTGAGCGGGCGCAGATGGCGCACGCCGTAGGTCAGGAACCCGTCCTGCTGCCGCACGATCTCGCTCGCGACTTTCAGGATCGTGCGCGCGCGCTGGTCCAGGCTCTTCACCAGCCAGTTGGCATTGTTCAGGCATTCGGTCAGGTAGTTCTTGGAATCCTTGTCGCGCGCGGCGGCCGAGACCTTGTTGTAGTAGCGCGCGTTCACCAGCATGCGCGGCAGCGTGTCGGAATTGAGTTCGATATGCCACGCGCCGTCGGGGCCTTCCTTCACGAAGACGTCGGGCACAACCGGCTGCACCGGATCGGTGCCGAAGGCGAGACCCGGTTTCGGCGTCAGGCCGCGGATCTCCGCGATCATGTCGGCGATGTCTTCGGCATCGACACCGCAGATCGCGCACAGCGCGGCCGTCTCACGGCGCGCGACGAGGTCGAGCCGTGTCAGGAACAGCGCCATCGCCGGATCGAGGCGGTTCTGCGCCTTCAATTGAAGTGCGAGGCATTCGGCGAGATCGCGCGCGGCGACGCCGATGGGATCGAAGCCCTGCAGAACGGTGAGAACCTCTTCCACCTCGCTCTGGGGAATGCCCATGCGCTCCGCGACTTCGCCGAGATCGGCACGCAGATAGCCAGCCTCATCGACGGAATCGATCAGCGACAGGCAGATCAGGCGCTTCTCCGGCGAGAGCGCGGCGATCGCGAGCTGCTCTTCGAGATGATCCTTGAGCGTGCCACCGGCGGCGACCGATGACTCCAGTGCATCTTCATCGCCGTCGAAACGCTGCGCGTTCTTGACAGTGGTCCAGTCGGTCAGCGGCGTGGCCGACATCGGCGCACCGGTCTCCGGCGTGTCGTACATATCCTCACGCGAGGCATCCATGTCGTCGCTGCGGGAGAAATCCTCGCGCGCCAGCGCGGTGTCGAGGCCTTCATTGTCGCCGGACTCGGCCTTGACGGTTTCGCGTTCGGCTTCGCCCGCCGGCTCGCGGTCGTCGCGCTCCAGCAGCGGGTTCTTTTCGAGTTCCTGTTCGCAATATTCGGCGAGTTCGATGTTCGACAATTGCAGCAGCTTGATCGCCTGCTGCAATTGCGGCGTCATCACCAGGGATTGCCCCTGCCGTATCTCCAGACGTTGCCCCAACGCCATAACGCGCTACACCCTACTCACACTCATAACGAAAACTTTTCGCCCAGATAGACACGGCGCACTTCGCGGTCGGCGACAATCTCCGACGGCGTGCCTTCCTTCATCACCTGACCTTCGTGAAGAATGTATGCACGGTCGATGATCTCGAGCGCGTCGCGCACATTGTGGTCGGTGATCAGAACGCCGATGCCGCGATCCTTCAGATGCATGACCAGCGCGCGGATATCGCCGACCGCAATCGGATCGATGCCGGCCAGCGGTTCATCGAGCAGGATGTAGGAGGGATGCGTCGCCAGCGCGCGCGCGATCTCCACGCGGCGGCGCTCGCCGCCGGACAGCGCGATCGACGGCGTGTTGCGCACATGGCTGATGCCGAATTCGGCGAGCAGCTCCTCGACCATTGCCTCGAGCTTGCCGGGATCGGGCTCGACCAGCTCGGCGGTGGCGCGAATGTTCTCTTCGGCGGTGAGGCCGCGGAAGATCGACGCTTCCTGCGGCAGGTATCCGATGCCCAGACGCGCGCGGCGATACATTGGCAGGCGCGTGATGTCCGTGCCTTCGATCTCGATCGTGCCGGTGTCCGGCGGAATGAGGCCAGTGATGATGTAGAACGACGTGGTCTTGCCGGCGCCGTTGGGGCCGAGCAGCCCCACAACCTCGCCGCGTTTCACATACAGGCTCACATCGCGAACGACGGGGCGCTTGTTGAAGCTCTTGCCGATGCGGGTGGCGACGAGGCCCTTGCCGCTCTCCACCACACGCGGACGCGCGGTCACGGTCGTATCCGTGGCCTCAGCCTCCTGGCGCTTGGCGGACTTTCTGGATGGCATCGCGAGCGACTCTATCGAACCTGTTTAGGGGTAAAATCTGAAGGTTTCTCTGGTGTTTCGATGCAAATCGCGCCGCTCGAAACCGGGAGAACCATACCGACTTTACCCGGACCCCGTCAAAAAACGTGCCAGACGATGCGGTTCGAGCGGTTAATTTGCGGCTAATTTGCACGCCCCGGGAATCGATATGCACAGAATTCGCCCATCGGTTCCGCGGCGGTGTTCGAATTAACCAGGCCGCCAATGTTTTATCCCGCCCGCGCGGCATTGCTCCAAAATGGGTCAGTGTTGAGCGGAGACGTGGGAATGCGCGTGTTGTCGACTGCCGCCGTGAGCCTGACGGTGTGCCTGACGCTCTTTGGCTGCGGCCAGAACCAGACCCAGACACAGGCGCCCGTTGCTGCGGTCGCACCGCCGCCAGCGTGCAATTGCCAACCCGCGCAGGTCGCACAGGCCGCCGCGCCGGTCGCGCATCGTCACAGACGTCACCACCACGCCTGGAGCGAGAGCGCGTCTTATGGCGAGAGCTCGTCGTCCTATAGCGACAGCGCGCCCTATGGCGAGACCTCGTCGTCCTACAGCGAAAGTTCCTCCTCGTCGGTGCGCGAATATCGTCCCGGCGACGAAGACCATTATGCCGGAGGTGCCGAAGAGCACATGACGCAGACGGCAAGCGCATCGGCCGGCGTGTGGGTCGACGGCTATGGCCGCGCCCATTATCGCGATTACGGCCCTCTCGACGACGAGCATCCCGGGCTGATCTCGCGCAAGGACGAACGCCTGCGCATGCGTCCGTGGCGCGGTTACGATTCCGATTGCGACAACCGCACCGACTAAGCCTAATGCAGGCCATGAAGGTCTGGACTCTGGCGCTTTGCGCGGTGATCGCGCTTGGATGCGACGCTGCATCGGCGGAAGTCTGGCAGCCATCGCCCGGCCATGTGCAGGTGCCGATCTGGCCGGGGACGCCGCCCGACACGAAGCCGATGCCCGGCGCGGAAGTGGTGGGCCCGGTGAACAAGAACGTCGCCGGCAGGCCCTGGACCTATCTGGCGAACGTCTCCATTCCCACGATGACGGTCTATGCGCCGAAGGAGCGCAACACCGGCGCCGCGGTCGTTGTGTTTCCGGGCGGCGGTTTCGAAGTGCTGGCGATTGATCTTGAAGGCACGGAAGTCTGCGACTGGCTGACGGCGAAGGGCATCACCTGCATCCTGTTGAAGTATCGCGTGCCCAGTGAGCCCTACAATTGGAAGTGCGATTGCCGCACCAACAATCTCCTCACCTCGACGCGGTCCCTGGAGGACGCGCAACGGACCATCGGCCTCGTGCGACTGCATGCGAAAGAATGGCAC
>DATJUS010000067.1:0-33322 GCA_035502175.1 Rhizomicrobium sp.
CTACAAAGTTCTGATCGCGGGTTACCCTCTTATGATTGTCGACAACGGCGCCGGCCATCCGAAGCGCATGGGGACCCTATCTGTCCGGGACGGCCGATTTGAGTTCGACACGGACAAGGGAGTGAAGCCGACACCGGATCAATCGGCAGCTTTTCAAAAGCGGTTGGATGCTTTCCAGAAAATTCAGCATGGTGACAAATAGTTTGTGGGGTCGCTGGCGCATCCCCATGCTAGTGACAGCGCGCTGATTCCGGGAGCCTTCTATGACCGACATTCTCAACGCGATCTGGCTGGGCATTGTTGAAGGGCTCACCGAATTCCTGCCGGTGTCGTCCACGGCGCACCTCCTGGTCACGGAAAACTTCCTGGGCCTCGACAAGGACCAGTGGGAAGCATTCACGGTCGTGATCCAGCTGGGCGCGGTGCTCGCGGTCGCGGCCGTCTATTGGCGGAAGATCTGGGAAGTCTTGTGGGGTCTGTTCACGGGCGATGCGAAGGCGCGGCATTTCTCGCTCGCCGTGATTGTCGCATTCCTGCCGTCGGCAGTGTTGGGCGTGTTGGTCATCAAGTTCATCAACGCCGTGCTACTCGATCCGGCGCGGGCGATGCCGGTGATTGCGACGACATGGATCGTGGGCGGTCTGCTGATCCTGGTGTTCGAGCGTATCGCACCAACGCCGCGCTATACCGATCCGGACACGCTGCCGCTGTCGAAAGCGTTTCAGATCGGGTTGTGCCAGTGCCTGTCGCTCATTCCCGGCGTGTCACGCTCCGGCGCCACGATCCTCGGCGGAGAACTGCTCGGCGTGGAGCGCAAGGCCGCGGCCGCTTTCACGTTCTATCTCGCGCTTCCGACGATGCTCGGCGCGTCGGTATTCGAGTTGTACAAGAAACATTCCGCGCTAACCTCCGCGAACATGCAGCTCATCGCGGTCGGTTTCGTGGTGTCGTTTGTCGTCGGCTACATCGTCGTGAAGACGTTCATCGCCTTCATCGGCCGCTATGGCTTGAAGCCGTTCGGGTGGTATCGACTTGCGGCGGGGCTCGCCCTTATTGCAGCGCTGACTCTGGGTAGGGTGTAGTTCCCTCGAACTGGCCCTTTGCGCGGAAGCGCCAAAGATAGGTCGGCAGTACCGTCTCCAGCGACTCCGGCGTGATGCCGAGATCGCTCAGGCCCGCGGCGCCGTCGCTCACGACGTTGTCGCTTTTGAGCAGGGTCACCTGGTCCATCGTCAGCAGCGGATCGATGGGCAGGATCATCGCTGGCATCTGCAGGAAGAACGCCTTGATGCGCGCGGCGAAGAACGGGATCGGCATGAGCAGGCGCTTGCGGCCGATCTCACGCAGCATGATCTGCATCAGATCCTTGAAGC
Source organism: Rhizomicrobium sp. (assembly GCA_035502175.1). Lineage (GTDB taxonomy): Bacteria > Pseudomonadota > Alphaproteobacteria > Micropepsales > Micropepsaceae > Rhizomicrobium. The sequence goes on from DATJUS010000067.1 coordinate 1,374, forward strand.
TGTAGACCTTCAGGCCGCCGAGTTCATAGGTCTTGCCGCGCGTCGCAGTGTCTTCGACACAGCGCAGGATCGCTGCGGCGACGTTGCCGACAAACACCGGCTGGAATTTCGTGTGGCCGCCGCCGATCAGCGGTAGCACCGGCAGGATGCGCGCGAGGCCAGCGAACTTGTTGAAGAACTTGTCTTCAGGCCCGAACACCAGCGACGGGCGCAGGATCGCCGCATCGGGAAACGCCTCGCGCACCGCGCGCTCGCCTTCGCCTTTGGTCTCGGCATAGCGCGATTTCGAATCCACATCGGCGCCGATCGCCGACATGTGGACAAGGGTACCGATGCCGGCGTTGCGGGCGGCTTCCGCGATCGCGCGCGCCGCGTCGACATGGATGGTCTGGAAATTCTGATGGCCGCGCTGGCTGAGGATACCGGTCAGATTGATCGCGGCGCTTCCGCCCTTCAGCGCCGCCTCGATCTGGTCCTTGTCATCGACGTTGCATTTGACGAGCTGGATCTGGCCTACCGTGCCCATCGGGGGCAGGTAGTTGGCGAGATTGGGTTTGCGCACGGCCACGCGGATGCGCCAGCCGGCCTTGGCCAGAGCGCGCACCGTGTTGCGGCCGACAAAGCCCGAGCCGCCAAAAACCGTGACCAGCCGATGTTCCATGGGGTGCGATCCGATACAGACGAGGGGGTTCATAGCGCAGCCCGCGCCCTATGCAAACCCGGCAAAACTGCGCCTAAACTGCCTGCAGAAAACTGCTTCGGGGGAAGCATATGATCGGCGCGGACTGGTTCGGCGGACTGGCGCAGAACATCATTACTTCGGCCATTTTTCTCATGGCAGGGTTCGCCGTCGGCCTCTGGCGGGAACGCCGGCGGCTGGAGGGAAGGGCGCTCACCGAATATGACTTTTATCCCTATACCGCGACGCCGGAGCGATTCGCGGAGTTCAGCCTCAAGGACTTCCGGCTGGGCATGCACAATTTCCTGCGCAACCGCGATGCGCGCGCAGCGCGGCAGCTCATCTTCATCGGCGACCAGAACGACGTCCGCAGCCAGCTCAGCGAAGCGGACAAGACGGCTTACGAGAAACTGCGCACGAAATACCAGGCCTCCAAGGTCACCGACGATAGCCAGGAGTTCCTGGAGAACTACCGCAATATCGCGCGACTGATCGGGCGGACATTTCCAAATATGGGGATCGAGGTGCTGGTCCACGATCTGTCGAACCCGACACACTCGATCACGACGATCGAAAGCGGCGAGGTGACGGGCCGCGTAGAGGGAATGGGAACGACGACGTTGCTGGTCGATCTGATGCGGCGCGTGAACCTGAAGCAGGACAAGCTGAATTACGAACTGAACATCGGATCGCGCCGGTTCAAATGCACGACGATTCCGATCCTGCGGAAGGATTACGGCGTCGTCGGCGCGCTGTGCATCAACATCGACATCAACGTCATCCGCGATCAGGTGCTACCGTCACCCGAGCGCATCGCCGAATTTTTCCAGAACTACTGTCGCACCGACATGGTTCTGGATGAGAACATCCTCTCCAAAGAGGAATATCGCCGTGCGCTGGCGGGCAAGAAGCACTTCCGCGATTTCACCGTGCAGACGGCCTAGTCGCGGACGTATTTGCGCTCGCCGGTCCCGTCGATCCACACCGTCACCGGTGCGCCGGTCTTGTCGTCGATGAAGCGTTCGGGCGTGCGGCTCCAGCCGGGACCGGGCGTGGCGCTCTCGACCGGTTTGTAGATCACGCGCTCCCACACCGTGCCGAGCAAAATGAGGATGCCCCAGAAGAGGGCGACCCATGCCGGCGGACAGAATCCCGTCAGCATCGCGACGATGCCGCCGGCAAAGCACACCAATCCAACGGCGATCACCGATCCGCGCAGCATCTTACGCCTCCGGCTCCATCACCACGGCGGTGCCATAAGCGACGATCTCGCTCATGGTCTGGCCGATCTCGGACGAGTCGAAGCGCATCATCACGACGGCGTTCGCGCCCATCACCGTGGCGTTCTTGACCATCCGGTCTACAGCCTGTTTGCGTGTTTCTTCCAGAAGCTGGGTGTATTCGTGGATTTCGCCGCCGACGATTGAGCGCAGGCTGGCGACGATGTTTCCGCCGATGCCGCGCGAGCGCACGACAACGCCGAACACCTGTCCCAGTGTCCTGCCGCGCTTGTATCCGGGTATGTTTTCCGTGGTTGTGACAATCATCGAAACCCTCCCTTGCTCATGTGTGGAATATGGGGTGGGCCGGACCGGCTTTGAAGGCCCTGTTATCAGGCCGGGAAAACAAGGGTTTGACAGGCTTTTGCGGCTTCCCTAAACATCGCCGCCCAAGCCCGTGCCCAGATGGCGGAATTGGTAGACGCACTAGTTTCAGGTACTAGCGCTGCAAGGCGTGGAGGTTCGAGTCCTCTTCTGGGCACCAGGCTTCGCAACGCGATAGCGGAGCGAAGACTGCCCGGCGTAGCCCGAAGGGCGAAGCCTGGCCTATATCCGCGCGCTTTGCCTTGGCAAGCCAGCCATCGCCGCTGACATAAACATATCGTCTTCGTCGAAGACTCTGCAGACGCCTTTGAAACATCATCAGGAACACCATGCCGAACGGGACGATCAAGTTTTTCAATGCGGCGAAGAAGTTTGGTTTCGTCACGCCCGATGACGGCGGGAAGGATGTGTTTGTTCCGGTTGCGTCCGTCGTGGCGGCCGGGATTTCGACGCTGACGGCCGGTCAGCGCGTTTCGTTCGAGACGGAGCCCGATGGCAAGGGACCGAAAGCGGTTCAGCTGGTCCTGATCGATACGCCCGCGCCGCGCTCCGCCGTGAAGGAGCAGGCGCCGGTTGTCCGCGAGCAGAGACGGCCACACTTCACGTTCTATCACGACGCGTCGTGCGACCGCTCGCGCCACGTGCTGGAAGAACTTCGCGATGCCGGTGTCGAGTTGCGAGAAGTGGACTACGTCGCGGCACCGCCAGGCCGCGAAGAGCTGAAACGGCTTTCGATGCTTCTTCAGGATGGCAGCGGAAGCCTCGTGCGGCGCTACGATCCGCTGTTCCACGATCTCAGGCTCGACGACCGGTTCATCAGCCAGAACGAATTCTGGGACGGCATTGTCGAGAACCCGACTTTGATCAACGGGCCCGTGCTTGCGAACGCGAAGAGTGCCGTCATCTTCAGCTCAGACAACGCGCTGAAGCAGTTTCTTGCCGTGACCTTCCCGGACCGCATCGTGGAGAAGAAAGTCATCGCATCGCCTAAGATCGAAGCAGAGCCGGCCACGGCGGACGTGCCGGAGAGCGCGGAAGCCGTGTCAGACGCGCCGAAAGCAAAGGCAGAAAAAAAGCCAAAGGCCGCACCGAAAGCGGAGAGGAAGGCAACCGCTCCGGCGCCCAGGAAAGTCGCCAAGAAGGCTGCGCCGTCCGCAACAAAGAAGACATCGGGCGCAAAAAAGAAGTGACGTCGATCGCTTCTGTCGCCTGAGTTCGATCTCAATGCGCAAATAGCGAAAGGCCCGGAGCCGTCAAAGCCCCGGGCCTTCGCACCGCTCCCCGCAAGTGTCGTTGGTTAGATCGCTTCCCGGCTGCGACGGAGCCAGATGGCGGCCATCAGGAACCCGGCGCCGATGACAAGTCCCGCCCACAGGCCCGGCGTCGTCAGATACTGCGCCGGCGTCAGCATGCCGAGCGGGTCGCCGATCTCCTTGGCGTGCGGATCGAAGTAGAAGGCCGCTTTCACGAAGCCGTTCACACGGTAGTCGAGAAGATCGCTCAGATAGCGCGTATCGAGCGCAATGCGTTCGGCAAGGCATAGGCCGAGCGGAGGCAGCACCGCCCACAGGATTGCCATGCTGCGCGCCCAGCTCGACACGAACAGGACCCAGCCATAGATCGGCGCGTACCAGAGCGTCATCACGACCATGCCGTAGAGCAGGACCACCGCCATTCTGACGAACGGCCAGCTGTTCCACAGCAGTGCCGCGTCGCCATGCGTTGCGGCGAGCGCGGCGCTGCCCACGCCCAGCATGATCAGATGCACCGCGATGATGATCGCGAACAGGATCGCCGGCAGCACGAGGAACGGGATTGCGGCCTTGGAAAGCACCGCCGTCGTGTTCGACACCGGCAACGATTTCCAGAACAGGATGCTGCGGTCCTTGCGCTCGTTGTACAGGGCGCCGAGGCAATAGAAGAACGCGACGATCAACCCGGTCACGGTGATCGCAACAGCGGCAACCGCGAAGGGCATCGCAACCGCCATGTGCTGGTCGTTCGGCTTGAGTTGCGCGAGCAAGCTCATCGTTTGCGGCAGATGCACAATCCGGATGAGGAAGCCCAGCAGCACAAGCCCCGCCACGACCAGCGGCGCGATGTAGATCGAGCGGTGCTCCCATACTTCCCGGCGTACCGACCAGTAGAACGGATGCGTGGTGGATGAGGTCGTTTCTGCGGATATCGCGGTCATCGATTCGGTAGCGACGCTCATGCCGCTGCTCCCTGTGTGGAATTTCCGGTCATCACGGCCACGAAGAGGTCGGCGATGTTCGGTGTGCGAACCTCGCCAAGGGCCGCTAGCTTTTCGCGGGGCACGCGGTCGAACAGCATGATGCTGCGGCCGAGTGCCTGGCGTTCGTTGATCGGCTTCAGCGCGCGTGCCTCCGCCGTGCTTTCCGGGCGCGGCGTCAATTCGACATAGCGCGCCTCGAAATCCTCCATGCTGCAATCGAGCACGATCCGGCCGTTGTTGATGAACATCATGTCGGTGAGGATCTGCTGGATCTCTTCGACCTGATGCGTCGTCACCACGATGGTGCGGTTGTGGTCGAAATAGTCGTTCAGCAGGGTGTCATAGAACTGCTTGCGATAGAGAAGGTCGAGGCCGAGCGTCGGCTCATCCAGCACCAGCAGCTTCGCGTCGATGGCCATGACCAGCGCGAGATGGAGCTGTGTCACCATGCCTTTCGACAGTTCACGAACCTTGCTGGTTTTCTTGATCTTGGTCTTGGCGAGGAAGGCCTCGGCCTTCGCGCGGTCGAATTTCGGATGCACGCCCTGGACATAGTCGAGCGCCTGCCACACGCGCATCCAGCGCGGCAACACCGCGACGTCGGCGATGAAGCAGACATCGCGCATCAGGCTGTCGCGCGCCGCCCAGGGATCCTGTCCCAGAACTTTCAACTCGCCCTCAAACGGGATCAGGCCGAGCGCCGCGTTGAGCAGCGTGCTCTTGCCCGCGCCGTTGGGGCCGATGAGGCCAAGAATGCGGCCTTCCTCGATCTTCAGATCGATGCCATCCAGCGCCGTGGTGGCGCCGAATGTTTTGCGAAGTCCTCGCGCTTCCAAGCAGGCCATGCGTCAACGCTCCGTTGCGGTGCTGGGGGAAAGAAGTTCTTGCGGGGTCAGGCCGAGGCGCTGGATCGTCGCGTAAACACCGGGCCATTCCTCGGTCATGAATCTCTGGCGTTCGCTGCTGAGCAGAAGCTTGCGCGCGCCGGTGTTGATGTACATGCCGAGCCCGCGACGTTTCTCGACGAGCTGCTCGTCGGCGAGTTGCTGATAGGCCTTGAGCACCGTCAGCGGATTGACGCGGTATTCGGCGGCGACGTTGCGAACGGAAGGCAACGGATCGCCTTCGTTCAGCACGCCGTCCAGGATCATCGCGATGATCCGGTCGCGCAGTTGCCGATAGATCGGCTGGTTATCGTTCCACTCTTGGTCCATCAGGGTTTCCACTTGGCCGTTAATGCGCGCGGGTCGGCATCTGGGGCAGGGCGGCACGGGCACGCGCCGCTGCGGCATCGAGCTGCGAGGTCGTGCCCTCGAAGCCCGCGATCGCCATGACGGCATGCGAGGCCTTGGCCTCCATCTCGGCCAGATCGGCCCAACCTGCCGGACCGAGCGAAAGGCCCGCCACGGCCGCACCAAACGCGAGATTTACCAGCATCTGCATGGGTTTTCCCTCCCCATCGTGTCTTCGCCAGCCGAGGTGTTCTGCCGACTTGGTGTTGTATATAGCTATAACACTGAAACAGGCAAGGGGATCAGAAAACTTTTTTGCAGGAAGATTTCAGGTGGCTTTCCGGCGGCCTTCCCAAGCATCGACCACCACGCAGGCCACGGCATTGCCGACGATGTTGGTCGCGCTGCGCCCCATATCGAGGATGTGGTCGACGGCGAGGATCAGAAGCAATCCCGCCTCGGGCAGATGAAAGAACGGCAGCGCCGCCGCGATGACGACGATCGAAGCGCGGGGCACGCCCGCCATGCCTTTGCTCATCACCATCAGGATCAGAAGCAGCGTGATCTGCTGGGTAAGCGTCATGTCGATGTTGTAGGCCTGCGCGATAAAAACGATCGCGAAAGTCTGGTACATCATCCCGCCATCCATATTGAACGAATAGCCGAGCGGCAGGACGAAGCTCACGATCCGGCGCGGCAGGCCGAGGCCTTCGAGCTTTTCCAGCAGTTGCGGATACGCCGCCTCGGAGCTCGCCGTCGAGAACCCGACCAGGATCGGGCTGCGGATGGCGCCGAGCAGTTTGTTGTCGCGGCGTATCGCGTACGCGGTGCCGAGCAGGAGCGCCCAGAGCAGCGCGAGCGCCACATAGAGTCCCCCGGCAAACTTTGCATAGGTCAGGATGATGCCCGCGCCCTGTTCCGCAACCGTTGCCGCGAGCGCGGCGAATATTGCGACGGGCGCGAACAGCATCACATAGCCCGTCACCTTCAGCATCACCCATGCGACCTGATCGAGCAGCGCCACGATCTTGTCCGCGCGCTCCCTGGCGGCGGCGATCGCCGTGCCGACAAAGCAGGAGAAGATGACGATCTGCAGGATCTCGTTGTTCGCCATCGCCTCGACGATCGAGCGCGGCACGAGATGGGTGACGAAATCTCCAAGCGACATGGCCCCGGCCGCCGTGCCTGCGCCGCCGTGAGGCAGCGCCAGGCCGACACCGGGCGCGAAGAGGTGCACCATCACGAGCCCGATCGACAGCGATACCGTCGATGCGAGAACGAACCAGGCGATGGTCTTGAACCCGATGCGTCCGATCGCAGCGGCGCTTTCCATATGCGCGATGCCGGTGACGAGGGTGGAAAACACCAGCGGCGCGATGATCATCTGGATCAGGCGCACGAACGCGGTGGTGACGATGGCGAGTCCGCCGCTCAGACGCGCCGTGTCGGCGGCCGACAGCCATTCATGGCACGCGAGCCCCGCGAGTATGCCGCCGATCATGGCAATGACCAGCCAGATTGCGAATTTGCGGTTCATCACGTTGCGGACTTAGCATGGCGCTCCAAGCAGGGGAAATCGCATGCTTCGCTGGATCGCCTTCGCAATTGCCTTGCTGCCTGTCGCGGCCGGCGCCGAGACGTTCACGCTCAACGCCGGGCCCGACACGGTTGCGTGGGGAAATTACGACGCGACGAAGACGCCGGTGCTGCGCATCCATTCCGGCGACACGGTTGTCTTCCGCACGTTGCTCACGAACTCGCCCACCGGACTCGAGAAAGCGGGCGTGGCGCCCGGCAATGTCGAGCAGGCCTTGCGCGACGTCTACGCAAAAGTGACGGACAAAGGGCCCGGCGGCCACATCCTCAACGGCCCCGTCTATATCGAAGGCGCGGAGCCCGGCGACACACTGGAAATCCACATCCAGAAGATCGAGCCCGCCATTGACTACGCCTATAACGGATTTCGCTACGGCGCGGGCATCCTGACCGACGACTTTCCGTATGCGCGGATCAAAATCATTCCGCTCGACAGGAAAAAGATGACCGCGCGTTTCGCACCCGGCATCGAGATTCCGCTGCATCCGTTCTTCGGAAGCATGGGCGTCGCGCCGCCGGCGGATTTCGGACGCTATGACTCCACGCCGCCGACGATCAGCGGCGGCAACATGGACAACAAGGAGCTCCTCGCCGGGACGACGCTCTATCTGCCCGTCTACAACAAGGGCGCGCTGTTCGAGATCGGCGACGGACATGCCGGGCAGGGCAACGGCGAAGTCGACGTCACGGCCATGGAAACCTCGCTTGTCGGCACACTGGAATTCGCGGTGCGCAAGGACCTGCACATTGCCTATCCGCGCGCGGAGACGCCGACGCACTTTATCGCGATGGGATTCGACGACGATCTCTCCATCGCCGCGCACAAGGCCGTGCGCGAGATGGTCGACTTCCTCGTGACGGAGAAGCACCTGAGCCGTGACGACGCCTACATGCTGGTGAGCGTGGCGGGCGATCTCGATGTGACGGAAGTCGTGGACCGCAACAAAGGCATGCATGTCCTGCTGCCGAAGGCGATCTTCAAATAGCCGCGTCGACCGTTGCCTTCACCAGAACGTCGAGCGCGTCCACGACCGGCGCGGTCGCACCCGGCGGCGCGCCCAGCACGGAGAGCTCGGTGCAGGCGACAAGATAGGCATCCGCGCTGAGCGCCCGCGCGATGGACGCATAGTCGCGGCGATGCGCATCAGTCACGCGATTGGCTTTCACGGCGCGGATGATCTCCAGCACGGGGCCGTCGTCTTCGGGAAAGACCGCTTCCTTTCCCGCGGCACGAAGCTGTCGCTCGTAAAGCCCGACCCGGCGAACGGCGGGCGAGGCGAGCATGCCGATGCGTTTGCCGGGCACGGCGGCGGCGGACAGCGCGACCATGTCGAGGAACGGAATGCCGACCGCGTCCGCGATGCGCGGCCGGTAATAGTGTGCCGTGTTGCAGGGCATGGCGAGGAGCTCGGCGCCCTGTTTCTCCAGACTCTTTGCCATGCCGATCAGCGTTGGCAACGGGTCTTCGCCGGTGCCTTCGACGATCGCGGCGAGGCGCGAGGGAATTTTCGGATTGTTGTCGACGAGGACGTGGATGTGATCCTGATCGTCATTCGCCGGCGTGGCCGCCACGATGCGGCGCAGGAATTCGACCGTTGCCTCCGGTCCCATGCCGCCGATGACGCCGACGGTCTTGCTCATACGCCGAAGGAATCCGGATAGGCGAACAGGCCCGCCGAGCCGCCGGTGTGCAGGAAGACGATGTTTCCCTCTTTGCCGAAATGGCCCTTGCGGATGAGATCGATGAAGCCGTCCATGCCTTTGCCGCTGTAAACGGGATCGAGAAGAATGCCTTCCAGGCGTGCGACCAGCTTCACCGCCTCGACCATACCCGGCGTCGGCAGGCCATAGCCCGGTCCGACGTAGTCGGTGTTGGCTGTGACGTGTTCGCGCTTCACGATGCCTGGTACGCCGAGATGTTCGGCCGTGCGGCAGGCGAGATCGAAGACGGCCTGTTCTTGCTTCTCCTTCGGCGCGCGCACGCCGATGCCCAGTGTGGGAATTTGCGCGTTGATCGCGACCATGCCGGCCACGAATCCTGCCTGCGTGCCCGCGCTGCCCGTCGCGTGGACGACGTGGTCGATCTTGAGGCCGCGCTCATTCGCCTGATGCACCAGTTCGAGTGCGCAATTCGCATAGCCGAGCGCGCCGACAGGGTTCGAGCCGCCGCCGGGGATCACATACGGCTTCTTACCCTTGCCGCGCAGATCGGCGGCGAGTGCTTCCATCTCCGCATTCATGTCGGTGCCGCCCGACCGTTTCGACAGATGCGCACCGTGCAACTTGTCGAGCAGCACGTTTCCGTTGGCGGTGTATTCCGGCGTCTGAAAGCCGGTGCGGTCCTCCAGAAGGATGTGGCATTCGAGACCGTAACGCGCCGCGGCCGCCGCCGTCTGGCGCGCATGGTTGGATTGCGTCGCGCCCTGCGTGATGACCGTGTCGCAACCTTGCGCGATCGCATCGCCGATCAGGAATTCCAGTTTGCGGGTTTTGTTGCCGCCGCTCGAAAGTCCGGTGCAATCGTCACGCTTGATCCAGAGCTTCGGGCCGCCGAGATGTTTGGTCAGCCGCTCCATCGGTTCGAGCGGCGTCGGCAGATGGGCGAAATGCTTGCGGGGAAAGCGCGAAAGATGCACGGGCAAAGCTCCTTGAGCGGCGCGGAGGGGAGTGTCCCCATTCGCCTCGCCTATGCAAGGGCGTCGAACGCGCTACTTCTTCCGCCCGAGCCCGCCGTCATTGGCGAATTTCAGCACGACCGCTGCGGTCGCCTTCGAAACAAATTCCAGAACGCCGCGATCGTTGTTCGAAAGGTTGTCACACCACCGTCCGGGATTGTCGACGCAGCCGCCGTCATGACTGGGAATGTTGCCTTCGAAGTTTCCGGTAAAGCCACCCCACAGCCGCACCTCCCAGTCGTGCTTGCAGCAGTCCTGCTGCGTCAGGATGCCCGTGTTCGGCACGCCGGCGAAGCTGAAGGGAATGGAGTCCGTTCCGTCATTGCCGAAGCTTGCGATCCGGCTCGCAATGCCGATCGAGCGGAAATACTCAAGAAAGGCGTGGTTGCCGGGCTGTGAATCGCGGATCACCTTCTTTGGGAATTTGTCGGCGGCGTGCGCGTGCCCGGGATCGGCGATCAGGATGGCGTAATTCGGCGTCGCCGTGACATCGACATCGATGTCGAACGCGATCTTCTTCAGCTCGGCGGGACTGAGTGCGCTGACATAATACTTCGATCCGAGAAGTCCGATCTCCTCACCGCCGAACCAGATGAACCGCAAATGGTTCTTCGTCGGCGTGTTGGCGAGGTTGCGCGCGATCTCGAGGATCGTCGACGAACCGGACCCGTTGTCGAGAATCCCCGCGCCGTGGATTGCGTCCAGGTGGCCTTCGACGACGACGGTGTGCGCGTCATCGCCATAGGGCGAGTCGGCGATGACGTTGTAGTCCTTGCGGGAGAACAATTCCGTCTGCACGGAGAGTGCAGCGACCGGCGCGTTGCCGGAGCGGGATTGTGCCGCGAGGGCCGCGCCATCCTCGTATGAGAGGGCGCCGATCACCGGAATGTTCGCAGGCTGCGATAACATGGCGGAGAAAGCTTCGCCACGCGCATGTTTGCGATAGGGACCGTTGGCGTCGATATCGGCTTTGTCGTTGTACAGGATCACGGCGGACGCGCCCGCTGCCTGCGCGTTTGCGACCTGCGTGTCGAAATCGCACGCCCCCCGTTTCAACAGAGCAACGCTGCCCCGCGCAAATCCGTGAAACGATGCGCTGTCGCAACCGGTTGACGTTTCGGATTCGAGACCGGGTGCTGCGATAGCGGCGTGGACCTGGCCGCTTCCGGAAAGACCAGCGACAAACCAGTCAGTGGCCTCGCGATAGACGTGCCCGTCGATGGTGAGCTGTGGCGTTCCGACGGTCCGCGAACGTTTCCACGGATAAGCCTGAATTTGCACGTGATAGCCGGCCTTCTGCATGAGCCGCGTGACGTATTCGACGGACGCGCGATAACCCTTGGTTCCGATGTTGCGGTTGGCGTGGCCCTGCGCGCCGGGATTTGCGTCGGCGATCTTTTGCAGTTCGACCAGATGCTGCCACAGCACGTCGCGCCTGATGCACGCGAGAAGCCGCTCTTGCGTGCTGTTGACCCGATGACGGCAATCGGCGTCGGTGACGGCGCGTGCCGGTGAAATTGTTGCCGCGGCAAGCCCGACGCAGAGTGTTATCAGGCCGACGGATTCACGCCATCTTGTGGTCATCTCGGCACCCGGAGAATTTCCGGGTGACGATACACCGCAAGCGCGCGTCTTAGAATATCGAGCGCGCGATGATCTCGCGCATGATCTCCGAACTGCCGGCGTAGATGCGGGAGATGCGTGCGTCGGTGTAGCGCCAGCACACATCGTATTCCTGCATGTAGCCTGCACCGCCGTGAAGCTGGACGCATTCGTCCGTCACGCGGCCTTCGAGTTCGCTGGTCAGCAGCTTGGCCTTCGCCGCGGTTTCCGATGTGAGCTTCTTTTCGTTGTGCAGCGCGACGCAGTGATCGACGAAGACCTGCGCGACGTCGAGTTCGGTCTTCAGACTCGCCATCTTGAAGCGCGTGTTCTGGAACTGCGACAGCGGTTGCCCGAACGCCTTGCGGTTCATCACGAACTCGCGTGTCGTGTCGAAGGCGCACATGGCATTGGCGAGATAGCCGGTCGCACCGATCAGCCGCTCCTCGGCAAGGCTGAACATCAGATTGTGAAAACCCTTCGCCGGATCGCCGAGCACGTTCTCGTACGGGATTTCCACGTCACGGAAGAACAGCTCGGCTGTGTCCTGTGCCGGCAGGCCCATCTTGTCGAGATTGCGGCCGCGCTCGAAGCCCGCCATGCCGCGCTCGACGAGGAAGAGTCCGATCTGGCGATTGTTGTCGGGATTGGTCTTGGCGGCGACGATCACGAGATCGGCGTTGATGCCGTTGGAAATGTAGATCTTCGCGCCGTTCAGAACCCAATGTGTGCCTTTATCAACCGCGCGCGTCTTCATGCCTGCGAGGTCTGAGCCCGCGTCGGGCTCCGTCATCGCGACCGCGAGGATGCATTCGCCCGACGCGCATTTGGGCAGGAAGCGCGCCTGCTGCTCCGGCGTGCCGAAGTTCTTGATGTACGGCGCGACCAGACGGCTGTGCAGGGTGTGATAGAAGCCGGGTTCGCCGAAGGCTGCGTCTTCTTCGATGATGATCTGCTGGAAGCGGAAATCCTCGATGCCGAGGCCGCCGTAACGCTCGTCGGCCCACATCAGCAGATAGTTGTTGTCGCCCATCCTTCTGAACATCTCGCGCGGCACGATGCCGGCCTCGCGCCAGGCTTTGCGGTGCGGCAGCACTTCCTTCTGCAGGAATTGCCGGTAGGCGCTGCGGAAGATTTCCTGTTCTTCGGTGAAATGACGGGCTTGCACGGCGATGCTCCGCGTTGATCCGTGCCCTCTATAACAGCTTCGCCGGTTTGCGATGGGTCAACTTTATAGGGATTTGGTTTCGTACGAGCGGCGTGTACGCTGACCGCATGAATTGTGACTATGACAGCGATGATCTGCGCTTCCGCGATGAGGTGCGCACCTTTCTCGATGAGAAGCTGACTCCCGATCTGCGCCGCGCCGGGCGGTTGATGACGAGCGTCTATGCCGACCGCGATACGATGCGGCACTGGCAATCCATTCTCTATGCGCAGGGTTGGGTCGCGCCAGCGTGGCCGGAAGAGTATGGCGGCTGCGGCTGGTCGCCGGTGCGCCGCTATATCTATTCGACGGAACTTGCGATGGCGGATGCGCCGGCGCTGTCGCCGATGGGATTGTCGATGTGCGGGCCGGTGTTGATCGGTCACGGCAGCATCGAGCAGAAGGCGTTCTATCTGCCGCGCATTCTTTCCGGCGAGGATTTCTGGTGTCAGGGCTATTCGGAACCGCAGGCCGGTTCCGATCTCGCGTCGCTGCAGATGCGCGCGGAAGACGTCGGTCACCATTTTATCTGCAACGGCCAGAAGATCTGGACAACACATGGTATGCTCGCCAACCGCATCTTCTGCCTGGTGCGGAGTTCGAGCGAAGGCGCGCAGCAGCGCGGCATCACCTTTCTGCTGATCGACATGGACACGCCGGGTATCGAGGTGAAGCCGATCACCATGCTGTCGGGCGAACAGATTCAGTGCGAAATCTTCTTCCGCGACGTGAAGGTGCCGAAGGAGAATGTCGTCGGCCGCATCGGCGATGGCTGGACGGTGGCGAAATACCTGTTGCAGTTCGAACGCGGCGGCAATGCAGCGGCACCGGGACTGAAGGCGCGGCTCCGGCGTGTGCGCGACCTCGCGCGCGCCTGCGGCGTGCAGGATGACGAGGACCTCGCGCGCAAGATCGCGCAGACCGCTATCGAAATCTCCGCACTCGAATTCACCGAGCATCGGCTGATGGCATCGCGTACCGGCGCGCCCTCCGGCATCCATGCGTCGATGCTCAAAATTCGCTCGACCGAACTCAGCCAGCGCGTCACCGAGGTGGCACTGGAAGTCGCCGCGCTCGATGCGGTGCCGTTCCAGCCGGAAGAGACATTCCCCGGCGGCTGGGTCGGCGATGCGCGCAACACCGGCCCGATCGGTCCGGACGGCGTCGCGCCGGTCGCACCGCGCTATCTCAACGAGCGCGCGGGATCGATCTATGCGGGATCGAACGAAATCCAGCGCAACATCATCGCCAAGGCCGGATTGAATCTCTGAACCGGACTATTCCGCGTCCTTGAATTTCTTGCTGAGGAATGGGCTGTCCTTGAGCCCGTAGCGGCGTTCGGCATCGACCCCCTTGGTGAGGCCGATCCGCACGCCCGTAGCGATAGCCGGACGCTTGTTGTCGCGCGCCATGGCGAAGGGCGATGCGGTGACGGCGCGTCCGGTATCGGCGCCGGTGATATCCAGCGCCTGACAGAGCCGTCCCGGTCCCGAACAGAGCAGGGTATCCTTCTCCGTCCCGCGGCGCGCGCGCATGCGGGCGAGGCCGGCCGTCGGCTCAAGCGCGCGGATCAATACCGCGCTGCCGTGGCCGCAGGTGAAGTTCAGGCACCAGTACATGCCATAGATGCGATAGACATACGCGTGACCCGGGGGACCGAACATGACGCTGTTGCGCGGTGTGCGGCGCTCGCCATAGCTGTGCGACGCGGGATCGCTGGGATCGTAGCTCTCCGTCTCGACGATGCGCCCGCCGGCGCCGCGATACAGCAACTCGACGCCGATCAGCGCGCGCGCCACCACATCCACGTCGCGAGCGAAAAATTTCGAAGAGAGAGCTTTGTGCATGTCGCGCACGGGAATGTAGCTTTTCAGGACCGGAATTGAACCGTTGCGGGGATCAGGTTCGCGAATTCCGTGAGGGAAGCGGCTATGCCCACTATCGAGTGATGTCGGCCACGACAATTCGCGACAATGCGTCGACGTGATGGTCTCTATTTTACAGCGTCTATCGCTCCAAAAAGTGTCCGATGAACATCGCTCGACATTGCGCATCTCAAAAAGGTTGTTGAGAATGAGTGTCATCTGCTGATGGCGTCTCGATCGCCATCACCACTCAGGAGGGCCAATCTGTGAAACGACATTCTTGCCAATGGCTGGCGACAGCCGCCGGCGTGCTGGCTGCGCTTGCATTTTCGCAGGCCGCGACAGCCGCGCCGCAATTGACGTCATCGCCGGTCGATGAACGCGTGCTGACGACCTTGCGACCGAACATGCCTCAGGAAGCGACTGCGGAAAACGATCGCGGCCGCGTTGCGGATAGCATGCGCATCGACGACATGCTTTTGGTTCTGCGCCGCAGCGCCGAGCAGCAGGCCGCGCTTACGAAGCTGAACCACGATCAGAACGACCGCAATTCGCCGCTGTATCACAAATGGCTGACGGCCAAGGAATACGGCAAGCGCTTCGGCGTCGGCCACAGCGACGCGGACGCTCTGACGACATGGCTGAGCGCGCACGGCTTCGAGGTGCGTCCTCTGGCCGCCGGCGCCACAACGATCGATTTCTCAGGCACGGCCGGCCAGGTGCGTGAGGCATTTCATACCGAGATCCATGCGCTCGCCGACGGCAAGCACTGGTCCAACATGAGCCTCCCGCAGATTCCGTCGGCGCTCGCGCCTGCCGTGGTCGGCGTTGCGAAGCTCAACAACTTCATGCCGCACACCAACATCATCGGCCGCAGCAACTTCACCTATACGGGCAGCGGCGGAAAGATCGAGCACGCGATCGTCCCCGAGGATCTTGCGACGATCTACAACGTCAACCCCGTGTTCAACGGCGGAAACACCGGTCAGGGTGTCACCCTCGTCGTCATCGAAGACAGTGACGTGAAGAACGCTTCGGACTGGACGACCTTCCGCAGCAAATTCGGCCTTAGCGGCTTCACATCGGGAAGCTTCTCGCAGACCCATCCCACGGGAAGTGCGAGCTGCTCCGACCCGGGCGCCAACGGTGCCGAAGACGAAGCCAACCTCGATGCGCAGTGGGCAACCGCTGCGGCGCCGAGCGCCACGATCGTGCTTGCGAGCTGCCGCGACACCAGCCAGTTCGGCGGGTTCCTCGCGCTGCAAAACCTCGTCAACGGCGCCAACGTGCCGCCGGTGGTGAGCATCAGCTACGGCACGGGCGAAGAGGGCGACGGCGAGACGGAGAACCAGTTCATCTCCGATCTCTACCAGCAGGCATCGACGGAAGGTGTTTCGGTGTTCGTGTCGTCGGGCGATGAAGGCTCGGCGGAGAACGATCACCGCAGCGCCAACCCGACGCATGGCGTCAGCATCAGCGGCTGGATGTCGACTCCGTTCAACGTGTCCGTTGGCGGCACCGACTTTGCCGACACCTATCTCGGCACGTCGGACAAATACTGGAACGCGACCAACACGGCGAATTACGGCTCGGCGAAATCCTACATGCCGGAATTCCCATGGGACGATTCCTGCGCCAACGTCCCGGCCTCCACGTTCAAGGGCTTCGCGACGCCATATGGCGCCGACGGCTATTGCAACAATGGCGGTCCGCATTCTTCCGTCGCCGGCAGCGGTGGACCGAGCAGCTGCGCGACCGGGTCGGGCACCGGCGGTGTCGTGAACGGCACATGCGCCGGCTGGCCGAAGCCGGAGTGGCAGGCGCTGGTTGGTGTTCCCAAGGACAAGGTGCGTGACACGCCGGACGTCTCGCTGATGGCGGCGAACGGCCTGTGGGGTCACTACTATGTGTACTGCGACACGTCGAGCAGCGGCAGCGCGTGCAGCGGCGATCCGAGCACCTGGCCGGGCGCGGGTGGCACCTCGTTCTCCTCGCCGATCTGGGCCGGCTTCATGGCGCTGATCGTCAAGAAGATGGGCGCGGCACAGGGACTTCCGAACCCGGTGTTCTACAGCCTCGCGAACGACGAGTACGGCAAAAAAGGCAACAAAGCCTGCAACTCGTCCAAGAAGAGGGCTTCCAAGCCGAACTCGTCCTGCATCTTCTATGATGTCACGCTGGGCGACAACGACGTGAACTGCTCGGGCACGAACGACTGCTATCTCCCGTCGGGTACGACAGGCGTCCTGTCCACGAAGGACAAAAAGTACAAGCCGGCATTTGCGACCGGCAAAGGCTACGACCTCGTCACGGGCATCGGCACGGTCAACGTCGCCAATCTCGTCGACGCGTGGCCGCAATAACAACGCGATGACAGGACCCGGCGGTGCAAGCCGCCGGGCTCTTCCGCAAAATGACAGGACGAAGCAAGGCCGCGCCAATATCGGCGCGGCCTTGCTCCTTTCACGGCCGGCCGACAGCCCGGTCACTGGACAATTTTTGGTCGCGTGAGTAACTGTCCGCCATGAGCAAGACATTCAATGCCCGCGGTATTCTTGCCGGTGAGGCTCCGAAAGACACGTCCGTCACCATCAGCGGCTGGGTGCGCACGCGGCGCGATTCCAAGGCCGGCATCTCCTTCGTTCAGGTGTCGGACGGATCGGCGTTCCATCCGGTGCAGGTCGTGGTGCCGAACACATTGTCGAATTACACCGACGAGGTCCTGAAGCTCACGGCGGGCTGCGCCGTGCGCGCCACCGGCACCATCGTGCCGTCGCCGGCGAAGGGCCAGCCGTTCGAGATGCAGGCGACGTCCGTCGAAGTGATCGGCTGGATCGAGGACCCGGACACCTATCCGATCTCGCCCAAGGCGCATTCGTTCGAATATCTGCGCGAGGTCGCGCATCTGCGCCCGCGCACCAATGTGATCTCGGCCGCGACCCGCGTGCGCCATTCGCTGGCGAAAGCGATCCATCGCTTCTTCGACGAAGACGGATTCTTCTGGGTCAACACGCCGATCATCACCTCGTCGGATGCCGAAGGTGCGGGCGCGATGTTCCGCGTTTCGACGCTCGATTTCGCGAACCTGCCGCGCACCAAGGAAGGCGCGGTGGATTTCTCCAAGGACTTCTTCAACCACGAAGCGTTCCTGACGGTGTCCGGTCAGTTGAACGTCGAGGCCTACTGTCTGGCGATGTCGAAGGTCTACACGTTCGGGCCGACGTTCCGCGCCGAGAACTCCAACACCAGCCGACATCTGGCCGAGTTCTGGATGATCGAGCCGGAAATCGCGTTCGCCGACCTTGCCGACGATGCGATGCTGGCGGAGCGGTTGCTGAAATACACGCTCAAGGCGCTGCTGAACGAGCGCGGCGAAGATCTCGCGTTCTTCGACGAGCGCGTTGAAAAAGGTCTGGTCGCGAAGCTGGAAGGCATCGTCAATTCCGAATTCGTGCGCATGGATTACACCGACGCGATCAGGGTGCTGGAGAAATCATCGGAGAAATTCGATTATCCGGTGCATTGGGGCATCGACATGCAGTCGGAGCACGAGCGCTATCTGACCGAGAAGCATGTCGGCAAGCCCGTGATCGTCATGAACTACCCGAAGGACATCAAGGCGTTTTACATGCGCGTCAACGACGACGGAAAGACCGTCGCGGCGATGGACGTGCTGGCGCCGGGTATCGGCGAGATCATCGGTGGCAGTCAGCGCGAGGAACGCCTCGACGTGCTCGACGCGCGCATGAAGGCGATGAACATCGACACCGAGCATTACAGCTGGTACCGCGACCTGCGCCGTTACGGCACCGTGCCTCACGCGGGTTTCGGTCTCGGCTTCGAGCGCACGATGGTCTATGTCACAGGCCTCGCCAACGTGCGCGACGCGATCCCGTATCCGCGCACGCCGGGCAACGCGCGCTACTAGCGCAGGCCTTGAATTAATCCCTCGACAGGGCTTGAACCGCGCCTGCGCACACCCATCTCTCGTTGTCTATTGGGTGTGACCCGAGAGGTGTTGGATAGCGCGATAGCGGTGCTGCGGAAATTTTGTTGAGAACGCGATATTAAGTCTCAAGATTTTGCGTTTTTCGCGTTTGCGTCTCCAGATTTTGGATTGCGGTTCTGTATTCGCAAACCGCCGATGTGGAGGGGAGGGTGCGGCGTTCCGGCAAACAATTTTATTGCCGTAGCCTGTTGGACCGGCGAGAGGTGGGCTCTGAAAACGCGTGGTTCAAATGGGCGGCGTCATCCGGCGAGCGCAATGTGCATGTTCCGGTGAAAACGAAAATCCAGATGTTGGGGGGTTGGCTTTTCCGCCACTAGATATTGTTAGTCCGGAATGACGGCAGTCGCTTCGATCTCGACCAGCGCCTCGTCCTCGATCAGCGCCGCAACCTGTACCACCGACATCGTCGGAAAGTTGCGACCCATCACACGGCGATAGATCTCACCGACCTCCTTGGCCTGAGAGAGGTAGGCCTTCTTGTCGGTGATGAACCAGGTGAGCCGCACGACATGCTCCGGCCCCGCGCCCGCTTCGGCAAGGACGGCGACGATGTTGTGCAGCGCCTGCTCGAACTGGCCGGGGAAATCGTGGTGCTCGAATTTGGAATCCTTGTTCCAGCCGATCTGTCCGGCAACGAAGACGAGGCGTCCTGTGGCTTCGATGCCGTTGGAATAGCCGCGTGGCCGCGCCCAATCCGCCGGTTGCAACGTGCGCATCGTTCAGTTCCCCTCGAACACAGGTTGCTGTTTTGCGGCGAAGGCGTGATAGGCGCGATGGAAATCCTGCGTCTGCATGCAGATTGCCTGTGCCTGCGCTTCCATCTCGATGGCGACATCGAGGCTCACCGCCCATTCGGTGTTGAGCTGCGTCTTGGTGATGCCATGCGCCCAGGTCGGACCCGCGGCGAGAGACTTCGCCATCTCCAGCGTGGTGCTCATCAACTCTTCCGGGGAGACGATACGATTGTGAAACCCCCAACGGTCGCCTTCGTCGGCGGTCATGAAGCGACCGGAGAACAGCAATTCCGATGCGCGCCCATGACCGATCAACCGCGGAAGGATCGCGCAAGCGCCCATGTCGCAACCCGCAAGCCCGACGCGCGTGAACAGGAACGCGGTCTTCGCTTTCGGTGTGGCAAAGCGCATGTCCGACGCCATCGCAATGATCGCACCCGCGCCGGCACAGATGCCGTCGATGGCGGAGATGATCGGCTGCGGACAACCGCGCATCGCCTTCACCAGATCGCCGGTCATGCGCGTGAATTCGAGCAGGCCGGTCATGTCCTTCTTGGTGAGCGGCCCGATGATCTCATGCACATCGCCACCGGAACAGAAATTGCCGCCGGCGCCGGTCATGATCACGACCTTGACGTCCGGCGTATAGACGAGGGCGCGAAACATATCGCGCAGCTCGGCATATGAGTCGAATGTCAGCGGGTTCTTCCGCTCCGGCCGGTTCAGCGTGACGGTCGCGATGCCGTCGGCGAACTCCCACCTGAAGTGTTCGGGTTTGAAGCTTGCAGTATCGAGGCGGGTCATAAACCGCTCCTTTCGATGGAGGCGCGCACGCGGTTGAGACCGGCGAGCAAACCGTTGATTTCGCTATCGGCCAGATCGGCAAGAAGCTGCTCGATCCAGTTCTCATGTTCCGCCGCCATGGCGCGGAAATCGCGGCGGCCCTTCGCCGTCAGCTTCACCTGCGATATGCGACGGTCGTCTTTGTCCTGCGTGCGCGTGACCAGACCGTCATCGGCCAGCCGCGAGACAATGGCGGTGACATTGCCGTTCGAGACCAGAAGCAGCTTCGACAATTCGCTCATCGTAAGACCGTTCGGCGCGCGGTCGAGTCCGGCCATCACGTCGAACCGCGGCAGCGTCGTGTCGAAGCGCTCGATCAGCATCGCGCGCGCCTTCTTCTCGATGGTCGTGGAGCAACTGAGGAGTCGAAGCCATAACCGCAGCGACTGCTTGCTGTGCGGGGCGCCATCGAACTTCTCCGCCGCCATCGTCATGCGGTTTCGCCACCGTCGATCGCGATGGCTTGTCCGGTCACGGCAGCCGCTTCATCGGACACGAGATAGGCAACGGCCGCCGCTACTTCGGCTGGCGCGATCAGTCGGCGCTGCGGATTCGTGCTTGCCAACTCGGCGCGCGCTTCATCCTCACTGCGCTTCGTCTTGGCGGCGATATTCGCCACCGCCTCGCGCACAATGTCGGTGTCGGTGTAACCGGGACATACGGCATTGACCGTGACACCGGTCGCTACCAGTTCGAGTGCGAGTGCACGCGTGAGCCCCAGCAGAGCATGCTTGCTCGCGACATACGCGGACACGTACGCGTATCCCTTGAGCGCAGCCGTGCTCGCAATGTTGACGATCCGGCCCCAGTTGCGCTCGCGCATGACCGGTAGCACAGCGCGCGTGACATGCACCGTGCCCATGACATTGATGTTCAACATGCCCGCCCAATCCGTTTCGGTGAGCTTGTGAAATGGCGCGCTGCGAACAATGCCGGCATTGTTGACGACGATGTCGAACGCGCCATCGATCTTGAGCGCAGGGTCGGCAACGTCGGCGACGATGGTCTTGAAGCCCGTTGCATCGAGCCTCGCCTTGCCGCGGCCGAGCACGGTGACGTCGCAAGTCTCGGAAAGCCTCTTCGCAATGGCGAGGCCGATGCCGGAGCCACCGCCGGTGATAAGCGCGCGTCTCATGCAATCACTGCCATCTGGCCCGCGCGCTCCAGATTGATCGCGAGCTGGCGGTATCCGCTCTGGTACTGCACCGGCACCGGTGGCTCCTTGTGCTTTTGCTCGGCGGCGGCACGAAGGGTCCAGTTCGGGTCCATCTGATGCGGCCGCGCCAGCGCACACAGATCGGCACGCCCCGCCGCGAGGATCGAGTTGACGTGATCGATCTCGTAGATGTTGCCGACAGCGATTGTCGGCACATGCAGCTCGTTCCGGATGCGGTCCGAGAATGGTGTCTGGAACATCCGCCCATAAACCGGCTTCTCGGCTTTCGTCACCTGACCGGACGAAACGTCGATTATATCGACGCCGGCTTCCACAAACGCGCGGCTGATCTCGACAGCTTCCTTCGGCGTGACGTTGCCGTCGCCCGCCCAGTCATGCGCCGAGATACGGACCGACATGGGCCGATCTTCCGGCCACACCGCGCGCATGGCGCTGAAGATTTCGAGCGGGAAGCGTAGCCGGTTGTCGAGGCTGCCGCCATACTCATCTGTCCGCCTGTTCTGCGTCGGGCTTATGAAAGCCGAAAGCAGATAGCCGTGCGCACAATGCAGCTCCAGCATATCGAAGCCCGCGCGAGCGCCGCGTTTTGCCGCCTCGACGAATTCATCCCGCACCTGATCCATCTGTGCCCGCTTCATCGGCGTCGGAACGGCGTTTTCCTCCGTCCACGCAACATCCGATGGCGCCATCAGTGGCCAGTTGCCTTCAGTGAGCGGCTTGTCCATTCCCTCCCACGGCACCCGCGTCGAACCCTTCGCGCCGCTATGACCGAGTTGGAGGCATATCTTCGCCTCCGAGTAGCCATGCACGAACTCGACGATGCGCGTCCACATGGCCTCCTGGGCGTCGTTCCACAGGCCCGGACAGGCCGGTGTAATACGTCCTTCCGGCGAAACGCAGGTCATCTCGGTGTAGACAAGCCCGGCTCCGCCGAGCGCGCGTGCGCCATAGTGCACAAGGTGGAAGTCCGTCGGAATGCCGTCGATTGCCGAATACATTGCCATGGGCGAGACGACGATACGGTTCTTCAACTCCATTCTGCGGAGCTTGAATGGTGCGAACATTGGCGCGACGGGGTTGCCGGAGAACCATGTCTCCAGCCCCGCCAACCATGCGGGGTCGCGAAGGCGCAGATTCTCGTGGCTAACACGTTGGCTGCGCGTGAGCAGCGTGTAGGTGAATTGCATAGGATCGAAGGGCAGATACCGTTCGACGTCCTCGAACCATTCGGTCGAGTTGCGCGCCGCGCTTTGCAGCTTGAGCGCCTCAAGTTGGCGGGTGTCGTAGTAGCGATTCAGCGCGTCGGGCTTTCCATCGGTCAGAACCTTTGCCAGTTCGATCGCATCTTCCAGCGCCAACTTTGTTCCAGAGCCTATCGAGAAGTGCGCCGTGTGCGCTGCGTCGCCAAGGAGGATAATCTTGTCGTGCCGCCATTCGTGACAAAGCACCCGGCGGAACTGGAGCCACGCCGAGCCGCGGATATGGGCCGCGTTGGTCATAAGGGCGTTTCCGCCCAGATGCTCAGCGAACAGATTCTCGCAGACGCGACTGGATTCTTCTTGGCTCATCCGGCCGAAGCCGAAGTTCTCGAACGTCCTTGGCCCGCATTCCACGATGAACGTCGCAGTATCCTTGTCGAACTGATAGGCGTGGGCCCAGATCCAGCCGTGTTCGGTCTTCTTGAAGATGAAGTTGAAGGCCGTGAAGCGCTGGTGCGTGCCGTACCAGATGAAGTGGTTGCGGCGCGTCTCGATCTCAGCCTTGAAATCGTCTGCGAACGCTGTCCGAAACTTCGAGTTGATGCCGTCCGAGGCGATGATCAGGTCAAAGCCGTTGAGTATGGTGCCATCCGGTTCGATCTCGGTTTCGAATCGCATTTCCACGCCCAGTTCACGCGCGCGGGCTTGAAGAATTTCCAGGAGGCGCTTACGTCCGATCCCGATGAAACCGTGACCAGACGAGGTGACCTTCGCGCCATTCACATGCACATCGATGTCGTCCCAGTGGGCGAGCTCGTCGATCATACTTTGCGCGCTGATGGGATCGTTGGCTTTCAGGTTCTCCATTGTCTGGTCGGAGAACACGACGCCCCAGCCAAACGTGTCGCCGGCCTTGTTGCGCTCGAATACGACAATCTCGTGCGCCGGATCGCGCAGCTTCATCGCAATCGCGAAATAAAGGCCGCCCGGCCCCGCACCAACGCAGGCAATCCTCATGAAACCCGCCTCAGCGAATCCAGTACCTTATATATTTCAAGCATAAAACATTCAATTGGGGTAGCCGAATCCGTTGATTTTCCGGGGGGGCGGCGCGACACTCGCGCCGCTCACGACACCAGAAGGACGAGATGACTCAATCTACGCTCCAGGCATTCGCGGTCGGGATCGCGTCAGGCCGCATACGCACAATCGATCTCACGCAAACACTTTCGCCGGACACCCCTACGCTCGTATTGCCGCCGCCGTTTGGGCAATGCGCACCGTTCAAGATGGAGGAGATTTCGCACTACGATGAGCGTGGCGTTGCATGGTACTGGAATAATTTCTCGATGGGTGAGCACACGGGCACCCATTTCGACGCTCCGATCCATTGGGTGACGGGTAGGGCTCTGAAAAACAACACGCTCGAAACGATTGTTCCAAAGGACTTCATTGCGCCCGCTGTCGTGCTCGATTTTTCGCGGCAATGTGCAGAGAATCCCGACTTCCTTCTGTCCAACATGGATATTGAGGATTGGGAGAACGAGCACGGCAAAATCCCACCGCGTTCCTGGGTCCTGTTTCGCAGCGATTGGTCGAAGCGGACCGGTAACGCCTACACCAACCGCCGCGAAGATGGTGCGCATACTCCCGGACCGTCGCCCGAGGCCGTCCGCTTTCTGGTTGAAGAGCGCGATGCTCTGGGTTTCGGTGTGGAAACCATCGGGACCGATGCGGGACAGGCGCATCTGCTTGAGCCGATGTACCCAGCGCACACGCTGTTTCACGGCGCGGGACGCTTTGGCCTGCAATGCCTGACCAACCTGGATCAGTTGCCGCCGACAGGGTCTGTCATCGTCGCTGCACCGCTTAAAATTCATAATGGCTCGGGCAGCCCCTTGCGCGTTCTCGCACTGATCGATGGCTGAACGCTCTTTCAAGGCCGAAGTCGAACAGCTTCGCATCGGCGCAGGCGAAGAATTCCGCGGCGAAGGCATACTCGCGGTCACAAAGGCCCTGTTGCAGGCCGGCGTCGCATATGTGGGTGGGTATCAAGGTTCGCCGATTTCGCATCTCATGGACGTCTTTTCCGATGCGGACGACCTGCTTAAAGAACTCGGCGTCCATTTCGAAACGAGTGCGAGCGAAGCTGCCGCTGCCGCGATGTGCGCGGCCTCGGTGAACTATCCGCTGCGCGGCGCGGTAGCATGGAAGTCCGTCGTAGGCACCAACGTCGCTTCTGACGCTCTCTCGAATATTGCCTCGGGCGGCGTTACGGGCGGCGTCCTGGTGGTGATAGGAGAAGACTATGGCGAGGGTTCTTCCATCATGCAGGAACGGACTCACGCGTTCGCGATGAAGAGTCAGATTTGGCTGCTCGATCCAAGGCCCAATCTGCCTTCGATAGTTGATATGGTCGAAAAAGGGTTTGAACTGTCCGAAGCTTCGCACACGCCCGTGATGCTGGAGTTGCGGGTGCGGGCCTGCCACCTTCACGGGCGCTTCACGGCAAAAGACAACATGCGTCCGCCGCTTACCGTGGAGGCTGCGGCGAATGCTCCGGTGCGCGATACCGAGCGTATCGTGCTGCCGCCGGCAAACTTTCTCCACGAACGCGAAAAAATCGAAAGCCGGTGGCCAGCCGCGCTGAAGTTTGTTCAAGACAACAAGCTCAATGAACGGTTTGGCCCCGCTGGAGGCGAGATCGGCATCATTGTGCAGGGCGGGCTGTTCAACACGCTCAATCGCGCTCTTGAACTGATGGATTTGTCGGATGCTTTCGGCGATACGAAGCTTCCGGTTTACGTGCTGAATGTCACTTATCCGCTCATTCCCGATGAAGTCCGGGAGTTCTGCGCAGGCAAGCGTGCGGTGTTAGTCGTCGAAGAGGGCCAGCCTGAGTTCATCGAACACGAACTGAACACTATTCTACGCCGTGCCGATCTACAGACCTCCATCCTCGGCAAGGAGATCTTTCCGCGCGCTGGCGAATATACCGGACAGGTCGTGAAAGACGGCGTGGAGAGATTCCTTTCGCAATGGATGGCAATGCCGGAAGCCGCGAAAGCGTCTGCTCCGGATGCTACCTTGGTCAAAGAAGTGCCGCCGCGGCCCGCGGGTTTCTGCACCGGCTGTCCTGAGCGACCGCTGTTTACAGCCATGAAGCTCGTGCAGCGCGAACTAGGGCCGCATCACGTTAGCGCCGATATTGGCTGCCACCTTTTTTCCATTCTGCCACCGTTCAACATCGGTAACACGACGATGGGGTATGGGCTTGGAACCGCGGGCGCGTCTGCGTTTAGGCGCAGCGATGGCAAAAGACCCATAGCGATAATGGGCGACGGCGGCTTCTGGCACAATGGACTTACCAGCGGCATTGGCAACGCGGTTTTCAACCGCGACGACAATCTCACCATCATTGTGGACAATGGTTATTCGGCTGCGACTGGCGGTCAGGATATTCTTTCCTCAGCGGCCGTGAATGATACGCGGTCTACGCGCCACGCCATCGAAAATGCCGTGCGCGGCGTGGGCGTGAACTGGGTGCGCGCGATCGACAACACTTATGATGTCGACAAGATGCGCAATACTTTACGCGAGGCGCTTACGGAAAAGAACAAGGGCCCCAAGGTCGTCATTGCACAGTCTGAATGTATGTTGAACAAGCAGCGCCGGGAGCGACCCCTATTCAGCAATGCTGTGCGAGAGGGAAAGCGCGTATTGCGTGAGCGCTTCGGCGTCGACGCGGACACGTGCACGGGTGACCATGCCTGTATTCGACTATCGGGATGTCCTTCGCTTACCGTTATGCCCAATCCCGATCCGCTGAGGACCGATCCCGTCGCCCATGTGGACAATTCCTGCGTCGGCTGCGGACTGTGCGGTGAAGTCAGTCACGCCGAAGTTCTGTGTCCGTCGTTCTACAAGGCACATGTCGTGTTCAACCCGACATGGTGGGACCGCTTTGTCTCGTCGTTCCGCACGCTCGTAATCGGCTGGCTCCAGTCGTCACCGGCGGTGTGGTGATGGAGCGACGGCGCATTACCGTCGCCGTTCTGGCGCTTGGCGGACAGGGCGGCGGTGTGTTTGCCGATTGGCTCACCGCACTTGCGGAGGCAAACGGATATTTCGCACAGGCAACATCCGTGCCGGGTGTCGCGCAGCGCACAGGTTCAACAGTCTACTATCTTGAGCTTTTTCCGGCGGAGAATCTGCGCGGGCGTCAACCGGTGCTCGCGTTGATGCCGGCGCCATCCGATGTGGATGTGGTCGTGACCTCAGAGTTGATGGAGGCGGGACGCGCAATGCTGCGCGGCTTCGTCACCTGTGAACGCACCGCCTTGATCACGTCCACCCATCGCATCTACGCAATTTCAGAGAAATCTGCGTTGTCTGGTGGTTTGGCTGACAGTTCCAAGGTTCTCGATGCCGCTGTGAAGAATGCGAAATCGCTCGTGGCATTCGATATGGATGATCTGGCGAAGCGAACGGGCAGTGCGATCAGTGCCGTGATGCTCGGCGCTGTGGCGGGGAGCGGTGTGCTGCCGTTTATCCGGGCGCAATACGAAGAGGCGATCCGGAAGGGCGGTATCGCGGTCGACGCGAACCTCGCCGGATTTGCCGCAGGGTTCGACGCCAGTACGCACGACGCGGGACCAGAAACGCAAGTTGTGACTGCCGTGCCGGCGCCAGTTACGGAAGACGGAAAGAGGCTGCGCGATCGCGTGCTCGCTGAGATGCCGATATTGGCGCAAGCATTCGCGCTCGAAGGGGTAAGGCGGCTCATTGAATATCAGGATGTTCAATACGCGACACTCTATCTGGACCGCTTAAGGCCACTAAGCGGCGATACACTTGTTCGAGAAATGAGTTGCGCGCTAGCGCGTTGGATGGCCTACGAAGACATGATGCGCGTGGCGCAGTTGAAGATTCAGGCCTCGCGCGTGCGGAAGGTGCGTGCCGAGATAAATGCGGGCTCGGATCAGATAATACTGGTCACCGAGTATATGCATCCGCGCTGGCAGGAATTTTGCGATGTGTTGCCGGCGGGGCTTGGCGCGCAACTCGCGGGCGGGGGCCTGCTCAAAAGACTACTTGCCCCGATGTTCAAAAAAGGGCGGCATGTGCGCACCACAAATGTTGGGTGGTTTCTCGTTTTGAGGATTCTGGCCGCGCACCGCTATGCGCGCCGCGGAACGCTCCGATACAAGACGGAAAATGCACGTATCGAAGCGTGGCTGGCCGAGGTCGCCAATACGCCCGATCCCGAGGCGGCTCTGGAACTCGCGAAGTGTCAGAATCTCATCAAGGGATACGGTGATACCCACGAGCGTGGATTGCGAAAGTTCACCGCTATAATGGAGGCCTATCGCCACCTTCGAGGGAAGCCAAACGCCGCACCGCTATTACGGGCTCTCCGCGAGGCCGCATTTAGAGACGAAGAAGGATTGTCGCTCGATGCGGAGTTATCAAGATCGAGCGCCTGACAAATGCAGGTTTGCGTTAGCCCATTTTGACCATCACGTGACGCGGCACGGTGTAGTCCTCAAGCGCGTAGGTGCTGAGGTCCTTGCCATAGCCGGAGAATTTCAGCCCGCCATGCGGCATCTCGCTTGTGAGCATAAAGTGGCAGTTCACCCAGGTGCAGCCATAACGTAAGCGCGCGGCTGTTTGCATGCCTCGGCCGACATCCTTCGTCCAGACGGAGGATGCCAAGCCATAGTCTGAATCATTTGCCCACGCGACTGCCTGATCGACATCGCGGAATCGCGTGATCGAGATGACAGGGCCGAAGACTTCCCGGCGGACGATCTCATCGTTCTGCTCCGCTCCGGCGACGACGGTAGGCTGGAAATAGAAACCATTCTTGCCAGGCTTCCCACCGGCGATCACTTTCGCATGCTTTGCCGCTTGCGCGCGTTCGACGAAGCCCGCAACCCGCTCTTGTTGTCGTGCAGAGATCAGTGGCCCGATCTCATTCAAGGTGTCGTCGGCGTTGTCGAAGACGAGCGACGACGCTGCGGCCGAGAGATCCGCCACGAGATTGTCGAAAACTTTGTCACTCGCGTAGACGCGGCAGGCAGCTGTGCAATCTTGCCCAGCATTGTAGAAGCCGAAACTGCGAAGACCCGCGACCACTTCGCCGATATCGGCATCTTCGAACACGATCACAGGCGCCTTGCCGCCAAGCTCAAGATGTGTGCGCTTGAGTGTCGCCTGCGCGGCCGCAATAACCTTGCGGCCCGTGCCGACATCCCCGGTGAGGGAGATCATCGACACACCACTGTTGTTGATGAGCCTGTTGCCCACCGTTGCGCCTTGTCCCGTCACGATATTCGCAACACCGTCGGGAAAGACCTCGGCAAGGTGATGCGCGAGCTTGAGCGCCGTGAGAGGTGTTTGCTCGCTTGGTTTCAGCACAATCGTGTTGCCGCCGGCGAGCGCGGGGGCGAGTTTCCACGCAGCCATCATCAACGGATAATTCCATGGGGCGATCGACGCGATCACACCAACTGGGTCGCGTCGCACCATCGATGTGAAGCCGGGAAGATATTCGCCCGCGACAGGGCCATGCATCGTACGGACGGCGCCAGCGAAAAAACGGAAGCAGTCAACGACGCCGGGAATCTCATCGGCCAGAACAAGATGGCGCGGCTTGCCGCAGTTGAGCGATTCTAGATCCGCGTAGGCTTCAGCATCCTGCTCAATCAGGTCTGCGAGCTTGAGCAACATTGCGCTGCGCTCGCCCGGCGTGGTGCGCGACCACCCTTCGAAAGCAGCGCTGGCAGCTGCAACTGCGCTATCAACCTGCGCCTCACTTGCTTCGGGAATCTCGATGATGGTCTTGCCGGTACGCGGATTGATGACCTTCTCGAGGTCGCCATTGCCGCCTTCGAAATTGGGGCCGATGCGCAGGGCGGTATCCATCCAAATGCTCCAGTTGGGAAAATGCGCGTGCAATGTGCCGATTGACGCCCTAGCCACGCAAGGTCAGAAATAGCACAGCCAAGAACCGGGGGCAGGGATGGCAGATCACGATGCCGACGCAGCGCAACTCGCCGCGCTCGGTTATACTGCGAAATTCGATCGTAAGATGAGCCTTTGGGAGAATTTCGCCCTCGGGTTTACCTATTTGTCGCCAGTTGTCGGCGTCTATTCGGTGTTCACCGTTGGCATCACAACCGGCGGACCGCCGATGTTCTGGTCCTATTTCCTTGCCGCCGCCGGACAATTCTTTGTCTGTCTGATCTTCTGTGAGGTGGTGTCGCAGTTTCCTATCTCCGGCGGGCTCTATCCCTGGGCGCGGCGTCTCGTGGGCAAGAAGTGGGCATGGATGGCGGGATGGATCTATGGCTGGGCGTTGTTCACGACAGTTGCTGCGGTTGCCGTCGGTGCTGGCCCATTTGTCGCAATATTGCTCGGTTTCGATCCGACGCCGATCAGCACCACGGTCATTGCCTTGGCGATGGTGATTGTTTCCACCCTCGTCAATCTTGCGGGCACAAAGATTTTGGCGCGTGTCGCGATGTTCGGATTCATTTGTGAGATTATCGGCGCGATTGTCGTGGGTGGCTATCTATTGCTGTTTCAGCGTCACCAGCCGTTCGGCGTCGTGCTCGACGCGTTCAACATCGGTGCGCCCGGCTCCTACTGGCCCGCGTTCCTCGCTGCGGCGGTGACGGGACTTTTCACCTGCTATGGCTTCGAGGCTTGCGGCGATGTTGCAGAGGAAACGCCGAACCCCGGTACAGCTATTCCGCGCGCGATGCGCATGACGATCTATGTCGGCATGGCTGCGGCGGCGTTTGTGTGCCTCGCGCTGATCGTGGCGCAGCCGGACATGGCCGGTGCGATTTCCGGCAAGGTCGCCGATCCCGTGGCCGCAGTCCTGCTCGGTGCATTCGGGCCGGTCGGGTTTAAGGTCGTGATTTGCGTTGTGCTGGTATCTTTTATGTCCTGCATCCTGTCGCTGCAGGCTGCAACCAGCCGACTCGTCTTCGCCTATGCGCGCGACAGGATGGTCGCGGCGAGCGATTGGCTCTCGCAGGTTTCATCGCACACGCATGTTCCCGTGCGCGCGCTTGTGCTCTCAGGGGTGATCGCGGCGATCATCATCTGCCTGGGTCTTGTCTTTGCGAATGCGATTGCCATCATTGTTGCATCGGCCATTATCGGTATCTATGCCGCGTTCCAGATGATCGTTCTGGGCGCTTTGGCGGCCCGCATGCGTGGCTGGGTCCCAAGTGGCAGATTTCGGCTCGGTGCGTGGGCATATCCGGTGAATATCGTCGCGTTGATCTATGGTGTCGGCGCGATTGTTGACATGGCTTGGCCACGCACGCCGGCCCAGCCCTGGTACATCAACTGGTCGATGAGCGTCACTTGGCTCGGCATCATTGCGATTGGCGCTCTCTATATGACAATCGGCAGACCTTACGATCATGGTAACGCGCCGGCAGGCGATGCATGGAAACTCGGGAGGAATTCATGAACAAGGCTTTGATAGTTGCTGTGTCGATTTGCGCGGCCACACCTTTGGCCGCGAAGCCGATGCATCTTGTCGAGCGCGCAACAACGGATGCGACAGCGCATATCGGCAAGGACGCCGACAACCGTGGTGACGTGCTCACTTTCGCAAATGATGTTTACGACGGATCGAACGCAAAAAAAATTGGCACCGATCAGGGGTACTGCATCCGCGTCGTAGTTGGCAAATCATTCGAATGCACGTGGACGACGACGCTTGCCGGCGGACAGATCACCGTCGAGGGGCCGTTTCTTGACGCTGGCGACTCCACGCTCGCTGTCACTGGTGGCACTGGCAAATATGCATCGGTGCGCGGGGAGATGAAGTTGCATGCGCGCGACGCGAAAGGCAGTGAATACGACTTCATTTATTTGCTGAAATGACCGGCCACGAAATGGGGCGAAACTGCGACGTAGGTGACATTTTGCAACTGATCGAGCGGAACGCGTCGGCCTGGTAATCGTTTTCTAGTGCACAGGTACGGACGGGTAGACCCGCCCTATGCATGGCTCACCGGATACTTGGAGGGACTGAACCTCCTGGCCAAGGTATCCGACCCCGAAGACGCGCATCGCCAGCCCCTCCGCGATGCGCGTCTTCGCATATTCGCTCTTGTGGCAATGGCCTTTGCACCGCATTCTCGCGTCGGCGAGGGGCAAATGCGAGTTTTTCTTACAATCACTTTCCTGTCTGCGCTTGCGTGTAGTTCCGCATTCGCGAAGCCGACTAGTGACGATGAATCCGGCACATGTCCGAAAGACGCA
>DATJUS010000068.1:0-8096 GCA_035502175.1 Rhizomicrobium sp.
CAAGCGGGGGAGGAGTTACCGCTACGTTTTTCGCAATGGTTCGCTTCGCGCGGATGGGCGCCGCGACCGCATCAGCTCGCGCTGATCGAGCATGCGGCGCGGGGCGAGTCCGTGCTGCTGGTGGCGCCGACCGGCGGCGGCAAGACGCTTGCGGGATTTCTGCCGAGCCTGATCGATCTCGCCGCGCGTCCGCCGCGCAAGCCGGGGATGCCGGGGCAGCGTTCGCTGCACACGCTCTACATCTCGCCGCTGAAAGCGCTCGCGGTCGACGTCGCGCGCAATCTCGAAACGCCGGTCGCGGAGATGGCACTTCCGATCCGCATCGAGACGCGCACGGGCGATACGTCGGCGTCGAAGCGGCAACGGCAGAAGACAACTCCGCCGGATATCTTGCTCACCACGCCGGAGCAATTGGCATTGCTGATCGCATCGCGCGAAGCCTCGATGTTGTTTGCGAATCTGCGAGCCGTCGTGCTCGACGAATTGCACGCGCTCTACAATTCCAAGCGTGGCGATCTTCTGGCGCTGGGTCTCGCGCGGTTGCGCACGCTCGCGCCGGGTCATCGCAGCATCGGATTGTCTGCGACGGTCGCCGATCCGAAGCCGCTGATGGACTACCTCGCGCCGCAAACGCATCTGGTGCGCGGCTTGGCCGGTGCAAAGCCGGACATCGATATTCTCGCCTCCGACGCATATGTGCCGTGGTCCGGCCATCTCGCGCGTCATGCGATGGCGGATGTGCTCGACGCGGTGAAGAAGGCGAAGACCTCGCTTATCTTCGTCAACACGCGTAGCCAGGCGGAACGCACGTTCCAGGAACTGTGGCGTATCAACGAGGACAATCTTTCGATCGCGCTGCATCACGGTTCGCTCGCGCCAGCGCAGCGCCGCAAGGTCGAGAGCGCGATGACGAAGGGCAATCTGCGTGCGGTGGTTTGCACGTCCACGCTCGACCTCGGCATCGACTGGGGCGCGGTGGACAATGTGATCTGCATCGGCGCGCCGAAGGGCGCAGCCCGTCTGGTGCAGCGCATCGGCCGCGCCAACCATCGCCTCGACGATCCATCGCGCGCGATGCTGGTGCCGTCCAATCGTTTCGAGGTTCTGGAATGCGAAGCCGCGCGCGATGCGGTGATGGCGGGCGAACTCGATGGCGAGCGCTTGAAGATCGGCGGGCTAGACGTTCTTGCGCAACACGTTCTCGGCAGCGCGTGTGCGGCGCCGTTCGATGCCGATCAGCTTTATGCCGAAATTGTTTCTGCCTTTCCCTATCGCGCGCTCACGCGTGAAGACTTCGACAAGGTGGTCGATTTCGTCGCCACCGGTGGTTACGCGCTCAAGCGCTACGACCAATATGCGCGACTGCGCAAAACGCCCGAAGGCAAGTGGCGCGTGTCGCATACGCGCGTGGCGCAGCAATATCGGCTCAATGTCGGCGTCATCGTCGAAGACCCGATGATCGACATTCGCCTGCAATCCAAAGGCCGGCCCACCGGCGCGGGCGGGCGTTCGCTCGGCCAGCTCGAGGAATATTTCGTGGAACAACTCACGCCCGGCGACACGTTCGTGTTCTCCGGCAGCGTGCTCCGCTTCGAAGGCATCCACGAAAACGCCGCCTATGTCTCGCGCACCTTCGACACTGAGGCGCAGATCCCTTCCTACAATGGCGGCAAGTTTCCGCTTTCGACGTTCCTGGCGCAGCGCGTACGCGAAATGGTGTCGAAGCCGGAGACGTGGGGCAAACTTCCCGATCCGGTGCAGGAATGGCTGCGCATCCAGGAATGGCGCTCGATCATTCCGAAGCCCGGGCAGTTGCTGGTCGAGACTTTCCCGCGGGGCTCGAAGAACTATCTCGTCTGCTATCCGTTCGAAGGCCGCCTCGCGCATCAGACACTGGGCATGCTGATCACGCGGCGGCTGGAACGGCTGCGCATGCGACCGCTTGGCTTCGTCGCCAACGAATATGCACTCGCGATCTGGGCGCTGCGCGATATGTCCGGCCTCACGATGGACAAGCTGTTCGATCAGGACATGCTCGGCGACGATCTGGACGCGTGGCTGGGCGATTCCAATCTCTACAAACGCACGTTCCGGAACTGCGCGATCATCTCCGGCCTGATCGAGCGGCGGTATCCGGGCAAGGAGAAGACCGGGCGGCAGGTCACGTTCTCCTCCGACCTGATCTACGACGTGCTCCGGGAACACGAGCTCGATCACATTCTTCTGCGCGCGACGCATGAGGATGCGGCAACCGGTCTGCTCGACATCGCGCGTCTGGCGGAGATGTTGGCGCGGGTGAAGAACCGGATCGTGATCAAGGCGCTCGACCGCGTCTCGCCACTCGCGGTTCCCGCTTTGTTGGAAATCTCGAAGGAAATGGTCGCGGGCGAAGCGCATGAGGATATCCTGCGCGAAGCCGAAGAGTCGCTGATCGCGGACGCGATGCGGGTATGAATCAACCCTCCCCTTGAGGGAGGGTCGAAAAATGCGAAGCGTTTTTCGGGGAGGGGTAATCGCTCGGCAGGACCCCTCCCCGAAATTTGCTTCACTGCGTTACGCAAATTGTCGACCCTCCCTCAAGGGGAGGGTAGTTAAGAGTAGAAATGACCGACGACCCTTTCATCACCCTGAACGGCGAGCGTCTCGTGCTCGATGCCTCCGGCGCGTTGTGG
Source organism: Rhizomicrobium sp. (assembly GCA_035502175.1). Taxonomy (GTDB): domain Bacteria; phylum Pseudomonadota; class Alphaproteobacteria; order Micropepsales; family Micropepsaceae; genus Rhizomicrobium. The sequence continues at coordinate 2,673 of DATJUS010000068.1, forward strand.
TGGCCGGCGCGGGGGATGCTTGTGTTCTCGGATATCCATTTCGAGAAGGGTTCGTCTTACGCCATGCGCGGCCAGATGCTGCCGCCTTACGACACGCGCGCCGCGCTGAAGCGGATGCAGGCCGTTGTTGCGCGGTATCAACCCAAAGCGATCATGTCCTTGGGCGATGCGTTTCACGATCGCGATGCGGCGGAGCGTCTCGACGCCGACGAACGTGCGATGCTGTCAGGGCTGTCGCACAGCGCCGATTTCATATGGATCACCGGAAACCACGATCCCGCGCCGCCGTCATGGCTGGGCGGCGAGATTGTCGAGGAATATCGCGCGGGCAATCTGATCTTCCGCCACGAACCGGGCGCGTTCTTTCAGCCCGGCGAGATCGCGGGGCATCTGCATCCCTGCACCACCGTAACGATGCGCGGACGCAGCCTCCGCCGCCGCTGTTTCGTCGCCGACGGCTCGCGCATGGTGCTGCCGGCATTCGGCGCTTATGCGGGCGGGCTCGATCTCTGGGAACCGGCGATCCATTCGCTGTTTCAGGGTGCGTTCGGCGCCTATGTCCTGGGCCAGACGCGCGTCTATGCCGCGAAGGGGCGCGGCGATTATCACTCGGCGCGTCGGAACATCAGCGACGAAGCCCAGCCGAGCAGCATCGCGATCAAGACCGTGGCCACGCCGTAGAGCAGCGGCCGGCTGCGCGAGAAATCGTAAAGCTGCCGTTCGACGCCGATCTGGTCGATGACGAGGTCCGACGATTTCGTGTCGACCACTTTGCCGTCGCGCAGCAGATAGACATCGGCGACGTAGGTGCCGCGCGGCGCGGTCGACGGCACCGGCACGCGCACGCGGAACAGGGTGCCGCTGAGGAATTCGACGCCGTCTTCCTGCTGCACATAGAGACGGTCGCGCTGCATGCGCGCGATCAGCGCTTCCCGGAACGGCTCAGGCTGATCGTCGGCCTTGAGGCCGTGCGGCTTCACGGCATCGAGTCCGAACGCATAACGACTGCGCACGTCGCGCGCTGCAATCCTGTCGAGCGGGCGATTGCCCGCGACGAAATAGTAGCTCGGCATCGCGCGCAGCAGCACGCGGCTGCGGTTGATCCAGATGCCGGCGACGCGCTCCTTGCGCAGCACGCGCATGTCCTGCTCCTGCCCGCGCACGACGACGATGACATTGGGCTTTTCGGTGTCGGGCCGCTCGACCGCACCGAACACGGTGATCTCCGCGCCGTTGTAATTGGCCCTGATCTCGATCGTGTCCTGTGAAAGACCGGAGACGAGGTGTTCATCCGCAAAGGCGGGCGTCAGCCAGAACAGGAGCAGGAGCGCGACCCGCCTCATGGAGCCACCGTCACGGTGTAAATCTCATCGGGGCGCACGACCAGTCCGAAGCACAGCCGCACAGCGACCGCGAGCACGATCACGGCGAGGATCAGGCGCAACTGCTCACCGCTCAGCCGCGACGACAGGCGCACGCCGAGCTGCGCGCCGATCACGCCGCCGATCACCAGGAACAGCGCCAGCATCGCATCCACGGCGTGATTGTTCACGGCCTGCAGGATCGTCGTCGCCGCGGCAACGATGATGATCTGCACCAGCGACGTGCCGATCACGACATTCGTCGGCATGCGTAGCAGATAGATCATCGCCGGCACGACCATGAAGCCGCCGCCGATGCCGAGAATGGCGGACAAGGCACCGACCAGAAATCCGATGCCGAGCGGCGGCAGGACACTGATATAGAGACGCGACGCGGGAAAGCGCGCCTTCAGCGGCCAGCCGTGAATCCACACATGCTGTGTGCGCGTCGAAAGTGGTGCGGACGCGGCGCGCGTGGCGCGCAGGGTGGCGAGGCTCTCGCGCAACATCAGCGTGCCGATGAAGCCCAGGATGACGACGTAACTCGCCGACACCACGACATCCATCTGGCCCGCGCGGCGCAGGATTCCGAACAGCCACACGCCGCTGCCGGTGCCCGCGAGACCGCCGAGCGTCATCACCGCGGCCATCTTCAGATCGATGGCGCGCTTGCGCCACTGCGTCAGCGCCCCGGACATCGACGACGCGGTGATGTGACTCGCCGTGGTCGCTACTGCCACGGGCGAGGGAAGGCCGAGAAAGATCAGAAACGGCGTGAGAAGGAACCCGCCGCCGACGCCGAGCAGTCCGGACAGGAAACCGATCGCAGCGCCGAGGCCGAGAATCGTCAGCCAGTGAACCGACATCCCGGCGATGGGCAGATAGATTTCCATCGAGCGCGCGAAAGGTGAGTGGGACTCACAATCTGCGCGTCGCGCGGTTGAGGGTCAACCGCTAGCCTTGCGGAAGATCGCTCTGCTGCGGCGGCACGTTCGCGCGCGGATCGGCGCCCTGCGGCTTGAACGTATCGACGGCGTGTTGTGCCGCGGCGCGGTCGTCGGTGGAGAGCTGCGTCGACAGTGCGTCGAGGCGCGATTTGGATTCCGCATCGCCGCCCGCTGCCGCGATCGCATACCATTTGTACGCGTCGAGCAGGCTCTGCGGCACGCCCTGGCCGCGCTCATAAAGAACCGCCAGATTGAACTGCGAGTCCGTGAGCCCCAGCGTCGCGGCTTTGGAGAACCAGCGCGCGGCTTCCGCCGGATCCTTCTTCGTGCCGGTGCCTTCGGCGTAGGCGACGGCGAGATTGTGCATCGCCTTGCGATTGCCCTGCATCGCGGCGGCCTGATACCAGTGCGTGGCTTTCGCGGCATCGGCGGGAACGCCCTTGCCACGCTCGTAGAGATAGCCGAGGCGATATTGCGCGACCGGCTCGCCGCTTTCGGCGGCACGCTCGAGCCACTTCGCGGCCTGCGCTTCGTTCACCGCGGTGCCGTCGCCGTTGAGATATTTCAGGCCGATGATCGTCTCGGCTTTCGCATTGCCGCCATTGGCGAGCGCGGTCAGGCGATCGAGCGCCGGAACGGCGGCAGCCTGCGTCGGCTTCGTCGTGCTGGTGACGACCGGCGTCGGCACCGCATGAACCGGCGCCGCGTTGACCGTCTTCTGTTGCAGCGGTGGAACGGCGGCGGGTTTCGTCTGCGCGTTCGGCGTCGCGGTTGCCGGAACCGGCATCGAGACGGGCGCATGCGGGGCAAGATCGTCACCCTGCGTCGTCGCGTGCAACGGCGTCGCGGCTTGCGGTGCGGGTGCCGCGGCCGGCTTGTTGAACAGCGCTGCCGCATTGGAGGGCTGCGAATGTCCGCCGAGGCCCTGGCTCAGAACAATGCCGGCAACCAGCGCGATGGCGATCAAGGTGACGAAGGCGAGAAGCACGGTTCGCGAACGGCCGCTGCTTTCCGGCTTCTCCGCGCTCGCCGCTTTGCTTGAGCCCCACGCGAACCCGCGCGAAGCCTGTTCGGCTTCCGCGGCGCTGGCGGCAGCCTGCGCCGAACGGCGCGCGGCCGAGAGATAGGAGTCGCCCGCCGGCGGCGGCGAAGCGGTGAAGGGATTGGCCGCGTAGTCCGGCAACGGCTCGAACGCACCTTCTTCCGCAAAAGGCGGCGGCGGTGCGTCGAGGGCGGTATGCGTGTCGAACGGATTTGCGGGCGCGAATGGATCCTGCGACGCAGCGAAGGGCGGCGGCGCGCCTGGCGTCGGCACGTCCGGGAAGGGCGGCGCATCGAAGGCGGGCGCGCCTGCGAACGCCGGAGCAGTGGCAAAGCCCGGTGCTGGTGGCGGCGCAACGGGTGCAGCGGCCGCAGACGGTTTGGTTTCGAGCGCACCCATGCGCGTCGTCATGTCGCTCAGCACGGATCGGAATTCGGAGACCGTGTCGCGCTGACGGTTTTCCGTCGCCTCGACGCGGTTGAGCAATTTCTTCAGGCTGTCTTCGATCGCGCGCACGGTGACGGGCTCGTCGCCGTCAAGGCGCTCAGCGATGGTGCTCAGCGAATGCTCGATGCCCGACAGGCGGCGGTCGATCTCCGGATCGGCGCCGCGCGCTTCGAGTGCATTCACGCTGTCCTGCATGCGCGCGATCACGCCCGAGGTCGCGGCTTCGCGATGCTCGGCCGCAGCACCATGGTCGCGGTGCGCGGCTTCGAGCGCTTCGATGGCGCGTTCCACGGCGGAGGCGTTCGTCTGTGCCGCTTTCTCCACGGCATAGATGCGATCGTCGAGAGCGGCGATGCGCTGTTCCAGAATCTGCGCGGTGCTTTCGGAATCCGCGCGGCTTTCACCGACGCGTCCGGCAATGGCTTCCAGGTTCGTCGCGAGCGCGGAGATCTGCGACGCAGACTGGTTCGCGTTCTGGGAAAGCTGATCGGCGAGGCGCTCCAGGCCGGTGTGCAGTCCTTTGACCGCTTCCTTCATGCCATCATTACGGCTGGCCTGTTCGACGCGGTCGATGCGTTCCTTCAGGCCGACAACATGGCTGCCGAGCTGGTCGAACGCCTGGGCCTGTTCGCGTGTGGCGATGTTCATCTCCGTCGCCGCGCGGCTGAGCGCGCGGTTGTTCTCCGACTGAGAACGCTCGGCGGTCTCCATCCGGCGCGCGACGCCCTTCAATTGTTCTTCGATGCGGCGATAGACGTCGCCCGACTCCGTCGCGCTGCGCGTGACGCGGTCGAGAAGTTCGTCGGTGTCGCGGCGCGACGGCGGCGGGGCTGGCTCGTCACGGTAGGTTCTGCTGGCTGCGAAGCTGTCGCGGGTCAATTCGTCCTCGTCTCCGGCGTCGGCGAAGCTGCGCAGGATGCGCCGCGTAAGCCACTCGCCAACGGAAAGACCCTCGCGGCGCGCCGCGGCTCGTGCCGCTTCACGCGCTTCGGGGGGGATTCCCGCCACGTTCCAAGGAAGATCAGGCCGCATATCGAATCACTGGACGACGCACCCTCGACACTAAGTACCGACGGCCAGATATGGTGTAAAGCAACGTCGGTAGCCCTAGACATGCGCCGTTTCCGGCTTTCTTCCTCTGCCGGGCATCATCCAACGATACGATTAATGCAGGGTTATCAGGTGTTACGGGTTGGGACGCCCGCGCGCGACAGGTCGCCGCCGAGCCGGCCCGTGAGCCAGCGGAAGGTCATCCGGTAGTCCGAGAACAGCGACCACAGCGGATAGGTGAAGGTGGCGGGGCGGTTGTGCTCGATGAAGAAGTGCCCGATCCACGCCGGTCCATAGCCGCCGACCAATGCGCCGAGCGCGAACCACGCGTTGCCGGTGACAAAGGCCGCCACAATGCTCGCGGTCGAAAGCCCGGTGCCGACGTAATGGATCGCGCGGGTCGCGGGCTTGGAATGCTCCTGCAGATAGTAAGGCCAGAAGTCGGCGTAGCTCTCGATCTTGCGGTTGGTCTGTTCGGCGTGGGCCATGGTCACGATCCTGGCGGTTTTGGCGCGGGCTTGTCCTCGTGCGGGCCAAGTCCCAGATCGGTCGCGAACAGTTCGGTGACATAGACCGT
>DATJUS010000069.1:0-19171 GCA_035502175.1 Rhizomicrobium sp.
TGAACAAGGCGACGGCGGAACTTTTCAAACGCGTCGACGATCCGAAAAAGATGGTCGCGTTGGGCGAGAAAGGTCTCACGCAATACGTCAAGACCATCGGTCTTTATCGCGGCAAGGCGAAGAACGTCATCGCGCTCTCGCATATCTTACTTGAGAAACATGACGGCAAAGTCCCGCGCGATCGCGAAGCGCTGGAGGAACTGCCCGGCGTCGGCCGCAAGACGGCGAATGTCGTGCTCAATGTTGCCTTCGGTGAAAAGACCATCGCCGTCGACACGCATATCTTCCGCGTTTCGAATCGCACCGGCCTGGCGCCCGGCAGGGATGTGCGGGAGGTGGAGGATAAACTCGTCAAACGCGTGCCGGACGAATATGCGCTGCACGCGCATCACTGGCTAATCCTGCACGGGCGCTACACCTGCGTTGCGCGCAAGCCCTTATGTCCCACATGCAGCGTCCGCGATCTCTGTCACTTCAAGGACAAGACGCGGCCGGAAGATTTCTAGGACGTCGTCAACGGCAGCGGATGCAGGCGCAGGGCGTTGATGCACGAATTGTCGGCTGCGATGGCGGCGCCATGGGGCAGCGTCTCGGCATGGCCGACGGTGAGAATGTTGTTCTGCTTGTATAGGAAGAAGAACGCGCGGCACGTCGCGCCATTGTAGCGCCAGAACTCGCTGTCGCCATCCTTGCGCACGAAGGCGGGCGTGCCGAAGGTCGCCCGCATCGCGTCAGCGGAAAGGCCGATGACATTGGGCGGCTCGCCGGCGGGCGGCGGCGGCGGAAGCGCCACGCGATCCGGGATCGCCGCGCGATTGTTGGCGCAGGCCGCGAGCAGGATACACGCCGAAACAACGACAAGCTTGCGGATCATGTCTTCTCCTGCGCCACGCGCTTGTAGAAATGCACCATCAAGGCCGCGCCGAAGAGGGGCGCGAAAAAGTCGGCGAAGGGTATAGCGCTGAGAACCGAGATCAACAAACCGCCCGCGAACACGCTGGCCCAGTTCCGCCGGCGCAGCGCATCCGCGGTTTTCGTCGACACGTGGCGCAGCGCCGCGAGCTCGAAATATTCGCGCCCCAGAAGAAACCCGTTGACGAGAATGGTCAGAACCTCGCCGGCGCCGGGAAAAAACGTATCGGCGGGCAGCAGCAGCACGTCGGCAAGGATCACCGCGCCGGCGAGCCGGATACCGGCGCCGAGACTGGTGGTGATCTTCGCGCCGGGCGCTTTCGCGTCGCCGGCATAGGCGCGCGCCTCGATCGCGTCGGCGACGCGGTCGAGATAGAGCGATCCGAACAGTGCGGTCACCGGTCCGCCGACCGCGAACAGGCCGATCAGCATCAGGACTGGCGCCATCCACTCCAGGATGTGGTTGATCGTGGGATTGCCTAGCGTCGGCAGTAGATGCAGGCCATATTCCACGCCGGCGAGCAGGACGATGAACAGGACCAGCGTCAGCCCCACCGCCTTCAGCACCGTGCCGAAAAAGGCGGGATTGAAGAAAAACCCGAGCGCGCGGCCGATGCTTGCGAACATGAGGTCGGTCCTTTAACCCATCCTACGCAAACACGCCGCGGCGGGGAAATTATGGCCAGACAGTATCACGTCACGGGCATCGGCAGCGCCATCGTCGATGTGCTCGCGGCCACGGACGACGCCTTTCTCCTGACCCACAACGTCGCCAAGGGCGTGATGACCCTGATCGATGAATACCGCGCCGAACAATTGTACGGCGCGTTCGGCAACACGCGTGAAGTGGCCGGCGGCTCGGCGGCGAACACAATGGCGGGCCTCGCCTCGCTGGGTGCGAAGGGCAACTTCGCCGGCAAGGTGAAGGAAGATCGTCTCGGTCATGCGTTCGCCGCCAGCATGCGCGAACTCGGTCTCAATTATACGACAGCGCCGGCCGACAGCGGCCCGCAGACGGCGTGCTGCCTGATCGCGGTGACGCCGGACGGCCAGCGCAGCATGAATACCTATCTCGGCGCGGCGCGCGAATTCTCGATCACCGATCTGAATGAGTCCGATATTGCAAGCTCCGACGTTATCTATGTCGAGGGCTATTTGTGGGACGCGCCGACGGCGAAGGCGGCGTCGCTGAAGGCCATTGACATCGCGAAACACGCCGGCACGCAGGTTGCGTTCACGCTCTCCGATCCGTTTCTGATGGGGCGCTATCGCGGCGAGTTTCTTGAACTTCTGCCGCATCTGGACATCCTCTTCGCCAACGAGGACGAGGCGAAGGCGCTGTTCGAGGTCACCGATTTTGACGACGTACTGCAGGCGTTCAAGCCGATGAACAAGATCGCGGCGATCACGCGCTCCGAGAAAGGCTGCGTCATCGCGCGTGGTGCGGAGGTTCATGTGATCGAAGCGGCGCCGGTAGCGAAGGTCATCGACACGACCGGTGCGGGCGATCAGTTCGCGGCGGGTTTCATGTACGGGCTCACACACAATCGCGGTCTCGCCGATTGCGGGCGGCTCGGCGCGCTCGCCGCTGCCGAGGTGATCTCGCATTACGGCGCGCGGCCGGAAGTGTCGCTCAAAGCGTTGGCCACGAAGGCCAAAGTGATCTGAGCCGATGGAAGACGTCCTGCGCTATGACAGCACGACGAAGCGCGATCCGTGCATCGATGCGTGGTTCGATGCCGTCGATCCGCATCGGCTCACGGTGCGGAGCTGGTTCGAGAAGATGCGGGCCTGCGGGCCGGATGTGCGCGAACTGTTTCATGACGGCTGCCCGATCGCCTGCGTCGACGATGCGCCGTTCGGTTATGTCGGCGCATTCAAGGCGCACGCGAATGTCGGCTTCTATCACGGCGCCGATCTCGCCGATCCTGCCCACCTGCTCGAGGGCACCGGCAAGCATATACGGCATGTGAAGCTCAAGCCCGGTAAGGCGCTCGACGACAAAGCGCTGAACGCACTCATCACTGCTGCCTATCGCGATATCAAAAAGCGCCTCGGCGCCTAGCGCTTTTTCTTCAGATAAACGTAGAGCGCGCCGCCGCCGCCGTGGCGGATATGGGCGTTGCGATGGTCGGCGATCAGCGCCGCGAATTCCGGCTCCTTGAACCAGCGCGGCACCATCGATTTCAAAACACCGCGCGAACGCATCTCCAGTTCCAGATCGAACGGCGCGTAGGGGTCTGGCTTCTGCGCGCCCTTCCCGGTGATCACGAGCGCGAGCTTCGCACCGCCGCGCTGCGCATTGCGCAGGAAGGTCAGCAGCGTGCGATGCGCGACCGCCTCTGTCATGCCGTGCAGGTCGATGCGGCGTTCCGGCTCCAGTGCGCCTTTGCGCAAGCGGTCCGCCGTGTTGCCGTCGAGGCCGCCGGTGAATTTCTTCGGCGCCAGCAGCTCGGCTTTGGTGATCTTCTTCGCGGCTTTCTTCGGCGCGGGCTTCATCGGCCGCGTTTCCTTGAACGCTTCGACGAACTCCGCGCGTTCCGCGTCGGTGGTCTTGCGCCTCATGGCTGTTTCATGTGTGCCGCGACGGATTTCGGCAGCAGCACGAACATCGCGCCTCTCTGCTTCATCTCACCGGCCAGCGATTCTGCACGGTGCCCGAAGCCGAAGAAGATATCGGCGCGGACGGAGCCCTTGATCGCGCCGCCGGTGTCCTGCGCGACGAACAGGCCGTGCAGCGGTTTTCCGTCCGGCGTCGTCGTTGAGATGAACAGCGGAACGCCGAGCGGATGCACCTTGTTGTCGACCGCCACGCTCGCATCAGGCGTCAGCGGCACGCTTTCGGTGCCGGGGCTGCCGAGTGTTGGATCGCCCAGCGGCGTCTCCTTGAAGAAGATATAGGAGGCATCGCTTTCCATCACCGCGCGCGCCTGGGATGGATGCGTGTGCAGCCACGCGGCGATGCTCTGCATCGATACGTTCTCGCGCTTCAGCGCGCCCATAGTGATCAGCGTCTTGCCGACGGCGGTGTAGGGATGGCCGTTCTGCCCGGCATAGGCGACGCGCGCCGACGTTCCATCGTCGAACACCACGCGCCCGGATCCCTGGATATGCAGGAAGAACACGGCCACCGGATCGTCGCCGTAGAAAAGAGTATGCGACGACGCCAGGCCCTTCGCATCGATCTCCGCGCGTGTCGCATACGGCACAAGCGTGTGATCTACGAGCCGGCCGGCGATGCGTTCGCCTTTCAGCGTGTCGCGGAATGCCCCGAGATCCACGTTGAGCAGATCGTCCGGCAAGCCATAGACGGGCGCCTGGTAGCGATCGTGTTTCGTGCGGCTGCCATGCAGCTGCGGTTCGTAATAGCCGGTGAATAGTCCATCCTTCACCGCGCCTGCGCTGACGGCGAAGGGCGTGAAACTCTCTTCAAAGAACGCACGCGCTTCGCGGGCATCGTTCGGATGCGCGGGCGCGTGACGGCAAACCTCAAGCCAATCGGATGCATGCCCCGCGTAATCGCCGATTTGCGCGGTGGGCGCCTTCAATTCCATCTGCCAGCACGAGCGGCGAAAAGCGGTGAGCGCCGCGCGCGGATCGCCGTCCGTCCAGTCGGCAAGATCGGAGAACTGCGCCGGCGTCAGTTTCAATGGCCCGGCAACAGGCGGCTGGGTCAGCCACCACACTAAAGCGGCAGCCACGGGAACGATGATGAAAAGAAAGATGGTCGCGAGAAACCGCGGGCGGCGCATGCCTTAGGGCAGATCGCCGGAGGTCGCCACCAGCGTCCAGTTCGGATCGCGCGCGCGGGTGTCGCGCGAGAACGTCCACACATCGGTGACGTCGCGCACGGTCTTCGCATCGCCTTCGATCAGCTGACCGGTCTCGCTCGTGGTCGCGGAGATGAACTGCGCGCCGAACGTCACCGTCAGATCCGCGATACGCGCGGTGTTGAGCGTGGCGTCGGTGATCTTCGTGTCCTTGAAGCCGACGAAGGTGAATGCGACCGTTTCCTTCGCGCTCTCGCGCGCGGCGATGCTTTGATCGAACGCGTGATAGACCTCGTCGCTGAGCAGCGGCTTCAGCGCCGCGCGGTCGCCCTTCGCGAACGCCGTCACGATAATTTCATAGGCCTGACGCGCGCCGTCGAGGAAATGCTCGGTCTCGAAGCTGCGGTCGGCGAGCTTGATCGCCGTGATGCCACGCGACACCGGATCGGGGGCGGTGTCGGCGGTCTCCGCGCGGCGCGGCTGCGGCATCACGCGCGTGGTGTCGTTCGCAGTCGGCTGCGGCGCATCCGGCGTCGGCTGGAAGCGATAATCTTCCTGTGGCGGACGCTCGTGACCCGTGCGACGGCCCAGAACCGTGTACAGGCGGAACAGGATGACACCCGCCACCACCGCCAGAATGACAATTTCGAGAATCTGGGAATTCGCCATCACGTAAGCAACCTTGGGCCCTTAACCCTTGAATCTAAGCCTAAACCGCGCCGTCTGCCCGGTCCAGACAAGCTTTATATAGGAATGCGGCTTTGATTTGTCCCGCGCCTTGTGCAGGCGGCTTGGTCCGTGGTACCCGCACGCCCTGTTTTTGAAAGGATTTGCGTGATGAGCGGCGAAGGAACCCCGGAAAACGGCGGCAACGGTTTTGATCCGGCGAATGCGCCCCGGCTTCAGGTCGTCGGTCAGTATGTGAAGGATCTCTCGTTCGAGAATCCGGGCATGCCCGGCAGCTTCGGCGCCAACCGTCCGCAGATCGATCTCAACGTCGATCTCCAGGCCAAGCAGATGGACGCGCAGCATTTCGAAGTCGAACTCAAGCTGCGCGTATCGGCCCAGGCCGACGACAAGCCGATGTTCATGCTCGAGCTGATCTATGCCGGCATCTTCCTGTTGCAGAACGTTCCGGAAGAGATGCGCCAGCCCGCGCTCCTGATCGAAGCGCCGCACATGATCTTCCCGTTCGCGCGCCGCATCATCGCCGACGTCGTGCGCGACGGCGGCATGCCGCCGCTCCTCGTCGAGCCGATCGATTTCGCCTCGCTCTACCGCTCGCGCGCCGAAGGCATGCAGCAGATGCGCGGCGGTGCGGCCCCGGTCGGGACCGCCTAACCGCGCTAGAAGAAATCACCGGTCGTGATCGTGCCGGTATAGCCGGTGATGTCGATCACGTAGTCCTGGCCCGCCGTGTAGGTGTTGTTGCCGTCGCCGTCGACGACCAGGAAGGTGTGGCCGCTGAGATCGCCGCCGGTGACTGTCAGGATGGTTGCTGTCTGAAGATGCGACGCGCCGAGCGCCTGTAGATTGGCGTCGAAGGACGCCTCATCGACCGTGCCGCTGATCGACGCGATGTGGAGGACGGTCGAGGTGAGGTTGAACGCATCCGTGCCCGCCGCGAAATCCTTGACGGTGTCATAGGTCGTGCTGGAGGACTGGCTGGCCGCGGTATAGACGAAAACATCCTCACCGCCGCCGCCGGTCAGCGTGTCGGCGCCCATGCCGCCGGTGATAGTGTCGGCGCCCGCGCCGCCTTTTAGCGTGTCGTTGCCGGCGCCGCCGGTGATGGCGAACTTGCCATCCGTCTCCAAAGAGCCGTCGAAGGTGAGGCTGTGGCTGGCCGTCAGCGCGCTGCCATCGACCGTCAGAGTGGCGCCCGAGGCAACGTCGCCGTCGGCCAAAGTGAGACTGTAGGTGTTGTCGTCGAGCTTTAGCGTCTCCACGCTCGTGATGGAAAAATCGCCCGCATGGGCCGTGCCGCCGCCGGTGAGGGACAGCGTGTCGTTGCCGGAGCCGCCATCGAACGCAAAGTACTGCGTTCCAATCGCCGAGTAGGTGAAGATATCGTCGCCGCCCTCGCCGTAGATATAATTGAGGGCCGTAAGGTCAGTACCCAGAGTGAAGGTGTCGGACAGCGCGCCGCCGGTAATGCTCAGACCGCTCGAGTCGCCCGGGCCGACGAACGCGAAATGGCCATCGGTTTCGGCGCTACCGTCGAAGATGAAAAAGCCGCCGTCATTTACGATGCCCGAGGCATCCACTTTCAGCGTCGCGCCGGACGCCACGTTGGCATCGTTGGTGGTGATGTTGACGCTGGTGCCGCTGTTGGCGAACTGCAGGGTCTCCACATTCGTGATCGTCGTCGCCGTGAAGACGCCGGTCATTGGTTTGATGATCAACGTGTCGTTGCCCGCGCCGCCCGTGATGACATCAGCGGTGGAGAAGTTTGAGCCGAACTTGAAGGTGAGCCCGCTCGAATCGTTGGTTCCGTCGAAGTTCAGCGTATGGCCTGCGGTCAACGCGCTCGCGTCAACCGTGAGCGTCAAGCCGTTATTGTCCTCGTCCATCGCGAGTTTGTAGCTGAAGCCGTCGTCGAGCTTCAGCGTATTGACATAGCTGAGCGTCTTTGTGCCGCCAAAATCCGCGAAAGTCAGTCCGGACGAATAGTCGCCGTCGAGCTCCACCGTCATGGAGCCGCCGCCGGAGATGGAATCGGTGGCGTGGAGATTGCCGGCGAACTTCACCGACATATCGCCGGTACCTTCCTGTAGCACATCCAGCTTGGTCGCCGTCGACTGGGTCAGATCGAGCGCAACCGAGTGCCCGGCATTCACTTCCGATCGGAAGGCCACGAAGCCGCCGCCGCTCTGACCGATCTGGCCGACCACGGAGACCGCATAGGAAAACCCGTCCTCTAACCTCACCTCTTGAACGCCAGAGATATTCGTGCCGGAGAGCGTCAGACCGCCGGAATAGTCTCCATCGAGGAACAGATTTCCGCTGTCCCGTGTGTCGTGAATGACGTCAGAGGCCGTGAAATTTCCGCCAAACGTTATGGTGGAGGATGTCCCTCCGGTTATGCTGATGTCATAGGCGCTTGAGGTCGCGGCGGTCAGATCGAGGCTCAATCGGTTCACGCTGTTGATGGTGAGCGTGCTTCCGCCCGCGATATCGCCCGTGATGGTCGTGGTGCCACCGCCGTTCAAATCTAATGTCTCGATGCTGCTGATGGCGGTGCTGGACAGCGTTCTCGTCTGCGTGCCCGTGAAGCTCAGCGTGTCGTTGCCCGCGCCGCCGGTGATGGTGTCGCCGGCGATGAAGTTCGCGCCGAATTCGAAGACGAAATTGCCGTCCTGCTCCGCCGCGCCGTTGAAGGTGAGCGCCTGCGCGGTGGTGAGCGCGGTCGCGTCCACCGTCAGCGTTTTGCCGGCGGCAACATTGCCGTCATTGGTGGTGATGCTGTAGGCGCCGCCGGAGAGCGCGAGTGTCTCGATGCCGGTCAGCGTTGTCGCGCCGAAGGTGAGGGTCTGGCCGCCCGCGAGCGAGAGCGTGTCGTTGCCCGCGCCGCCATCGATCGTGTCGGTGGCGAGGAAGTTGGTGCCGAATGTTATCGTGTCGTCGCCGCTGCTGCCGGTGACGGCATAGGTCTTTGTGCCCGCGCCGCTCAGATCCATGGCCATGCTGGCGGCCGCGCTGGCGTCGATGGTGAACGTGCTGGCGCTGGTGATGCCGGTCCCCAGCGAGAGGTTGTAGTGGTTGGCCGCGCCCAAAAGCTGCACGGCTTCGATGTTGCTGAGGTTACCTGCGGTCAGTGCTGTCTGCGAGGCGGAGAAATCGCCGTTCAGGATCAGCGTGTCGGTGCCCGCGCCGCCGTCGACGTTGTCGGAGAGCAGGCTGGCGCTTGTGGTGAACGTGAACGAGTCGTTGCCGTCATTGCCGGAGACGAACGCGCCGTTCGAGCGGCTCATGTCGAAGGTGTCGGAGAGTTTGCCGCCCTCGATCACGTCGTCGGCTGCGCCGCTGATGAAGGCGAAATGGCCGTCGGTCTCGGCCGTGCCGTCGAAGAACAACTGGTTGGAACCGGTCAGCGCGCTCGCATCGATGGTCATCGTCGCGCCGGCGGCTACATTGGCGTCGTTTGTGGCGAGCGAGTAGGAGTGGCCGTCGGCCATCACGATATTCTCGACGCTGGTAAGCTGGCCCGCGCCGAACGTGTAGCCGCCGGAATAATCGCCGTTCAGCGAGAGTGTGTCGTTGCCCGCGCCGCCGTTGAAGGCGTCGGACGCCGTGAAGTTGCTGCCGAACTTGACGGTGTCGTCGCCCGCGCCGCCGGTGATGGCGAGGGCGCTGGCGGCGGCGGTCGCATCGAAGTTCAGCGTGTGGCCCGCGGTCAACGCGGTGGCATCGACTGTGCTTAGCGCCCCCGCATTCATCGTAAGCTTGTAACTGAAGCCGTCGTCGAGTTTCAGTTTGGTGGCCCCACCGCCCCCAAACGTCACACCCGATGAGTAATCGCCATCGAGCTCGATCGTGAAAACGCCGGTGTCATGATTGGCGAAAGTGTCCGAGGCGGAGAAGTTTCCTGCAAATTTTACCGTCAGGTCGCCGTCGCCGCCGTTGTTGATAAGGTAGGCTGTTGAATTCCCCTGCGTCAGGTCGAGGAAGACGCTGTGTCCCGGGGTGACCGACGAGATCACACTGAGAGGGCCTCCGCTTGAGTTGCCGGCGCTGATGTTGCCCACCACCGCTGCCGTGTAGGAATGGTCGCCGTTGAATCTCAGGTTTCCGATTGTGTTGAGGTTCGTATCGGAGAAGGTGACCGTGCTCGCATAGGTTCCGTTGAGCGTAATACCTGAGTTCCCGCCAGCGCTGCCGGCCATCGTTGTGGCGGCGGAGAAATTGCTGCCGAACACGAACTGCTCAAAAACGCCTCCGGCGGTGATCGCATACCCCGTGGAGGTTGCCGCTGTCAGGTCGAAGGTATTGATTCTTGTTGCGCCGGTTCCATCGATATTGAGCGTATGGCCGCCGGCGATGTCTCCGGCGATCGATACGCTGATATAGTTATAGTTGCCCAGGAGCTTCAACGTCTCGACGTTTGTGATCGCGGTATCGGAAAGCGCAAGCGTCGAATAGGTGCCGTCTAAGCTCAGCGTGTCATTGCCCGTGCCGCCGTCGATGATGTCGCCGCTCGTGAACGCGGCGCCCATGACGAAGACATCGTCGCCACCGTTGCCGTGCACGGTGTCGTTGCCGCCCTGCTCCAGATGGAATTTGTCGGCGAGCGCGCCGCCGGTGAGTGTGTCGTTGCCCTTGCCGCCATAGACGATGTAGTGGCCGTCGGTTTCGGCAGAGGCGTCGAAGGTGAGGCTGTACGCGGCGCTGAGTTTGCTCGCATTGACCGACATGTAGGCGCCGGACGCGACGTTGCCGTCGGCCATGGTCAGGTTGTAGCTGAAGCCCGTGCCAAGACGCAGAACCTCGATGTTCTGAAGCGTCTGGTCGTCGAGCGTCAGGCCCGCGGAATAGTCGCCATGCAGGATCGCCACGTCGCGTCCGGTGCCACCGTCGAGGCGGTCGGCGGCGTTTAGCGAGGCGCCGAGATTGAACACGTCATCGCCGCTGCCTGCGGTGACGGTGTCATTGCCGCCCTTGAAAAGGTCGAAGGTGTCGGAGGTCGTGTCCGACGACGCGTTGAAAATGTCGTCGTGCTTCGTACCGTGAAAAACCGTCATTATTGCCCCCAACGCCTGGGCGGCGACGCTAACATCGCGGGATTGCGAGAGTCACGAGACTCTGTCGCAGAATGTCGCGACCCCTTTGTCCGAAACCCTACAAAGCGAGTTCCGCGATCACCGGTACGTGGTCCGACGCTTTTTCCCAGCCGCGCATCTTGCGGACGATCGACTGTGATTTGAGCGCGGGTTTGAGCGTGGGGCTGATCCAGATGTGGTCCAGCCTGCGGCCGCGATCCGACGCCGCCCAATCGGCGGCGCGGTACGACCACCACGAATAGATCTTCTCAGCCGGCGGAATGAATTCGCGCGTGACGTCGATCCAGTCGAAAGATGCCTTCACGTCGCTTAACAATCCGGTTTCGACGGGCGTGTGGCTGACGACGTCGAGCAGTTGCTTGTGACCCCACACATCATGTTCCAGCGGCGCGACGTTGAGATCGCCGACCATGATCATCGGCTTGGTGCTGCGGTCTTTGCGTTTGCCGAAATAGTCCGCCATCTCGCGCAGGAAGCCGAGCTTGTGCGCGAATTTCACATT
Source organism: Rhizomicrobium sp. (assembly GCA_035502175.1). Classification (GTDB taxonomy): domain Bacteria; phylum Pseudomonadota; class Alphaproteobacteria; order Micropepsales; family Micropepsaceae; genus Rhizomicrobium. Next base: position 10,965 of record DATJUS010000069.1, read on the forward strand.
GACCGCCGGATCGGGAATATCGCCACCCGCGGGCACATAGAAATCGTGCAGCTCCACGCCGTTCTCCAGCGTCACCTGGATGTGGCGGCAATCGCTGTTCGAACAGAACTCGTGGCTGTACTGCTCGCGAAACGGAATGCGCGAAAGCACGGCGACGCCGTGATAGCCCTTCTGTCCGTGGATCGCGTGATGGACGTATCCCAGCTTCTCGAACGCGGCGTGCGGGAAGAGATCGTTGATGACCTTCGTTTCCTGCAGGCACAGCACGTCCGGCTGATGCTCGCGCAGGAAGCGCGTCGCCAGATTGATGCGCAGCCGCACCGAATTGATATTCCAGGTCGCGATTTTCATGGGCGCTGCTTAGCGGGTCGCGCCCTGCGGGGCGAGGGCCGAATCCCGGCCTCGTGCGTTTCCTTCCTCTGAGGGGATTGAGAGGAAAACGCGACATGACATTGATCCTGATTATTCTTCTGGTGGTTTTGCTGGTTGGCGGCGGTGGCGGCTATTACGGCTACCGGACCTATGGCGGCGGCGGCCTCGGCGGCGCGCTCGGCCTGGTCTTGATTATCCTGTTGGTTCTGTGGCTCCTGGGCGCCCTGCACGGCTAGAAGCGCGGTTCGGATCTGCAAGGGCGGGGTCACTGAAAAGTGGCCTCGCCTTTTTGCATTGCTGCTATGCACAACGCGCGTAATAATATTCTTCCGTGATATAATTGTTTAATAACAATGGCTTACAAGAGAATTACGACAGTTGAACAATGAATATTTTATAAATCGTTCACTTGTAGATCGGTCGGAGGGCTCCTATTTCATCCTCGTGAGGCAGGAGAGAGCCCACAAAGATTGGACGGCTTGGAGGGGCGCTCCCGGCCAGATTTTAAGGAGAGACCGCCATGAACGAATTCATCGAAAGCGCAAAGCGCGAAACCGGCGACAGCAATGTCATCACCATCCTGACCACGGCCCTGATTGCGGCGACCGCGGTCCTGATGGCGGCGACCTCGTTCTCGCTCGTCTAAGACCTACAGGTTTGAGCGCGCCGGCCCCCTCCCCCCGGTAAGCGTGCTCAAGGGCCAGCGGGCCTTCGGTGCGGTGCCCAGCCCGTCGAAGATACCCAGCTGGCCACGTTCAACCCCCGCCCAGGCGACCATCGCGGCATTGTCCGTGCAAAGCCTGGGCGGGGGTATTTTTGTCTGGAAGCCTTCGTTGGATCCCAGTGTCGTCAGCGCATTGCGGATCGCGTGATTGGAGGCGACGCCGCCGGCGAGAACGAATGCCGGATCGCGCGCGTCGGGGAAACCGTCCTTGAACATCGTCATCGCCGCGCGCGTGCGGTCGAGAAGAATGTCGACGACTGCGTTCTGAAACGACGCGGCGACATCGTTTGCGTCGGCCTGTTGCTCCTGCACGATTTGGCGCACGGCGGTTTTGAGACCTGAGAACGAGAAGTCCGCACCCTCGCGTCCGCGCATCGGGCGGGGCAGGGCATAGCGCTTCCCGTTCCCATTCTGCGCGGCTTTCTCGATGTTCGGGCCGCCGGGATAGGGCAGGCCCAGAAGCTTCGCCGTCTTGTCGAACGCCTCGCCGACCGCATCGTCGATCGTTGTGCCGTAGAGTTTGAACTCACCGACACCGGCCACGCCAAGCAGCTGACAATGCCCGCCGGAGATCAGCAACAGCAGAAATGGAAATTCAGCGCCTTCGGTCAGACGTGCGGTGAGCGCATGCGCTTCGAGATGATTGATTGCAATCAGCGGCTTGTTCGCGGCAAGCGCCAGTGCCTTCGCGGTGGTGAGGCCCACCATCACGCCGCCGATGAGACCGGGCCCCGACGTCGACGCCACCGCATCGAGATCGGCAAGCGTCACGCCGGCGGTAGTCAGCGCTTCTTCGACGATATCGTCCAGCCGTTCGACATGGGCGCGCGCGGCGATCTCCGGCACGACGCCGCCATAGGGGCGGTGCGCGTCGAGCTGCGAAAACACGATGTTCGACAGGATCGTGCCCGGCCCCGGTGCGGACCCGCGCACCACCGAAGCGGCGGTTTCGTCGCAGCTGGTTTCAAGGCCCAGGACCGTCCACTCGCGCAACGTGGCGCTTCCTTATGTTAGACAGGGGCGTCCTAACCCGAACCGGCCATGACGCAAAAGGAAAAACCACTTCGCATCGGCACGCGCGGCTCCAAGCTCGCGCTGGTGCAGGCGAATATGGTCGCCGGTCTGCTGAAAGGCGTGGGCGCGGAGAGCGAGATCGTCGTCCTCAAGACCACGGGCGACAAGATCCAGGACCGCTCGCTCGCCGATGCCGGCGGCAAGGGCCTGTTCGTGAAAGAGCTTGAAGACGCGCTGTTGAACGACGCGATCGACCTCGCTGTGCATTCGATGAAAGACGTGCCGGTCGATTTGCCGCCGGGCCTCGACATCACCGCGGTCCTGAAACGCGAAGATCCGCGCGATGTGTTCGTCTCGAACAAGGCAAAGACGCTCGCCGAACTGCCGCATGGCGCGGTGCTGGGCACAAGCTCCGTGCGCCGCGAGGCGCAGGTGAAACGTGCGCGCCCCGATCTCAAATGCATTCTCCTCCGCGGCAATGTCGATACGCGTCTGCGCAAGCTGGACGAGGGCGAGATGGACGCGATGCTGCTCGCGCTCGCGGGCTTGAAGCGCTTGGGGCTGGAAAATCGCGCGACACACATGCTCGATGATTTTCTTCCCGCGCTGTCGCAGGGCGCCATCGGCATCGAAATCCGCGACACCGACACACGCGCGCGAGAGATCGTCACGCAGCTCAATCACAAGGACACGGAACTCGCACTCGATTGCGAGCGTGCGTTCCAGCGCGCGCTCGGAGGGTCGTGCCGCTCGCCGATGGCGGGACTCGCGACCGTCCGCGATGGCGTGCTGTCGTTTCGCGGCGAAGTCCTCGCGCCGGACGGCAGCGACGGCGTCGATACAGGTTTCACGCTGACATTGGGCCCCAATCCGCGTCGCGAAGCTGAAGAGGCGGGATACAAAGCCGGCGCCACGCTGAAGCCACGTGCTACGCAGTGGCTCGATCTCTGACATGCGCGTGCTGATCACGCGGCCGGAAGAGGACGCCGCGCGCATCGCGGAGATTCTCAAAAGCCGCGGCCACGAACCGGTGATCGCGCCGCTGTTGCAAACCAATTTCCATGATGGTCCCGAAGTTTCGCTCGACGGCGTGCAGGCGATCCTCGCCACCAGCGCCAATGGCGTGCGTGCGCTCATGCGCCGGACACTGCGCCGCGACGTGCCCGTGTTCGCCGTGGGACCGCAGACGGAAGAAGAAGCGCGCGCGCACAGCTTTACCTCCGTCCGCAACGCCAATGGCGATTCCAGAACGCTTGCCGCCGCAACACAGGAATGGACCTCGCCGGAGAAGGGCGCGCTGCTGCATGTCAAAGGCGCCGAAGCCGACGGCACGCTCGCGACTCTCCTGAAAGCGCAGGGCTTCGATGTGCGCACGCTGGTGCTCTATGATGTCGCGGATGTCGGGTTGCCAGGCGACGCTCGCGCGCGACTTGCAAACGGCGAGATCGATGCGGCCCTGTTCTTCTCCGCCCGCAGCGCCCGCATCTTCAAAGACGCCGTGGCAGACCTTCCTCTCGAAACCGTGATGGCGGTGTGCATCAGCAATGTCACCGCGGAGGCGCTCGCCCCGCTCACTTTCCGCAGCGTCCGCGTGGCCGCAGAGCCGAACCAGGATTCCCTGCTTGCCTGTTTAAGCTGACGTTTCGCGCTGCGTGTGCTATGCGAAGCGCGCCAAAATCGGGGGCGCATCATGGGCAGGTTTCTCGGAATTCTCGTCGTTCTCCTCGCGCTGATCGGCGGAGCGCTCTGGTATTTCTCGACGCCGGATATTCCGCGCGCCACGCTCGAAACCAAGTACAACGCGCCCGCATCCGAGTTCGTGATGCTGCCCGATGGCGCCCGCGCGCATTACCGCGCCCGCGGTGACAGCAACGCGCCGGTGCTTCTGCTCCTGCACGGATCCAATGCGTCGTTCCTGACGTGGGAGCCCTGGTCAAAGACGCTCTCTGACAAATTCCACGTGGTCGCCGTCGATCTACCGGGTCACGGCCTCACCGGCGCCGTGCCGAACGGCGATTACAGCCAGGAAGGTATGGCGAAGTTTGTGGGCGCGTTCGCCGACAAGGAGGGCTTCAAGAGTTTCGCACTCGCCGGCAATTCAATGGGTGGCGGTGTCGCCGCGCGCTTTGCGGAAGAAAACCCGAGCCGCGTGACCAGGCTGATTCTCGTCGATGCCGGCGGCTTGCCGTTCAAGGCGGGAAGCGGCACGCCGCTCGCGTTCCGTCTGGCGCGCATCCCGGTCGTGAATCTGCTCCTGTTGCATGTCACACCGCGCTCTATCGTGAGCGAAGGCCTCAACAAGGCGATCGTGCACAAGGAGATCATCAACGACGCGATGATCGACTGGTACTGGGATTTCGCGCGCATGGAAGGCACGCGCCAGGCGACGCTCGCGCGCTTCCAGTCGCCGATGGAGACCTATGTCCGCGACCACACAACGGCGCTCACGATGCCGACGCTGATCCTGTGGGGCGAAAAGGATGGACTCATCCCTGTCGCCACCGCGCATGACTGGGCAAAATTCGTGAAGCACTCGAAGCTCATCATCTATCCCGCCACCGGCCACATCCCGATGGAAGAGGTGGCCGACACGTCGGCGGCGGATGTGCGGGCGTTCCTGACAACGCCATAGAATGGCGCCGAGCGTCGCATTCGGGATTTTTTCTGTCCGGTAGAAAATTTTTTTGTCGGGCACCTGGCGCCAATCCATTCAAGGACTTGCGCGTCATTCGTGTGGGTTAGCACGCGCCTATCGAACACCCGAAACGCAAAAAACGCCCCTTTGCTTATCGAACACCTCCAAAACGGGCGGATAATGCGCGCATGAAGATGACCATGGCCGACGGGCCGAAAACGGAACTGATTGGTGTTTCTCAACGGATACAGCAATCGATCGAAGAGATGATCGCCTCGGTGTCGCGCGGCATTGGCGATTGCATGGAGAACGCGCGCAACGCGGAACCACGAAGTCTCGCGGACAACACCCGTTCCGGCGAGCGAACCGACGCCGTGCGAATGATGTCGTCCACGGCGGAACTGTTGTCGTCCATCGCGAAGATGAAAGGCGAGTTCCAGTACAATTACAATGTCGTGCGCGATGCTTCGGCAGAGGAACGCGCGCTTCGCGAGGAGAAAAAGCGCGAAGTTGCGCTCATGCGCACGCAGCGCGAAGTCGAGGACATGTCCGACGAGCAGTATGTCGACTATCACCGCGCCATGAAGGGGCTGCCACCCAAGTTCAAGAAGACCTGGCACGCCATGGATCGGACCGGGCTGGCGCTCGAGGACCACGAGCTCGTGGAACTCGAAGCGGAAGTGGCGCGGAAGGAAACACCCACAAGCACCCCCCTCCCGGAAAACGCGGGTTCGAATACGGATGCGGCAGAAACTCAGGAAAATGGCAGCTTTGGCGACGCTCGCGTCTGACGACAGTCCGCCAAAGCGCAAGCGGGGTGGTCAACCCGGCAACACAAACCGCTTTCGCCACGGCCGCTACAGCAAGACGCGCATGGCGCGGCGTGCGGAGAACCGCGTGCTGATCCGTGCCGTGCGCAATCTCGCACGCAAGATCGAGATGATGGCGTGGGCCAGGAAGGCGCTACGGAATGTGCTCCGAGTTCGCGCGCTGTCTAACCTCCCCCGTTGTGGGGAGGTCGGAAATGCGAAGCATTTCCGGGTGGGCAGCCGCTCCATCCGAAGCACCGTCCCCCACCCGACGTGCTCGCTCCGCTCCGCGCGTCGACCTCCCCACAAAGGGGGAGGTGAAGGAAGTTACGTCGCAAATTCGGCGAGAGCGTCACCGATGCGCGGAATGACGTCGTTCCAGTCGCCGAACTTCACCGGGCTGAACACGCGCGTCTTGCGGTACCAGGGATATTCATTGGTGCCGAGCTGCGGCCAGGTGCGGCCGGCGGTGGTGAACCAGACTTCGGTGCCGACGCTGCCCGCCGTTGCCGCGGCCGCAGTCGGTGCGGAGATCACGAGATCGAGCGCGCTCGAAAGTGCGGCGGCGCCGTCGATGTCGTCCTTGAGGTCGAGGCCTTCGATGCGATGGATCTTCACGCCATGCATCTCTTCGGCGCGCGCGATCTCATCGGCGCAATCGCCATACTGGAGATTGACGAAGGTCACGCCCGGCGTCTTGAGGATCGGGCCCCACATGTCGAGCGCGCTGAAATATTTCGCGCGCTTGGCGCCCAGCATCATCGAACGCCAGCAGATGCCGACCTTCACGCCATCGCCCAGCATCGCGAGCTGTGCGGCGTAATCGGCGACGCGTTCCGGATCGGCGATCAGGAACGGCCTGTGCGGGAAGTCGTCGAGCGACTTGCGCAGGATGTGGAGCGGCGTGGCCATAGGCGCCCAATAGTCCGGCTCGCCCTTGTCGATGGAGAACGGGATGAAACGCAGATTCTTGTTGCCGTCCTTGTCGATCAGCGTGCGGTCGTCGTAGCGGCCGACATCGGCTTTCGGGAACGAACGCTGGAACAGCGGAATCAGGCGCGGATCGACGGCGATCTCGAGCTTGCCGGTTTCGCCGACGGCGTCCTGCAAATCGGGAAGGATGTTGGCGAACATGAATTCGTCGCCAAGGCCCTGCTCACCGACGACGAGAATGCGCTTGCCGGCGAGCTCTTCGCCCTTCCACAGCGGCGCTTTCACAAGGTGATGCACATAGGCGCGGAAGCGCGTGTCGTTGCGGATCTCGTATTCGCTGAAGCCTTCTTTGATCTGGCCCATGCCGATGAGGCAGATGGAGCGCGAATGCTTGCCTTCCATCTTCTCGCCGTCTTCGACCGCGCGGGCGAGGGCTTCGTTATAGGCGTCGAGCGCCTTGTCGAGATGGCCCAGATGCGACCATGCGTAACCGATGTTGTGATAGAGGCGCGCGAAGTTGGGATCGAGGCGGATGGCCTCCTGATAGAAGGTCAGGCTTTCCTCGACGCGGCCGTTCTCCGCCAGCACCGTGGCCAGCGAATTCCACAGCACCGCTTCTGCGGGCATGCGGAAGATCGCGGCGCGCAGCGTTTCGATCGCGGTGTCGACAAAGCCCATGTCGCTCTGCACCGAACCGAGATTGTTGTAGCCGAGCGGCGATTCGGGGCACGCCTCGACATAGAGCTGAAACATCTTGTGTGCGCCGTCGTTGATCTTCATGTTCCACGCGGCGAGACCGAGATTGATGAGCAGCTCCGGATCGGTCGGATCGAGTTCGAAGGCGCGCTCATAGGTCACCAGCGCCTTGTGCTGATGGCCCATGCGCTGCAGCGCCATCGCGAGCACGTGGTATGCCTTCGCGTTCGTATCGTCCTCGCCGGTCGCTTCGAGCGAGAGCTGCGCGGAGCGCACAAGATCGCCGCGCTGCCATGCTTTGATCGCGCGGCGCAGAACGCCGTTCGACTTCTTGCGCGCAACCGCGGCATCGATGTCTTCGCTAAGCTTTTCCAGCTTGGCGATCGCAGCCATGCGGGCGTCGAGACCGGTGAGCGAATCCAGGCCGGGAGCGGCTGCGACTTGCGCCATGAGCGGAAAATCCCTTCGTGTCAGGCGTCTATCAAAGCCGCCCCATGCTTAATCTTGCGTGAAGACTTTTCTTCTTTCCGAAAGGCATTTGTTAACCACAAGCGCGTAGCGTGCGTAGATTGGACCCGCGTACCGGAGAACCTCATGCCGCTGAAACTGTCGCTGAAGCCGGGCGAAAAATTCGTGCTCAACGGCGCAGTGCTCGCGAATGGCGACAAGCGTGCGAGCCTGGTTTTGCAGAACAAGGCGTGCGTGCTGCGCGAGAAGGACATCATGCAGCCGGGCGAGGCGGTGACGCCGGCCAGGCGCATCTATCTGCCCATCATGATGATGTATCTCGATACCGACGGGTGGGAGGAATACTACAGTGAATTCGCACTGCGCATGACCGAGTTCATGGGCGCAGTGGAGACACGCAGCGTTCTGGCCTCATGCATCGAGATCAGCCGCGACGTGACAAACGGCGCTTACTACAAGGCGCTGATGACGTGCCGCAAACTCTTTGACTTCGAACAGGAACGGTTGAGCTATGACCCTGCAGGCATACCTGAATACGCAGCGCATTACTGAAGAC